>WQVG01000030.1 GCA_009781675.1 Candidatus Bathycorpusculum acetigenes | reverse complement strand
TGATCGTGGAACCCAGCGGCAAGGAGTATTTGTGTGCCCTTCCCAAGAAGACCGAGGAGATCTTGGAAGTATTCTCAGACTACGTAACTAAAACCTAGGGGGTAACTAAGCTGAGTTCCGGTTAAAATAAGAAAAAAGATAGGGTATTGTTTAATTTTTTGGCTTTGTAGTTAGTTTGTTTATGGGCGTTTTTTGAGTGTCATAAGGATTACTAATCCTATGACGATAACTACTGCGATGATAGCGATTGCAGATCCTGCGATGGCCATTGTGTTGTCAATGGGCTGTGGATAGTCTGGTTCAGATACTTGTACTGCGTCTGTTACGCCGATTGCTGTTCCCGCGCTTGATGGTCCATATGACTGTGAACCTTTGAAGGTTGCTGTGATGCTGTATTCACCTGGAACGTCTGGAGTCCAGAGTTTCTTAAAGACACCGTTGGAGTCACTGGTGGCTGTGCCGATTTGTATGATGTTGCCGTTAGGGTCGTGAGCTTCCAGATATACTTCGACACCTGTTACGTCTGGCTTTGCGATGCTTTTGGAGACCATGTAGTTCATCCATGGACCTTGGTCTGCGTCAGCGATTGCGGGAGTGCCTTTGAGTGCAGTGTTGGGTGATAGGTCTGTGACTGATCCGGTGATAAGTATGCTACCGCCTTCGCTTATAACTGCGGAAGAGGTTGCTACTGTGGTAGCACTTGGACCGGGGCCGATGCAGGTTAGGCGCATATCATTGAAGTTAAGGTAGACAAAGTAGCCGTCTGCAAGAGCAACCTCTTGCCAGTTGGTCATGCCAAGTATTTTCCAGATTTCTTCACCTGTGGTTGCGTTAACACAGCGGATTTCTGCACCTTTGTAGGGTGGCGCTTCGAGTGAGTGTTCGCTGGGTATCAAGTAGACTTTGTCGTCGCCGACAGCAGCTACCTGATAGGGATAGGCACCGTAGACTGTTTCGGGGGTTCTAGTGCTGTTCTTTGGATCGGTGAGACTGTTACCGTAGGTGAACATTAATTCACCCGTAGCGAGATCGTAGCAGTATAGTGTTCCAGAGTAACCTGTTGAGTATAGACGACCATAACCTACTGCATAAGGTGCAGTAAGGCCGGTAGTGCCACCGTAGAAGTTGAATGAATCTTCAGATGCAGTTGGTCCCCAGAGTTTCTTTCCGGTTAGCAAACTGTATCCAGTCCATTGCATGGTTTCTTTGTCATACATTGTGAAGACGTGTGTTTGTTGATCGCGTTGGCCAATGAGGATTGTTTTGTCGTCGCTGCCGGTGTAGTTGGTGAGCCACATTACTTCACCTATGTTGCCTCTTGATTCGTTAAGGTTAACCGCCCATAATGTGAATGGGTCAGGTGTTCCGAATACGTTGCTGCCTGTTTCGCCTGTGAACTGGAGTGTGCTGCTTCTGCCAAACACTAGGTCACCTGGGAGGACTTGTATAATGGCGCTGGTTGAAGGTAATTGTTTTGAGAGGGTTACGTTCCAGTCATATGCTTTGCTCATGTTATAGTTGCTTGTTCCAGGGGTCCAAGATGTGATTCTGGCATCAGCTTCGTAACCGGGGAGTTTTGTGTTATTCCATTGTGCTAGGGTTGTGTATGGTCCGGTGCTGGTTGGTCTGCCGCCAAGGCTCATTATGCAGATTTCGCCTGTGTTTCCATAGAAGCGTGTGCCTGATGGAACATCTGTGAGGTTGTAGAGCATTTTGCCGGTAAGGGGATCATATGCGGTCCAGCCTGAACTAGAAAAGGCTGTAGTACTGGTGGTTGTTGACATGGTGACACCTTCTGTTACAGTTGCACGGTCGTTGGGATTCACAAGTGATCGGCCAGTGATTGTGCCAGTTACCCAGAGATAACCGTTGGAGACAATCCCGTGTTGGTTTGGTGTTTGATAGTCATAGTATTGGGCAAATGATGGTGCTGTGCCGGGGTTTTCCCATAGGGTTTCGCCCGTTCGAAGATCAATGCAACCATATCCGCCGCCTGTTGGGCTGTCGCCTAGGGGTATGGTGTAGTAGAGTCTTCCGTAGAGTATGATTGGATTGGGGAATTTGATCTGATATGCCATGCCTGAGTAGAAGTTAATTTCAGGGCTGTTACCAATGTTGTTGCCGCCGACTATTCCACCAAAGGAGAGCTCCTTTGTCCACATAACGTGTGGAGTATTTGGAGCATATCCGGTTGATTGGAATCTGAGGTAGTTTGAGCCAAATAAGTTTTGACCCAACCAGTTAGAGCCCAATACGTGCCAGTGAGAGTTCATGGTGTCTATTGGACGTTCCCAGTAGCTGATTGGCAATGGTGAATAGTCCCAACGGGACTGTGGTTTTTCTTGTACTGTGAAGGATGTTGTTGCGGAGCTTGCCAAGAATTTGTCGCCAACATATTGGCTGTTAGTGCCATTTATGCCAGTGTAACCATCCCTTTGAAGAACTTGTTCTCCAAAGCGGAAAGTGACATTATATACACCCAGTTCAGTTGGTGTATATGAAGTCCATGCTGAACCTACCGGGTCAGACACAAATGTGCCCAAATTATCGATGGTACCGTCAGGTCTGGTGACGGAGACAGTGAAGTTTGACCATCTGTCGCCGGTGTTGCCTGCCGCCGATGGGGGAGGCAGGTTAAGCCAGAAAACAAGGTTAACTTGTTCACCTACCCCTGCAGGGTTAGGTGAGGCAGTGACATAGGCATAAGTTTTGACGTCTACTGGCGGGTTACGTGCAAGTGCAGGGAGAGCGAATGCTGAGGCAGAGACTGTGATTATTAGAAGAGCGGCTATGCATGCAGTCAAGGCTTTCTTTGAGATTTTTCGAGAGTGAGATGATTGAGACATTTTTTTCTTTTCCTTTTAGTTTATTGACAAGGGTTTCCATAGGAAACCAAGTCAACTCTACCACAACCGCACTTGGATAATAAATAGTTATCTTTAACTTCGTATATCTTGAAACATACGAATATTACATTCAAGGGTAAGTTATTAAATAATATGGACGCCGAATAAAAAGATGAGACGTTACCAGAGTCTTTATACTATCCACAAATAAGTAAATAAAAATTACGTCTTTAGTCCATCATCATGGGGTTAGTCAGTCCGACCGCCACACCAACCATCACAACATCAATCAGAGGGAAAAAACAGAAATGGGACAATATGCAACACATAATATGGTTTATTTGAAACCAATCATAAAATATTTTACTATAAAATTTCTTCACTCAACGCACATCACACAGATTTTCACATCAAACATAAACGCACATCCACCTATCAACTGTAAAACTGTTAAGTTTATTTAGTAACATGTCCAACGTAAAAAACGTTTTTTTCCAAAATTTTCCCCATCATATAATACATCACCTTAAACCATACATTTGAATTATTTATTGATGACCCAGAAGCATAGTAAAACATTTCTGATAAAGGATATAGTTTTGATGCCCTCAAATTCAATCGGAATTTCAACTATTCAAATCAGTTAAGAACCCGTTGCCCTTTGCCCTTATCAAACTGATTTAGACGTCAAAAAGACGACGCATACCTCAACTTACACGCAGCCAGCGTTTAAAGAAGCTAAAATAATTTCAAAAAAGACACAATATAGAATAGAAAAAAAATAATATGTTAGAGATATTTTTCATAGAATTTTAGCGCCGGGTTTGCAACTTTGTTAGCAAAGATTTTACCGACACCACGCTCAGAACGGTCACCTAAAAATACATAGAAGGGCCCGACTATGTTAGTACTGTCATCAACCTTGACTTTGGGTTTAACGCTATCGATGGTAAACGAAGGCAGGATTTCAAGTGCACCTCCAATAACAATTTTGCCGCCAGTCATACAAGCACCTGCACGGACATCGCAGTCTTTCTCAACATAAATAACACCATCAGTCATGTGGTAACCTAGAAATCGGCCTGCTGAACCCTTAATTTTTATAATTCCACCTTTAAGGTGACAACCGACATCTGTACCGACGTTGCCATCAATGGTGATTAAACCACCTTTCATACCTAAATCGTTGCCTCTATAGGGGGAGGCAATGTAGTCACCACCATCGCCGTGGATTTCAATAGCGCCTTTTTTCATCTCACTACCGGTCCAGCCGCCTGCATTACCGTTGACAACGATTTTTCCTCCGGCCATTTTTTCACCCGTATGCATACCGATGTTACCGTTGATAACTATTTCACCGCTTTTCATGGCTTGTCCGACACGTTTGACTTTGCTTAGGTCACCGTTTAGGATGATGTTTGGGGTTTCAGTTGGGCTCTGCTCGATTTTGAAAAGATCACCTAATGTGACGTTGCGGTTTCCTTCTGTAAGGGGTAGTTTTTTGAGTTCTGCTATGGTTTTATCGGCAAAGTTTTCAGGGGTTATACAGGGTGCTTGGATGGGAATGTTGAATGTTCTGATGGCTGTTAGGGTTACCATGTTTATACACTTGCCTTTATGGCTAATTTATCTGAAATCTTAACATAGTGATCGGTAACGGGATAATTTTCATATTCGATGGTCCAGTACTCTTTGAATTTACGTTTCATATCATCATCGATTCTACAGGGGTCCTTTGTTTGAGCATCAACCCATATGGTCCTACCCGGAACTTGACTGTTCACTATTTGGCCGTCTTTAGCAACGATTATTCCGTCTTTTAGGGTGTATACCGCGTTAGCAAATGCTTTGCGGGCGGTCCGGTATTTCTGGGCAATATCGAGGGTTTCGGGATTTATGTTAAAGATTGCAACGTCAGCATCTGCACCAACACCTAGGTGACCTTTATTAGGCAACCCTAGAGCTTGAGCGGTTCCTGCACGTGTCATAATGGCGATTTCATAGAGGCTTAATTCACGATCGATCGAAGGTAGCAGGCTCTTTTTTCGAGCACTTTTGTGGCATTTTTTGAGTGTGGCTTCGCGGGCTTTTTTGCTGTAGAGCCACGCTAGCACTTTTGGATAATCGTAGAAGGGCCCACCGTTGGGGTGATCGGTTGTCATAAAGATTTTCCAGGGGTCGTTGATGAGCAGGGCGAGTTCTAAGCCGATACTCCACTGGAGTGCGCTAACGGGGCTGTTTCGTTTATAGTGGAAGGGGATGATGCCGCCACTGCTCTCGGTTTCTACGTCGCTGTTTACCCATTTGAGGTGCCCCCCGAGTTCGTAGAGACTAAATTCGAAGGGGCCGTCAGCGGTCATGGTTGTGGTGTCGCTGAAAGTAACTTGGCCCATGTCTAGGGTCATGTGAGTGTGGTTGTTCATGTATTTGGCGATGTCTTCGGCTCCGGATTTGAATTTGCGCCAGTTTTCGCCTTTGAAGGAGCAGAATTGTACGTGGGTGATATGGGCTACGGGTTTACCGTCGGTGGATAGGTCTTCGAGGGCTTTCATGGTGTCAAGGGTGGTTTGGTAGTTACCTGGAACGCCCAGATTGTTTGTGTGTAGATGGATAGTGTGGGGCATGTTTAGTTTTTTGTTGACTTTGATTAAACCGCGCATAATTTCGCGGGGGGTAATACAAAAGTTGGGAACTTGATCGTCTATGCTGTGGACGTTGCGGCCAAATCCCCAGGATTCTAATCCTCCGGGGTTTACGACTTTGATGGCGTATCCTCGGGTGGAGTGTATCAACCAGGCAACTAGACGGGCGCATTCGTCTATGTTGCCCTTTGCGAGGTTTTCAAGAACAAACCACCAGTCACCGGTTAAAATGTAGGTTCCTTTGTCCAATAGGGGTATGTCGTTTAATTCTTCATGGGCATGTTTAGCTTTCATGGGAGCTATGGAGCCGTTGAATACCGAAGTATAACCCATTGCTGCATAGCGGTAGCCTGTGACAAACGTGGAGGGAATGGAGTAACCTGTGCCTGCGCGTGTGATAGGTGTTTTGCGGACGGGGTCTTTGTAGTGGTCTTCGGGGCGGATTATGCGTCCTGTGTTAACTTCTGCGCCGGCTATGTGACTGTGGATATCGACTCCGCCAGCCATAACGGTTAAGCCTGAGGCATCGATGATTTGGGCATTTTTATCGTTGACTTTTTTAACGATTTTATTGTCTTTGATTGCTATATCCATTTTTTCGCAGTTAATTTTGTTTTTAGGATCCACTACGAACCCGTTTTTGATTAGAATTTCAGTCATTTAGGCAACCTTCTTTTTTGTTGCGCGTTTAGGTTTTTTCTGAGCCGTGTTTACCGGGGGTGTTTTAGTTGTGTTAGGGTGAGTAAACTTTGCTTCCGTTTGGCCTACGGGTTCGCCGCGTTTGATTTTGATTGCTCGGACCTCTTCTAGTATGCGAATTAGGAGCTCTTCGTCGGTTAGGATTCCAGGCGGAGCTTCAACAACTTTTTTGAGTGTGATTGGAACGGCGTCCATGCGGTAGGCTGTACCTGAGTATTCTATGCCGCACCATTGGGTGGGGAACACGACGTCTCCGAGTCTTGATATGGCGTTCATGTCAGGGTTTATTGTGATTAGGGGGTGTTTTAGCATGTTTTGCATGATAACGCTTGGGAAGTGGGCGGCTGGATCAGCAGAGATAATCAAGGTTGCATCGTTGTCGCCACGCTTAAGCAGATCGACTGCGGTGTTTTCACCGGGGTTAAACTGTGGGTAGCCTTGTGAGAAGTCGAGTGCAAAGGGGTAGCCGGTTTGCCAGGCAAAAACTGTGTTTGCGCCTGTAACGTTAAAGTGTCCTCTCATGGGGGAAATGATGAATTTTGTTTTTCGGTTTAGGTCACGGGCTAAGGCGATAGCGATTTCGATGTTTCGAAATCGACCCAAACTCTGTGTCATGCCTAAACCAAAGTAGATAACGCCGAATTCGCAATTCATCATAGCGTCGGCAACATCGCGAAGGGTGTCAACGGGGATTCCGCCGACTTTGTCAACGTCGAGTTCTTGATCGGTAACTAAGCACCGTAATGCCTCGATCACATCATAGTCACGGTTGGGTTCAATTTGTAGGAAATAGTCCGCTACCTCTGCAGTCATGGTTTTTCGCACGTCAACTACGATCATCTTGCGCCCAGGTTTATGCTCAAGCATGGGAGGAGGTGGACCAGTAAAGCAAACTTGGGGTTTAATAGGCGGCTCAACGCGGGCGATTCTTTTGGAAGCCATTTCTATTTTTTTGCGTCCTGAATCAGCCTTTAATTTTTGCAGGTAGTTTTTCCATTCGCTACCCTCAAATCGACCGTCAGTGAAGGCGGTGTAGCGTTCGACATGGCGCGGGTGACTTGCCCAAGGATTGCATGCCCAGTAGACGATTAAGTCTGCACGGTGGCGGATTTGGCCCAAGGTTGCAGCTGGGATGCCAATTTCTTGTGTTGCCATAACTGAGGGCCCATGACATACGCTACAACAGTTGTCTAGTGTTGCGCCTAATTCTTCAGCTAATTCGACGCCGATACGCTGGGCTTCGCCGACTGTACTACTCCAGCCAAATAGCAGGGGATACTTGGCGTCAGTTAGAATCTGCGCGGCTTTTTTGACGGCTTCATCGATGGATACAGAAACGAGTTTGCCGTCTTTTCGTATCATTGGTTTGAGGATGCGTTCTTCGCTTTTGTAGCCGTGCACCATTTTTGCTTCACAAACGGCACAGCCGTTTTTCATCTTGACTATTTCGTTGTTCTCTATGGTGACTTCGAGATCGTCACAGAGACAACCACATATGGGGCAAACAACGTTGTTTATTGTTTTGCTCATTCACTGTTCCTCCCGAATTGTTGCATTAGAAGTTCTTCTAATGTAAGTACAGGTTGGTGTGGCGCGGCTTCAACTTCAACTGGAAATCCTTTGAAGAGAGGCATACCCATGCTGTAGGTTTCGTCACCACAGATAACATTGGCCCAAGAACCACAGGGCATAAAAACCATTCCAGACATAACGCCCCATCGATATTTTTGGGCTTTAACGATAACTGAACCATATTTGGATGTTACACGAACGGTTGAACCGTTTTTTATTCCAAGTTTTATCATATCGGATTTATCAAAGAAACAAACAGCACAACTGACATAGTATTCTTCAGAGCCCTTCCCTCTCTCTTTCCCTACGCCCTGTTCGATAGTCCTGCCAGTAATTAGAGTTGCCCGGAGTTTTTGCTCCATATTCTCCACACCTTATCAATAGAAATTTAGCCACATATATTTAAGAATAATCAACAAAAATAAGAGATATATTGGCGCTACAACCCAAATGTAGAAAATTCACATCTCAAGATACAATTCGAAATATATCTCAGGCAAGGGTAAATGCAGAAATTATCGAAAGGTCTACATCAGTAATTTTTACGCACCAATCCGTTAAGGACCATGCGATGTTGGGGCGGTTGCTTTAGTTGAGAGGCTACTATAGAACCTATTAGAGAACATTGTATCTGGGAGTTTTTATCCATATGGATTTGGGTGAAGAATCGTGTGGGATTGGGCTTTCCATAGTTTTATGGAATTGTCAGCCATTTTGGGCGAGCCCAAATGATGGCCGAGATTACTGTTTTCTGTTCAGTGTTGTGGCAAGGGTTTTGCCAATAG
Source organism: Candidatus Bathycorpusculum acetigenes (assembly GCA_009781675.1). GTDB lineage: Archaea > Thermoproteota > Bathyarchaeia > Bathyarchaeales > Bathycorpusculaceae > Bathycorpusculum > Bathycorpusculum acetigenes. The sequence continues at coordinate 11,481 of WQVG01000030.1, read as the reverse complement.
TATGCTCTCGTTAGGCGGCATACTTTAGCAAATACATTTGGCTGAATCCAAGATGTTGTTATGTGCTCATAGACAACCTCAGCATCTTCACTGATTGAATGAAAACGAAGCCATAATCCGATGGTCTACACACAGGTCACGGGTTAGTGCTATGAACGCGCATATACATAACGAGTGCTTTTTTCAGTATTTTGCAAATATGAATATTTACCTACTTAATAACCAACTATTTTACTTACAAGCATTTTTTTTGACCTCTATAAAATAAACATTACCATAAATAATAGTGTCATGCTTAAATACCCATATTGAAATGAAAGTGACAGAAACACAGGTGATTTGCCGCCGTTGCACAGCCCGGTAGTGCAACTGACTGTTAATCAGTAGGTCAAAGGTTCGAGTCCTTTCGGCGGCGCTTCCCAATCATTCTACGGATAACTCAAACTTGTTACTTCATCTATTACTCCACTAAGAATAAACAGATAGAAGTAAACTTGAGAAATACCGCGGTACCTAACCAATAAGTAACGTGAGATGCCACAATAAAGTTAATGCATTACTGTTCGACGCAGACAAAGAACCATTTACTACGTCTTTTTTGTTTTCACCAACTTGCATATGTTTAACAATGACGACCAGTTTCTCAGCGGATACGGTTTATGGCATGTAATCGCGCACACGATTACACAACATAACATAGCCATAAAAGTTAAAGTGCCATAAAGATGCCGCCGCTCAAAGAAATCAACACAGACCAGAAGATTCTAAAAACCGCCTCCAACAATAACATTGAATGATGCAAAGTCTTCTAAAAGCATTTATTTTGGTTGGCTGTTTTTTAGATTGAAGATGAGTATGTCAGAGCAACAGATTAGAAGCTTCATAGCTTTCGACCTTGAAAATGACAGTGTCATAAACCGAATTGCAAGCATCCAAAAATCTCTCCTACAAACTAACGCCGACCTTAAAATGGTGGAACCAAAAAACATTCACATCACCGTCCGTTTTCTGGGACCTATAACCCCTGAAATGGTGGATAAAGTTTATGCATCCATGAGAAATATAAAATTCACACCGTTTAACATTCAACTATCTGGACTAGGAGTTTTTCCTACTATCAACTATCCACGTGTGGTTTGGGCAGGTATAACCGACGGCGCAGACCAGCTAAAAAGAATCTTTGAACAACTAGAACCTCAGATTCATGATTTAGGGTTTGCTCCTGACCCCAACGGCTTTAGTCCACACCTAACCATTGCACGCGTCCGCTCCGGCGCCAACAAACAACGCCTCGTCGATTTTGTAGAGCGCCAAGAAAATTATGATTTCGGCAACATACGCGCCAGCTGTCTACGCCTCAAAAAAAGCCAGCTCTCACCCAAAGGCCCTGCGTATAGCACACTAAGAGAATACTGTCCCTAAAGGCACCAAGATGAGCCAAGATGCATTAACCCAACAGATCCTACATAAAATCACACCTAATCCAGAAGAACGCCTAAAAGTTAATGCACTAAGGAATATGTTTGAACAAAAAATCCAAGCAGCCTGCCAATCAGAGGGCATAGATGCCACGGTCCGTGTTGAGGGTTCAGTCGCCAAAGACACTTGGCTCAGCGAAAATCCCGACATAGACATCTTTATGCGGTTGCCTACATCTATTGCTCGCAAAAACCTCGAGGAGGTCAGTTTGCGTATCGCTAAAAAAGCCGCCGGTAATGCTAAGCAACTTGAGCGGTTCGCAGAACATCCTTATCTCGAAATTTTTGTGGATGGCTACCGGGTGGATATCGTACCCTGCTATGATGTTAAACATGGTGAGTGGCAGAGTGCAACTGACCGTACGCCCTATCATACCGACTACATCTGCACACATTTAGGTAAAAAACATACTGACGAAGTGCGGTTGCTCAAAAAATTCATGCAGGGCATAGGCGTTTATGGCGCAGAAATAAAAGTCGGTGGCTTTAGCGGATACCTCTGCGAGCTTTTGGTGATGCAATATGGTTCTTTTAATGGTGTTATTGAGGCATTTGCAACCTATAGTAAACGGGTAATAGTTGACATTGAAAACGTTTATGCTGATCATGTGGAAAAGTTGGAATTGCTTTTTGCTGAGCCGCTAGTTATTGTTGATCCTGTCGACAAGGGTAGAAATGTTGCCTCCGCGGTCCAGCCGCAAAAACTCTATGAGTTCATCGGAGCCGCAAGAGCATACCTAAAAGTGCCAAGTCAAGACTTTTTTTATCCACCACCCATACATGCGTTCGCTCCAGATGTAGTTAAGAGCCGCCTTGCCGCACAGACTACCACATATCTCTATGTAGCCATCGGTGGAATAAGAGCAGTTTCAGATGTATTGTGGGGTCAGCTCTATCGCACCAAACGTTCCCTGCGCAGGTTACTTGAAACTCATGATTTTAGGGTTTTTAGGGATGCTGTTTGGAGTAATGAATCAACACGATGCGTCTTTGTTTTTGAACTCGAGCAACAGGTGTTGCCCTGTATAAAAAAACATCTTGGACCGCAACTGGAGCGTCAAGAGGAATGCGAAAAGTTTCTCGCCAAGTATGCGGACAAAAGTAACGTGTATGTGGGTCCCTACATTGAGAATGGGCGCTGGGTTGTTGAGATGCCGCACAGATACGCCGATGCTACAACATTGCTACAAGAAAAGCTCTCAGACGGCGGCAAAACTGCAGGAACCGCAGAATTGATTGCAGAAGCCATAAAACAGAATTTCAAGGTGATGGGCAATGTAGAGGTACTGGAGATTTATAGAGAGACACCGGATTTTGCAGTGTTTCTAACAGAATTTCTTTTAGGTAAACCATTTTGGTTAGTATCCCAAAAAGTTTAGCACTAACATGACCGTCCATACCAAAGCAGTAGAAGCTAAAGAGGTAGAATTTTTTGTTGCTAAACTTTCTCAAGGATTTTGATTGCCAAAAAGCTTACAGCAATGGTCACAGCAGGGGCAACGGCGATTTCTGGTATGCCAATGCCTGCAACTAAAAGGGCACCGTGTTCTTGGTAGAGGGTTAAACCTAAGGCCCCAGCAACTGCAGGAATTGAGAGAAGAAAAGCAAATTTGAAGGCTAGCTCCTGTTTTACACTAAGAGAAGAAGTGAAGATAGGGTAAAACCACTGTGTGATGCGCTTGGGATAATAGATAGGCCCTGCATGACGCCGACAAGGGTTGCAATGGGTATAGGCTTATTTTGGTATTGCATTCAGATGTAAATTTGGTTGCCAACAACATAGCGCCACTTATAAATAACCATATACCAAGCCACATCAGGCTACTAAAGTAGCTGTCAATCCAGTTACCTGCTGTTGCGGCGATAAGCACTGTGGGAATGGAACCAACAATTATAGGCAGGATTAGTCGGCCGTATTCTGAATGGAAATCAGGGTACCAGAACGAAATCAGCACTGTTTTGATGGCTGAGCGGAAATATATTAGGGTAACCAGCAATGTGCCGGCATGCAAAAGTACATCAAAGAGAAAAGGGGGTGTTAAACCGAAAAATGCTCAGCTATGCGCAGATGTCCTGTGCTGGATATGGGCAACCACTCGGTTGTTCCCTGGATCAAACCTAAAGGTATGGATTGTAGCAGATTCGTGCTGTGCCGTTGTATCAAAAACGACGGTGATTTTAAGTTAACCGCTTCTACTGAGTGGCGCTATGGTACCAACTGATGATGTATTCGGGTAGGTTCAAACCACGTTCGCCAAGTCGTTCTGCGAGTTTCATCGGCAATGGGCTCAGAACATAGGCGGCACGTGTGTAGAATCGCCGGGGAGAGCTGGGTTTAGCCTTTTCAGGCAGGATGATTTTGAGATCAGCCTTTTTGGCTAGTGTGGAGTCTTCATTGCTTGTTATGGCAAAGACGGTCCCTGCGAATTTCTTAAGCACATCAGCCCAGATAATTACTGGACGTGTTTCGCCTGAGCAGGAAAGTAGAATTTCTAAATCTCCGGCTCTTGGATGGGGTGTGTTGACACCGCGAGTGATATAGACGTTGTCACCTAGGAAGCTTTTGATGTGGAATAATCTTACGCCAGTCATTTTGGCGATTTCGCTTGCTGTACCTTTTCCGCCTAAAAACAGGTTGGTACGTCGCTCAAGTAGATCAACAAGGCGTATGTATGTTTCGCTGTTAATGTTATTGTCTATCATATCGCCAATTGTTTCGAATTCCTCACTACACAGTTTGTAGACTTCATCGACATCGAGGTTTCTATATACTGCTTCAACCATGCTGTTGAGAAGCTCCAGTGTACCGAGTTCAAAGATGTCACCCATCATACCCGTTTCAGAGTATTCGAAGCTGGGTTTGAGTTTACCTCTGCCCTTGAGCTGTATAACAGAGCCATATTTACTGCTGATTTCTGCCAATGGAGATTCCGTTGTTGAAGTAAGCAGACCCATGGAAAAACGGGTGGATTTTTTATCTTCGATGTATTTGGCGAGGTCTTGAGCCATAACCAAGGGATCATCACTGTAACCGCTACCTGAATTCATCAGTAGAAGAGTTTTTTTGTATCGTCGTTCCAAATCCATGGCAGCTTCATACATGCTTTTTCCGGGAAAACCAGGATCATCAGGTGTTAAAACAACTTTGTTACGCCATCCTGCAGTGGCAAGCGCAATCTGGCTCATAGCGGCGTTAAGTGAGTAGAGAGAACGACCCGAACCGCCGCAAATCACACAATCGGCAGCTTTAAGTTCCTCATATAGAGGTGCGAGCTCTTTCTTTTTAATCGCTAGAATATTTTCTTGTATGCGGTTAACGTACCCAAGGCTACTAACTCTGCTCTTCATCCTTGCCACTATCCAGTTCAGATGATTCAAAGTTTATCTATATTATCCTTGTGCTACATGATAGAAATTATGTTGAATCTTAACCGATTAAGAGCAAACCTCCGATGGTCAGCACAATCTTCGTTGCGGAGCGGCATCAAAAACCGGCACAACAACTAATCTAAGCAGATACATGAAAATAGTGATCTTCAGTTTGGAAACGGCAAGCGCATAATACGCACTACCAATAATATGCGAAACATTAAAAGTGTTAACAGCGCCTACAAATATAATGTGTCTTGGTGAAGTGCTTGAACAACCGTTATGAGCCCCATGTCGGAGACAATTATGCTCCGGACAAAATTCGTGTCATCATTCCAGTGGGCGGGAAAGCCACTCGGCTTCTGCCGTTAACAGCTGAGACCAGCAAAGCCTGTCTGCGCCTTCTTAACAGACCGTTAGTAGAGTTCTCATTGTTATCACTGGCAAATCAGGGCATACGCAACTTTATCTTTGGTGTCAAGGGTTATACCAACTACCGTGACCTCTATGATTATTTTGAATCAGGAACCGGTTTCTCCGCACGCTATGGCATCGATCCGCCGATTCATATAAAGTATCAACCAAATGTGCCGGACTTAGGTAGCGCTGACTCTGCACGCATAAACATGAATTATTATGAAATAACTAATCCCGTGTTCGCAGTTCAAGGCGATAACATCTTTGATATAAAAGTTAAAAACATCATTGATTTTCACAAAGAAAAAGAAGCGGCCTTAACCATAGTGCTCCGAGAAGTCGACAATGTGGAAGGTTTAGGAATAGCCGACATTGACAAATCAGGTCGCATCCAAAAATTCATCGAAAAACCCCAGCCTAAAGATGCACCAAGTAACCTCGCTAACACCGGACTCTATGTTCTCTCACCCGGAATACAGAAAATTTTTAAAGAAAAAGGGATACAGCAGATCATCAAAAATAAAAACAGATTGGACTTTGGCTATGATTTTATCCCCTATGTCATCTCAACTGGCCGCCCAGTATATGGCTACACTTTGAAGGGTAGCTGGTACGATGTAGGTACACCCAAAAGTTATCTTGAAGCTATGAAAAATCTGTTACATAGCGGAGTATCTACACTCAAAGATTTCGGCGGCAGACTAAGTGGGGACGACATGATTTGGGTGCAGGGCGACAGCGCCGATTCAGAAAAATGTCGAGAAGAAATCATCGGCAAAATAAAGCAGGGTAAAATAAAAATTGAAGGCGCCGTTTTGATTGGACGTCACTGTCAAATCGATGATGGAGCACACATTGTTAACAGTTGCATCGATAATTTTACCCGAATCGGCAAAAAAGCGGTTATCACTAATTCAGCGGTGATGGACCGCGCGATAGTGGGAGATAACACGGAAATCCATGATAGCATCATTGGCAGACATGTTATGGTTAATTCGAATTGCAACAGACCCACGCGGATAAACGCAGTGAGCGTAGTTGCAGATGATGTGGTACTAGAAGAGGGCTGTACTTTGAGAGCCACGAAGATTTATCCACATCAACATATCCGGGGTGAATTTCAAAATCAAACCATAATCGCCAACTAAACAGAAATCAGGGATGAAAAAGCACTCAACATATAAGTATGTCAGTTTCCAATAATCGAACAGACTTTTGTGATCTGCCTACTTTTCATCATAACTATGGATAAAAGTGAAAGTTTCGGTTAAAAGTAAGAGGTGAGACTGTTCCTACTCGACTGTCCCAAAAATATCTTACGGTGTATTGATGTATGTTAAGTCCAAGTACGAGACAGTTTCACAGGCGCTCCTCACCTGTAACATATATCGTGTCTTGCGAAATAAAAAGATAGTGGTAGAATAAAGACAACTAAGGCTCAGTAAATTATGCCTTGAACCATTTGAACATAAGATATTTTATCTGCTTAGAAGCCAAATCAGGCACAGCAATAATGAAACGTTTACGCACCGCCGTTGCAAGCCGACCATTCTTGACAATTTCAGTAGCAGAGATATCTGAGCCAGTCTTTTTAACGGTTACCATGTAGGGTGCATGTTCCATACCTGGACCTTGCTTGTAGACCGCAAAGTCACAACCGAATTTGATACCGGGCGTAACGATTAAACCACTGTCCCGCATATCACGATAGACAGCATATTTTTCTTCGAATTCATCGTAGAGTTGCTTGGCTTTCTGTCGCAGTTTTTTGAGACTGACTTTGACTTCGTTGGAATTCTCAAAAATTTCGATTTTTTGGGTTTCTGCTAGGTAGAGCCCTTCCATCAAATCCAAAACTAGGGGTACATCAAACTCGGGAACTTTGGGTTTAGGGATACCAACAGGCTTGCCGTAGTAGGCAGTTTTGTAGAGTTGTGTACCTTCTGCAGGGTCCCAGACGATCAAAAAGTTTTCGATGAGTTCAACTTTTATTTTACCCATCTAGGTCACATGATGAATGAGAGCAGTCTAGCTACGTCTGCAGCATCTTCAGCCTTATCTGCAGAGTTTTCGAGGAGTTGCAATACGTCACGCATGAGCATAAGCACTGGAATATCGAGTTTGCTACTGAGAATTTTTATGGCAAGCGCCCGGTACTGAGCGTCGACGATGCGCTCAGCGATTTCGACGTCTTGGGCTCGTTCCAAAGCTTTTTGTGAGCCATAGTTAAGAACCAGCATTGTTTCACGGAGTTTAAGCACTGAATCTAGTACAGCTAAACTGAGTTTTAAGATATCCTTTTTGATTTCCGGCGGGACAACCCAGTTGTGTTCCATAATCTCCACAAGATAGTATGCAATACCCTCCGAGAAGTCAGCTATTTCGCTTGAGAGGTTGGTGAATCTGAGAAAGTCCTCGCGAGCAAAAAGGATTGCGCCTATTTCTGCGAGTTCTTGACTGACCATGCGGCGTGCTTTAACAACCTCTTCTTCGCCTGCCTTGATTTCGCTGAAGAGTTTGCGGGCATTTTCTTTGTCTCCACTTGCAAAGCATTCAACGAGTTGCGGGATTTTCCTGGATACATCGACTACTTTACGCAGGTTATCTTGACAAGCGTTGAGTGCTCTGCGTTTCACACGCTCTTCTGTTTCTGATGGAAGTACCATTTTACGTTATCCCCCGCTGTATCTACCTAATTGTACACTCGTACTTTACAGGCGTACATTAAAAAGATAGCTATCAAGTTTCAATTATGGACCCTTAGAGTGGCACTAAATACCAGAGGCATAAAAAGTTCGCAACCTCAGCGATAGTAACAACACACGACACTATACACCACAACGATAATAGCAACAGTGGCAAAACCAACAACACCCCCCGGCATAGTTGAGCCCGTGTTGTTTGTGTGACTCTACGAGAGCCTAGTGGCCTCACACCATACAAGGGTTAATTTTTTAAAAGTTATTATTTTCGTAAAACTTTGGTCATCATACACACAATGATTTATTGTTGTGTTCCTGTTGCGATTCCGCAAAGTTTTTTAGATTGTATTTATAAATGGTGCGCTTATGTCATCTGATACTGTTGATCTTGACGAGTCCGTGGTTATTTGCGCAATTTGTCTTAAGCGTAATACGAAAATGCACGACAAATTTGTGTGTAGTGCGTGTCACGAAAAATATAGGCATTAACCTATAAGACCATCTGCGCTATACACTGTATGTTGCGGCATGTTTCTCTATGAGACACTCTAAACTTTTAACTACCGTTATGAGACCTTTAAAGCTTAAATGGATCAAGATGCATCTCTCACTTTTAAGAGGAACAAAAATTTGGCTGATATAATCCAAGACGGTGACTATGTACTCATATACCTTGATGCACGTCGTACCTACATGATTAAAATGCAGACTGGGCAGACTTTTCATACCCATAAGGGTTACCTAAAACTTGATGAAATCATCGGCAAAGAATTCGGAGAACCCATCAAAAGTAGTCTCGGTGTCACCTTTACCACACTTAAGCCCTCTTTGACTGATTACATGATGAAATCTGGGCGCAACACACAAATTGTTTATCCCAAAGATGCCGCGTTGATTGTGATGTTTAGCGGTATTGGCCCCGGTAGCCGTGTGTTCGAATCAGGAACCGGGACAGGCGCATTGACAAGTGCATTGGCGCATTACGTAGGTCCAACGGGGAAAGTCTACACTTATGAGTTACGACCTGAATTCCAAAAGAACGCCGCTAAAAACCTCCAGCGCTCCAAACTCATCAACAATGTGGAGATGAAAAGCGGCGACGTCACGATGGGTATTGACGAGCGTGATCTGGATGCAGCTGTTTTGGATTTAGCTGTTCCATGGCTTGTAGTTCCACATGTTTATGAGGCGCTCAAACCCTCAGGCGTTGTCGTTTCATTTAGTCCCACTATCGACCAAGTTGTACGGACAACTGAGGCGCTTCGTGACAGCGGCTTTGTCTTCATCGAAACCGTCGAATGCCTCCTACGTACGATGCAGGTGGAACGCGGTAAAACCCGACCCAACACCATGATGACGGGGCACACTGGCTACATTACGCATGCAAGAAAAATAATCAAGTCTACCCAATCAGACAATCTAGCTATCACACAAAAAACCGATACGCCTGAAGCAGATTTAGCTACTTTAGAGATAGAAAATAGTGACGAGATCACTGACGAGATCTCAGACATTACTTAAATTTTTGTTTTTACTTTCCCTTTTACTCTTCGACCGTTATCCGGCATGGGCATGCTTAGTTGATAGACAGCATGCTTAAATTGTTCGCCGCTGGCACCACGTGTCAAACCGTAGTATGCGCCCAAGATTTTGCCGAAGTAGGGGATGATGAATTTATCGAAGGTGTTATACAGCATCGGATTTGGCAAACGGTTTTCTAGGAAGGTTGGTTTCCAGATTTTGATGTTATATTCCCAGCATTTGATGAAGAAGTCCCAACGGGCTTTGCTAAGTGAGTCCATTTCAGCGCCTTTCTGCTTCATCAACACGCAATTTTCTAAGGGCACAAAGAAGAGCGGCACATAAAATGCATTGTATTCTTTGAGTTTATCCATCAGTTCCAAGGTTTGAAGCATGTCTTCCTCTTTTTCGTCAGGCAACCCGATGATTAACGTCGCCAGAGGGTACCAGTCATTGTCGTTTAAAATGCCAAAAGCGTTGGTGACGACGTCTTGCCACTGTTCAGGTTGGAAGGGCAACATTTTACCTGCCATGTATTTTTTCATTAGGCGTGGGCTACCAGTTTCAATTCCGGTTTCGGCTGTGATTATCGGTTTTTTTCCAAAAGAGTACCAGGATTTTTCAATTAGTATTTCTGCAAGTTCTTTTATCATTTGGGGGTCGTTCCAAACAGGCGCCAGTGACATGTGCGCGGCCTGAATGCTTTTTACGCCCGGGTAATCAGCGACCGTTTTGAAGAGTTTAACCACTGCTTCGCGGTTAGGAACAAAACGGGCATCTTTTGCGCCGTAGAGGAACATATCTTCGGTGATTAAGGTGATGTGATCGCTACCTTGTGCTACACTTAATGCGACCTCTGCCATGATTGTTTCCATTGGAACATCGATTTTGTGCTGCATGGTGGGTGTGCAGAACTGGCAATTTCTGCCACAGCCTTTGCTGATTTCTACTGCACCATGGATAGCAACATTTTGAGTAGTGGGCATTTCTTGATTATAGTCCCAATTATCAAAAGATTCGTCGGCTTTTACGAGACGTGGTAGTGGTTCGTCGTTGATTGCTTTGTTAAAAAGTTCTACGATGGGGCGGGGTCTGCCTCCCATTAAAACACAATCAACACCGTAATTTTCTGAGACTTGCTGGCGTTCAAGTTGCCATGAGCCATAGCCGCCAACGATGATTTTTGGTCGATATTTTTTGATGGCGGGGTGCATAACGAGTTTACGGAATTCAATACGGTTCATGGATTCGCCGCCGCCTACAATGGAACTGTAGGTTTTGCTGACATAACCCATACCCGTAGGATCCATGCTAGATATGCCGACGACTTTGGTTTGTGGACCGATGAACTTGTCTAGGTCCTCAGGATAAGCGACGGCGATATCGTTTGGTGAAAATCCGCCTTCAAGGAGGATGGATTCAACTTTCCGTAGTCCATATGGTGCATAGCTGGCTTGACCATCAGCCCGTTGAGGGCGGTGTGGGTAGAGGGTTTTGCGAACATATGCGAGAGGAATTGGGCCTTTGCCAAACCCTCCTGAAAAAGCGATGAAGGGATTATTTAGGAAATCACTCATTTCAGTGGCTGATGCTGTGAGGACAATTTTTTTACCGTTTACTGTCTCCAACCTTTCTATTCCTCTGAGTTAGAAGTAACCAATATGTTCAATTTCCTTTTAAAAATTGCTGTGCGTTCGTCCTTTATGCGGGTGAGGCCTTGTGCATATGATCGTTGGCCAGTTTGTTGTATTCATAGTATTTCGGTTTTATCGGTAAACTGCTATTGTTAAGCAAAATTGCTTTAGGTAAGCAAGATTTATATCGATGTGTGTATAGTGTAGCTGTTAAGCAATCTGTTAAAAGGGGAAGAAAGAAAATATGTTTAAAGCAAGTGCACAAAAAGAGGTTTCAACCAAGCTTACTAAGGGTCTGCTTGATGTTATAGTTTTGCAGTTCCTTAGTGTTGAGTCTATGCATGGTTATCAAATCATTAC
>WQVG01000029.1 GCA_009781675.1 Candidatus Bathycorpusculum acetigenes | reverse complement strand
TGTTTTGCGTGCTGTTTGGCACTCCGTTGTCGGACCTGTGGTTTACAATATCACATATGTGCTAGAGGGTGGGGTTAATGCCATTGGTAATCCCTCTGTATATGTGGTAGATGATTTGCCGCTCTCCATCACCGATCCAACAAGGGACGGTTATGACTTTTTGGGTTGGATAGTAGAGTATGCTGATGGTACCACCACGGGCCCTGTGTCTGGCTTTAGTGTTCCCACGAGAACCACAGGAAACATTGTTTTGACTGCACATTGGACTAAGATATCGGGGATACAATACACTGTAACCTACAATGGTAATGGGCACACAGGCGGTAATGTACCCATAGACAACAACAGCCCCTACCTCAGCGAAAACAAAGTAACTGTGCTCGGTCAGGGTACTCTGAGCCGAAGCGGCTATACTTTCCTTGGCTGGTCAACAATTCCAAACTCCAGCACCGCAACCTACACTGTTGGTTCAACATTTACCATAGTTGCCGACACAATATTGTATGCTGTATGGAGACAAACTGCCTCTCCATCCTACTATACTGTGACCTATCAACCTGGCGCCCATGGTACCTTTACCGCACAAACCACCCAAAACCTTGCCTATGGGGCTCCAACTCCTGTTGCACCCAAAGTGACTGGCGAGAGCGGTTGGAAGTTTGCCCGCTGGTCTCCTGTGCCAAGTGCAACAGTGACCGGTAATGTGGTTTATGTGGCTCAATGGGTACCCGAACAGATAACGCTGTTAACGGTACAGTTTGTCGATTGGAATGGTTTGCTCATTAAATCTCAAACAGTACCATACGGCGGTGATGCAATTGCACCAAATGATCCAACACGCGAAGGCTACACCTTCACAGGTTGGGACCTAAACTACAACAATGTAACTTCAAATCTAACCGTTACAGCGCAATACACTGCTAACAGTGAACCTCCGACTTTGCAAACCTGGGCCCTTGCAAACTTGCTATTAAGCATAGCTGGTATCATATTGGCGGTTGTAGCCACTGTATATGTGTTGTTACAACAGAAGAAACAAAGAGCCAAGTCAATATCTGATAATGATCCCATGGAAATCGAGCAGTCTAACCAGCATAGCAAACAAGAGCGACTTTGCAGAAACCTCTGTCTAATTATCGCCCTTGCCCTATGCATCATAGGGGTTGTTGTATTTTTACTGACTGAGGATATGAGTCTTCAAATGGGTTGGGTAGATGGATGGTCTATCGTGAATGTTGCTATTCTTCTTGTAGAACTCCTATGTCTCTTCTTTGTATTCAAACCCAAGAAAAAATCGCATGAACAAGAAAACGAAAATAAGCCCGACTCTACAAATTAGCCCTAAGGGCCTCTTCTTTTTTTATCCAATTAGTTACCTTAATTTTAACCCTGTTAGAGCATGGCTTGTATGGTGTTTTTATCAGGGATTAATTATATTTGTATCCTGAAGTGTTGTTAACTATTTGCTCGGTTTGTGCTAGGGGTTGTTTTTGGTTGTTTTTTTGTTAAGTGAGTTACTGTTGTTTGCTTGTTGGATTTATGCACGTTTTTTAGTGCTGACTATGCTTATGACGTCGCGGTCTTTTAGAATGGCGTCTTCCCCGATTCTGCGTTTATCCTTTGCATCAACGGCATAGAGAAAGTTATCGCCTAGTTCGCTGTGGATGATGTAGGCGAATTGACGGGCTGTGGTGCCTTTGGGGATAAGGTACGTGTCGGGGAGGATGCGCCCGTTGTGATCTGAGAGGTGTTCTGTGTCTTCAACGGGGTAGACTGTTATCATGTCAAGTAGATTGAAGTAGACGGTGTTTATGGCTTTCTGCACACCGCTAGAACCGTTGGGTTTTAGGATTTTTTCCTTGATACGTTCTAGTGCTTGGATCTGACTTGTTGAAAGTTTTTCGGGCTGTTTAATTGTGAAGTCTGTGTCGCCTGGTCTGTAGTCGATTAAGCCTTTCTCAGCGGCACGCCTGAGTGCGAGTTCTGCTTCTGCACTTGCAGAGATGACGATGCAGCCGAGTTTTTTTAGACGTTCCACGTTGATTTGAGCGAATGGTAAATCGATTTTATTGGCGACGATTAAGAGTGGCTTTGAGATGCGTCGAAGGTTGTCTACAAAACGGTAGAAATCCTCCTCACTCCAGGTGGCGGGTTTATCTACGTTTAGGCCTGCTTTGCGTATGGCTTCGTTGACGTACTGTTTTTTGATGCCTAGTCCGTTTAAACGGTCTTCGAGATGAGGTGCGATGCCTTTTTTGTCTTGTTCTGCGGTGCGTGCGATTCGCGGCCAATCTTTCTTTAGAATTGTAACCATCCACATGGTGATTTCTTTCTCGAGGAATTCCACATCCTCTATGGGGTCATGTTCCCCGGGTTTACAGGGTTTGCCTTCACTATCGGTTCCACCCGAGGCATCAACGATATGGACTAGGGCATCTGCGCGGCGGATTTCATCGAGAAACTGGTTACCCAATCCGCGTCCTTCCCAGGCACCGGGTACAATACCTGCAATGTCGATGAGTTCTACAGGGACAAGACGGACGCCCTCAAGGCAGAGACTGTTTTTTGGGTTATCTTGCACTTTAAACTCTGGATGAACACAGGGGGTACGAACATAGCCAACGCCCCGGTTAGGTTTGATGGTGGTGAAGGGATAGTTGGCAATATCTACTGCCGCTAAGGTAGCCGCGCAGAAAAACGTGGACTTACCCGTGTTAGGCTTACCCACAACTCCTAACAACCGTGAATAGACTCGCTGCATATAATTCACTACGCTCTAATGTGTAGTTAGAGCTATATTATTTGTGCTTACCTCAAAGTTGTAGTACATCTATTTCTTTGCTAAACTATCCCTTTTTACCTTCTATAATTGCTGTTACAAATTTCTTTTTTCAACATCAACCGGTTAATCACTAAACAATACTCTATGAAGTATCTATCAACCCGGATTGTTTTTGTCGCATTGACTTTAAGGTTGGTTTTTGCATTATCTTGATATTTTGCTTTAGTAGTGCTACACTGTTAGCGGGGAGGTCTTGTTCTACCATTACGTTTGCTCCGACCCAGGTATTAGTACCTACCTTCACACCGGGCATAAACAGTGTTTTGATTCCGGTTTTGACGTTATCACCAAGAATGACTCCGAGTTTACGTCTGCCCGTATCCACGCATTTATCCTTTATTTGCATCTTTATGTTGCCATCATCAAAACGCAGGTTTGCTGTGATGGTGCCTGCACCTAAATTACATTTCTCACCCAAAATACTATCACCAACGTAGCTGAGATGTCCCACGTGGGTGCCGTCCATGAGTATGCTGTTTTTGATTTCAACGGCATTTCCGACTCGGGTTTTTCTGCCCAGGCTTGTATTGCTTCGAATATAGCAGTTGGGGCCGATGTCGGATTCCTCATCGATAAAGACGGGCCCTTCAATGTAGGCACCTGAGCGTATACGCGCTGACGCCGCAACGCTAACAGGACCGATTAAATGCGCGCCCTCCTCGACTTTGCCCAACACACGGTGTTCCATGCGTTTGAGTGCCCAACCGTTAGCATTAAGCAAATCCCACGGTCTACCAACATCAAACCAATCTTCTTTTGAGAGTTCAGTGGATAGGACGGTTTGGCCTTCTTCTACAAGCATAGTTATAGCATCGGTGAGTTCCAATTCTCCACGAATCGAAGCTTTAATCTGGCGAATTCTATTAAAAACTTGTTTACTAAAAGCGTAAACCCCTGCATTAGCAAGCCTTGAGGGCGCTTTATCAATTGGAGGTTTCTCTACAATACGTTTTACTGCCCCCTCAGTGGTCTGCTCGATTATGCCATAATTCTCAGGGCAATCCACAGATACAACACCCATAACCGCCGCAGGTTTGTAGCTTTTAAACTTAGATACTACGGTTTTTATGGTGTCTATCCCAAAGAGAAGATCGCCATAGATAAGGACAAAGTCTCCATCTAAGAATGGCTCCGCAATCCCCGCTGCATTACCTGTGCCCAAAATCTGGGGCTGATTTAGGTAGCTTAATTCTAAGCCAAGTTTTGTCCCATCACCAAAGTAGCTCTCTATTGCCTCACCCCTATAGTGGGTTATTAAGATGGCTTCATCAATTCCGGCATGCTTTATGGCCTCTAAACTAAATTGTAGCAAAGGTTTCCCAGCAACTTTTAGGAGATGTTTTGGTCGTGTCGCTGTCAGAGGCTGAAGTCTCTCACCTGCGCCTGCAGCTAATAGTACAGCCTTCAAGCTAGGTTGCCTCGATTTGACTGTTGATTAGTTTTGTTGCTTTTGCAGTTAGGTCTTTTGTCGCACTCTCTGATGTACCCTCTACAGTTAAGCGTATAAGCGGTTCTGTACCCGACGCACGAACTAACAACCAGCCACTTTTGAGCGCTATACGTGTACCGTCTATGGTAGAGAAATCGGTATAGTCTGGAAATTCTGCTCTCAGTCCAACGCTTATCTGCTCGATAAGCTTATACTTCTGTTCATTGTTACAGGCAAAATTAGCTCGTGCTGTAGGGTACTCTGGAACCTCACCTATAAATTCTGAAACCGTTTTGCCCTCCTTTTCTAATGCCGCAAGGAACATAACCGCTGAGAGTGGTCCATCCGGACAGAGGTGTTGCTGAGGCTGTATCCAAGCACCACACGGTTCCCCGCCAAAAACTGCGCTGCATTGTTTGATGGCTTCAGAGACGTATATGTCACCAACCTGAGTCCGCAAAACTTTGCCGCCATACTTTTGTGCCATCGTATCTATCGCCATCGATGCCTCAAGGGTCGTTACAATGACTCCACCGCCATCACGTTTGAGTATATACCCTGCATAGGCGGCAAGAGCGCGATCAAAATTTACAAACTTTCCATACTCATCGATAAAGGCCACTCGATCTGCATCACCATCAAAGGCAACACCGATATCTGCCCCCAGAGCCTCTGTGGTTTTAGCTAAGTCCTTTAGTGATTCAGCATTGGGTTCTGATTTGCGTGCAGGAAAGTATCCATCTGGTTGACTGTTCAGATCAGTCACTTTACAACCCAATGCCCTAAACATCTTGGGTGCGACATCATATGCGGCGCCACATCCCGAGTCAACCACAATATGCCCCGGTTTTGCAAGTTTTACCTCTCTGATCACCCCATCGAGGTAGACTCTTTTTGAATCTATGCTTGTGACTCTGCCCAGACTACGCCAATCCACTAACCGGTAGCTCTGGTTGGCTATGATTCTTTCCACTGCCTCTTGGTCAGCCTCAGTGTAGGATAAATCGGATTTGAAAACTTTGATGCCATTGTACTGAGGCGGGTTATGTGAGGCCGTGAGCATAAACCCCACATCAGCACCATAAATTTTTGTAGCATACGCCAAAATGGGCGTAGGCACCACCTCAGACAACAAAACATCCACCCCTGCCGACGTTAAGCTCGAAACAATAGCATCCTCAAACATACTTCCTGAGACACGGGTATCACAGGCTACGATGGCTAATTTGGCGTTGGCCTGCGTTGCAACCGCAGAAGCCGCCCTGCAAGCCAAAACAGGCGTTAACTCTATGTTTGCTAAGCCGCGTATGCCTGAACTACCAAACAATCTAACCATGAAATGCACCTTTGTTTACTTGGAAGGTAAAGGTTTGATTGTTTAAAAGATTAGTGTTAGCTGATTGTCTTGAGAAAACCTGCAACTTTGGCTTTGGTGGGGTGTGTGCCATCAGTGCTTGAAAGATAGCAGGCAGAAACAGTGTTTGCCAGCATAAGCCTGCCTCCATCTGAGAGTCCGTTAAAGTCAGCTAAGAGATTGCCCGCGTTCCATGCGTCACCTGCTCCGGTTGCACGTAAAACCTCTATCTTAAACGTTGGAACCACAACTTCATGTGTGCCTTTTAGACTGGCAGAAAATGATGTGGTATGCAGATCAATCCGTGCAGAGAAGCAACGAGCTAATATGCGCGCTGCTTCCATGGCGTAGTCCGCAAAACTGAGTCGCCCTCTTTTATCTCTAAAGTCTGCCTCAAGCATACAGGCATAGGTTATAGCTTCATTTTCATTTAGACTTAAAACATCGATTTGGTCGGATTTTAAGACTTTTTCTATAAGCCCTGGTATGTTTGTTGCGTTGGGGGTGGGATCCGCGGTGTCATAGTAAGTTTTGCCTCGGCCCTGTTTTGTCCGCTCAAAAACTGCTTGTGCCAATGCTGTGCCGTGGTTTTTGGTGCCTGCCCAGTTGAAAAGACACACATAATCTACATCCGCGATTAGTGCATGGTCTTTTTCATCTAAATCTCTTAGACCAAAATCTGCCAAAGCGCCGATATCTCTTAACATGACATTGATTTTTTCATTGCGCTCCATAAATTCAAGCGCAGTGGTTATGGATGCTTTGCCCACTGTTTTTACATGCGATAAATCCATAGCGGTATCTTTGAAATGGTATTTTATGAGTTCACAACCATATTTGCTTGTGCAGATAATCGGCGTAACAGATACACCCAAACTTAAGAGGGCAGAGGCTGTGTTTATGGAATTACCGCCCTTTTGATCTACCTGAATGATACCATCAATACTGCCACCCTTATGTATCATGATCTCTTTTATCGAACCTGAAAATTCAGAAAACCGCCATTGTAAATCCACGATACGATCCAAGAAAAAATCCGGCATAACAACAACCCGGAAGTCTCTAGATTGGGAGTTTTCAAGAAACGCCTGCAATTCATGCTTATACTCATCTAAAGACATAACCGACTCATGTAGATATCGTCCAAAAAGCTAAAATAACCTTTTGCTGAAGCACTACCACTACAAACCGCAATTGGAGAAAAAAATTTGAAATTTAAAGCAGAAGTTATCATGCTAGTTATTGCCATTGTGTTATTTGCCGTTTCCATGTTCTGCTATTCATATCCCAACACAACACCAGGCACCAAAACCCTAAGTCTCAGTTCAGTTTATCCCTATAGAAGCATAGCTGTTGTATTTGTTGGCATAGCATCCATATCCATGGTCACCGCATCACTTTCTTACTCAAAGAAAACCAAAACAACCATACACTAACCTATAGCTTGTTTTGAAAAATTATCCTCTAATAAAATTTTATCGAGCAAAAGCTCCCTATGGGTTTACTAGTTACACACGCAAAACATGTTGGAATGACTTAATAAGTCACAGATAAGCCGAAGCCCCCTTAACAATAAAAACCAGTTATCTGTAGCGAAACAATTTTTAAACTCCTCTCTATCCACTACGTACCATAACGCTAACGGAAGAATAAGCATGAACCAAACAACAAAAATCATCAACCAAGCCAAAGAAGAAGGTCGAAAAGCGCTTCTAGAACCCGAAGCAAAAACTATCTGCGCTGAATATGGCATATCTGTAAATAAATTCAGTTTAGCAACCAGCGAAAAAGAAGCCGTTGAGCAGGCAGACAAAATCGGTTACCCTATTGTACTGAAAATAGTTTCCCAAGATATCATCCACAAATCCGATGCAGGCGGAGTTAAAGTTAACCTAAAAACAGCCGCTGAAGTAGAAGTTGCCTACAAGACCATACTCGAAAATGCTAAAAAATACAAAGCTGACGCAAAAATTGATGGTATAATCGTGCAAGAGATGGCGCCACAGGGAACAGAAGTCATTGTTGGCGCAGTCAAAGACCCTCAGTTTGGTCCAACTGTCATGTTCGGTTTAGGCGGCATTTTTGTTGAATTGCTAAAAGACGTCAACTTCCGTGTTGCACCCCTCACCATAGTAGATGCAAAAGAAATGATTACTCAGCTCAAAGCATTTCCATTACTAAACGGCTACCGCGGCTCTGAACCAAGAGATATTGATGCGCTAGCACAAATACTCTGTGAGGTTTCAAAGCTGATTTTGGATAATCCAGAAATTAAAGAACTGGACCTCAACCCCGTCATGGCTTATCCGAAAGGCGCAAAAACAGTTGACGCTAGAATCATCCTTGAATAAATAAACCGATATCCTCAACCCAACGAGGCGATCTATTTTTTTATTTTCTATATCTCCTTACCTTTAGAGGTTGTCAGCTGAGATACATCTGATAGAAAGTTGGTAAGCGCTGGATTTAGCATGACTAACTGTTATATTTTGAGCAAAAATTTAATCGCGTAAAGGTTTAATGCATGTACTGTGTCTATCTTAAACTTGGTTCGTATGCTGTCTCGTTCAGCTGTAGTTAAATTAAAAGTAATCTTGATTATCGATTTAATCATCGTAGGTGCGGCCGTTGGTGTCTATTTTTATCTTCAAGAGCAAGGTGTCATAACCGGTGCCGCTAAACCTGCCGATTTCATCTTTAGCGATTTGGTGGTAAGTCCGCTTGAAACCTATGTGGGTCAACCGATACAGATCTCAGTAAATGTGACAAACATAGGTGATGTTGAAGGTGAAACAACAGTTAATCTTGAAGTCAATGGAGCTGTTAGGGATTCTATGAACCTCACTCTTGCCGGTTTGAAGACTTCTGAAATCGTCGAGTTTACAGTCATCGAAATGTATGCCGGAAGCTATAATGTGACCATCGAGGATTTATCCGAATCTTTTCGGTTAAAGGAGGCGCCTCCTGAATCAAGCAAGGTAGTGCTCTCAAACTTTAAAGCTGATCCCTATGAAGCTTGGCCTGATGAACCCGTCCTGATAACAGCAATTGCCACAAATCCCTCTACAGAGTCCGATCGTTTGTTAGTGTCAATGTCAGTTGATGATGTTATAATTGAGGCAAAATTTATAGAGATAGTTGCAGGTGCTTCTATACCGGTTGAATTTAGCGTTACCGTTTCTGCTGAAGGTAGGCACACTGTTAAACTAAATGCGCTCAGTGGTTCATTTACGGTTGTACCAAAGGGTTACCATACCCTAACGGTTTCCCGTTCAGGTGGGGGATCTACTTCATTACCTTTCACGCTTAACGGCGAAAAATATGGAACCAGCTTTACTGCTCTCTTACCTGAAGGGCAATACACAATTACGGTGCCTGATCCTTTCGATGTTGGAACCGGTGTGTTAGGTTTTTCAAACTGGCATGACGGTTCTAGAAATCCCACACTGACCTTCACGCTCGACAAACGGATGGTAATAGTTGCTACCTATAACTTGATCAGCGGATATGCTTCTTGTCCCTCACTCTACATCTGGAACGGCACCGGTTATAGTTATGTCACTGATGTATCTAACGCTGGTTGGCTGGGCTACATCGGTAGTATCAATTCCAACGGTGAGATTATCTTTAGTGGTGGTAACCCCTATGACTATGTTAAACTCGACAAAAACGTGCTGGTTGCCAAAGACGGATACTTTGACATTACGCTCTCCCAACAATGGGACGAACTCTTCTATCTTGATTCTGCTAGTCTACTTGTTGTCGATCACCCCATTGGCACAGATGTCTACACTTCGATGACAAACTATCTCAACAAGGGGTCAACCGGTCAAATATACACCACCGCCACCGGACAACTCCTTTCTCCTGTGAGTGCCATTAATGAGCAAGGACAAGACGTATTAGATGCCATTCTTTGGCAAGACAACAACTATACCCCCGGCATCAACGGTCTTGCCAGCCCCGCATGGAACAACATCATCCAAAACCAACTAACCCTCAACTTAGGCGACCTCTCAGAAGCATCCCAGATAAAACTAGTCTTGACCGGTATGGTAGATTGGGGACCAATTGATACCTACTACGATTGGATAGCTCAATTCCAAGAGGCCGCCGCCGCAGGACTGATACTTGAAGATGCTCAAATCATGCTTGCACCCACCCTGGAGGTCTTAGATGCTAATGGCACCTGGATAATGGCTCCTCAGACCCGTCAGATTCCTCTACCCAGCGACTACAACGCCCGAACCTTCACTGTTGACCTCACAGGGCTATTCCCCCCAGACATAACCGATTATATGGTGCGCCTTACCAATTTTTGGAATGTAACCTATGACTATATAGGTATTGACACAACCCTCCAACAGGACATAGTTATAACTACCATAAAGCCTTCTTCTGCAGTACTTAGTCAGCTCTGGGAGACTCTTTCTGAATCCACTGGTGCTTTTACTCGATATGGCGATGTAACAGAACTTATGCAAGACACCGATGATATGTTTGTTATCGGACGCCAAGGTGACCAAGTTAATTTCCAGTTCTGCATTGACGGCCTCTCTGAGTTATCAGAGGGTATGGAACGTGATTACTTTTTTGTTGTTGCCTGCTGGTTTAAAGATCCGCCTGGCGCTTGGGGTTATGGGTTTACCTTCACTGTTGATCCCCTGCCCTTTCTTAACATGACCGGCTTTCCCTATACCAACGCTGAGAGCTACCTCTATGACACAACACATCTAGACTACATAAACAAATATAACACAAGAATTATCACCTAAACAACATCCACTCCCAAACCCCACCTCAAAACTTATAACGCCATACCCATAATTTGCATAGGAAATCACCATGAAGTTTGGTTCATTAACATTTCAGCCCCAAAAACCCCCCGGCTTTGACTTTCACGTTTTCCGCGTCAAACCCGAAACCGGATTGCGCCTCCAACCCCAGCGAGATATGCACAGCAACCTTGCCGTTTTTGCCGACACCCAAACCGCAAAAGACCATCCCGACTGGATCTCCCAATCACCCATAGGACCAGCCAAATTCGGTAACAATAACTTTAACATCTACTGGAGTGTTTTATGCCCCACCCAACCCGATTACCGCGAAGAACAACTTAAATACATCGCTGAAGTCGACCGACAATCACAGGGAATTTGGTTAAACAGCCAATACTTCGCTGACCACAGCCACTGCACCTGCCCAAGATGCCAAGGGCTCCACCAAAAAAGCGGCCTAAGCTGGATAGAGTGGCGCCGCAAAGTAGTTACCGACTATGTTGCAGAAATCCGTGAGGTCGTCAAAAAAGACTTAGTGCTAAGCCTCCAACCAGACCCTGTAAGTTCTCTGGAGCGCTACGGCGTAGACTTTGATGATTTTGCAAAATACGCTGACCAATTCAACGTGGTTATGTTTAGCAAAAACTACGCCACCCCCTGGTACTGGGAAATGCTCACTCGTGCATTCAAAAAACTACTCAAACAACCCTTCTACATCAGCCTCTATGTATACGGCCCAGGCGACGCCCCCCAAGATGTACCCACAACCCAAGAACTGTTAACGGTTACAACACGGTGTGCAAGAGCTGGTGCTGACAGCGGTTTTCTCTACCTAACTGACGGCGAAAAAGAAATGACCGCCTTCCAAAAAGCCGCCTGTGAAAAAACAGAATTAAGAGAAAAACTACGAACCTACGGCGGAAAACCCGTCAGTGAATTCCTCAACTGGGTCGAGAACTGGAGCCAAACAACCCGATAGTTTGGTCCAGCCGCTATGTTTTTATTTTAACTCTGGCTAACTAGAAGTATAAGCCGGGGATTCATACGGTTGATTTTATAGCAGATTTAGCTAAAGCCATAATAGCGCTGTTCATAATCGTTGACCCATTTGGCAACATACCCATCTTTGTCGGCTTAACCGAAAAAATTCAGCCTGCTCACCGCCGTCGGGTATACAACGTAGCTATCCTTGTAGGTGTTGTTCTGCTTTTAATTTTCGCATTTTTAGGACAAGAAATCCTGCTTATCTTCGGCTTGTCCATTTTTAGTTTTGAGATTGCAGGCGGAATATTGTTACTCATCGTATCGGTGAGAATTTTGAGTTCATCAAAAAGTACCCACGATGAAGATGTTGACTCTCCTGAAAGCCTCGGTGCAGTACCCATCGCTATACCTCTGCTGGTTGGCCCAGGGGCTATCACAACAACCATCTTTAACCTTCAATCATACGGAATCATGGTAACGATTATAGCTGTGATAGTGGTGCTAGCCATAACTTGGGTAATTTTGCGCTATATCAATGGGATCTACCGTGTCCTAGGCAAAACCGGTGCACTGGTTATAGCCCGAGCTATGGCTCTTCTTATTGCGGCCATAGCTGTACAATACATCCTAAACGGCATAACACACTACATAACCACAAGTAGCTAACCCAAAACCATCAAACACATAGTTACATAGCTCTATACAGCTTATAGTTCTGTTGTTATTGCTTCTTTTCTAGTGGTGTCTAGGAGGGTAATTGTGGGTTTTCCTGTTAAGTATCCACAAAGTTCACCAGGATTAATGGCAAGAGTTTTGCCCCTGCGTACGATACCCTGTAAATGACTATGGCCATGAACAACAAAATCGAAATGGTTGCTCTCAATTATCGCATTTAGTAATTCAGTTTCATCCCCATGCAATAAACCGATTCGAAAATCTTCCCTTGTTATCTGGGCGAAACGGCCTTGTATAGTGCAGTTTGTGGTTTCACTGAACCGCCTTTTAAGTAGTTCATGATCTCCGTCATTGTTACCCAATACACCGATGAGTGGACAGTTAAGTAGCTTGAATTTGGTGATGGTAAAAGGTGACACGTAGTCGCCTGCATGTAACACCAGTGATACTTTTTGGCTGTTCAGTATCTGCACTGCTTTATCAATAAGCAACAAATTGTCATGAGAATCTGAAACTATGCCAATCAACATGTTTTCTCCTGTTATCTTTCTCAGGGTTCAAAAAAACTTTTCTGCCCTCAAGAGTTACTTTGGGTTTACCTAAATGGCTTGCTAAATTAAGGGGACCTCCCAAAAATGGGGTATAGTGAGCCGAAGGTGTTTGTAGAATGTCTCGCAACGGGTTGGTTTATATTATTTGATGGCGTTCAACATCGTATAGTTCGTTATTTGTAACATTGACATATACTACACTATACCGCACTTTTGAATGTTTCAAAAGGGTTTTTTGGTAAAACACCTGTCGGCGTCAAGTTATTTTTTCCCTTATCTGCGCCTATAACCACTATTTTAACACTATTCCAACCGTTTAACCCTCATTACCCGATTTTGCTAAAACATATACCATACTTTTTGGGGATCATTTTAATTAGAACAATCCGGCAGAAAAAATTATCAACCGTAACGAAAACTGCACAAAGCACAAATTAATATATGCGCAAATCTTGAGAATATGGCAGGGAACCTAATTGGGTAAGCTGTCAAAAGTGTTGGATGTAGTATTCAGTCCTTTAGTGTTTGCGGTGATGCTTTTGGTGTGTGGGGTATTGACAGTTGCTAATATCTTTTTCAATGTTACACTTGTAGAGTACCCTTGGGGTATGATGTTATTTCCATTGATTGTAATTTTCGGTTTAATCGGCTATTTTCTGGATGAGAGACAATCTTAGTGATTTTCTACGATATTTCTTAACCCCTGACTTAACGTTTTTTTGGTAATATGTTCTTTTAACGTTTTTATATCTCATTTAAATTTGGTTAAAATTTAAAAATAACCTCAAATCACGTCATATCTGCGCGAAAAATTTCAGCAGATCTATTACCAATATTAGTGGTTGTTGATGTTAAATTTTTCACGTAATATGGCGAAAATTGAGTTATTTAGTTTTTCAGTATTTGAATGACTTTAACATGACCCATTGCCAAAAAATAAGAGTTAGAGGTTTAACGCGTCATGTAAAATCTATTCTTACGCGAACGGGCCATCCAAGACATGTAAAACTCTTAATGATCGAACCCCGTTAAACTTTCGATGCTTGACAGCGTTCAAGTGCCGCGGGCAGATCCGCAAGGCTTTTTATGGTCTGGTCAGGACAGGTTTCGGGGTCTCTTTGTACTCGTCGTTCGATGTAGACCGCTCGCATCCCCGTTGCTTTGGCTCCTTCGATGTCTGCATCGATGGTGTCACCGACAAAAACCGTTTCCGACGCAGATATAGCCAATCTTTGGAGTGCAGTTTGGAAGATTTCAGGGCTGGGTTTACGTTTATTGACTGCACCTGAAACCACCACCACCTCAAAAAAGTTGTCGATGCCGCTTACTCTGAGCAGTTTGTAGACACATTCGGGAATGGCAAAATTGCTAATTATACCCAACCGATAGTTTCTCTGCAGAGTTTCTAGGACTGTTTCGGCATGGGGATCTATGCGGACATATTTCATGAATTCTTCACAGAACTCACTGGTCGCTTCCGACACAACAGAGCTTGTTGTTGGATAACTATAACCTAAACGTTTCAGGGTTCCTGAAACTCGAACGTTAAAGTGTGGTTCTTCCCAGTTTAAATCCGCCTCTGCATAGAGCTGAACCCGTTCTGTACTGTAGGCCGCCTCAAATCTCTCAAAAGGCACATCGACACCCCGCTTGTAAAGATAGCGGTACATTCGTTGAACCGCAGGTACATAGAACTCATGATCTCTCTCGATAAGCATCAATGTATCAAACATATCGAACAGAACGGCTCTAATGGGTAACATCAACTAAACCTCTACTTGTACACTATCAGAGGTGTATCGGATTCGTTGGCTAAAACTCTTCTGCCGTCGCCACCGTTTTGTAAGCAGATAATAAACCCCACCTGCAAAAAGGAACACAACACCAATCACCCATGCATCAGGCGACGCAAACAGCACAAACCCCAAAAGCATAATACAGGTTGCCAACCCAAGCAATGCCAAAACCCTATGCCGCCAGTTACTACCGTTTCCCAATTTATAGGCTGAAATGTTAACAATGCAGTAAGTAAATACCACCGCAAACGTACTAACCGCAACAACCCGAGTTAAATCCACAAAGAGCACCAACCCCGCCATCAACAAACCCGTACCGATTATCGCATAGTAGGGCGTGAGACGTCTACCATGGAGCCGTGCCAACACAGAAGGCAAATCATTTCGACGTGCCATCGAGTAAGCCATTCTTGAAACACCAAAAATATTGGTTAACAACACACTTGCAGTCGCAACTAAACCCCCAATGGCAATAACCTGACTTGCTCCTGCAACACCTGTGATATCCATAGCCGTGCTAAGCGGCGAAACAGAACCCGCAAGACCCTCTGCACCCACCAACCCCACCGCCACCAACCCCACACAAACATAAATTAACATCGAAATACCCAAAGACAACAAAAGTGCCCTAGGTACATTACGGTGGGCATCTTTGATTTCCTCCGCAATCACAGTTACCCTAGCAAAACCGCCGTAAGCAAAAAAGATAAAAAAAATGGCGTACAATACACCGCTTGAAAACGGCACAAACGGCACAAAGTTAGCGGGGTTTACATATACTGAACCAAAAATAACAAAGAAGACTATCACTAAAAGTTTAACGCCGACAAGTACGTTATTAATAGACGCAGATTCTCGGGCACCAATTAGATTCAAACCCATAAAAACCAAACACATCACCGCCGCAACAACATTTACCGCTATACCTGGAATCGCCGCTGACAAATAGTAGGCAAATCCCAACGCCACCGCGGCCCCCGTAAAGGTGTTAGCAACTAACCACATCCAACCCCCCAAAAACCCCACATAAGGTCTAACCAATTGCCTCCCATACTCATACACACCGCCTTCAACAGGTCTCCAAGCAGTTAACTTGGCTAAATTCATGGCCGTTATAAACGCGATTAACCCCGCTACAATCATAGATATGATAAAGGCCGGTCCTGCATAACCTGCAACGATACCTGTGACAACAAAAATTCCACCCCCCACTATAGCTCCGATATTTATGGCAACAGCACTCCACAAACCAATTGAGCGTTTAAGTGCGGGGGATTTTTGTTCTGTCACTTAAATCACAGCTAACTCAAAGGAACAAAACAGCCCTATAAACGGTTCTTAACATTAGCGTTACAGTGCACACAGTAAATACAAGCCACGCATAGCATCTGCTAAATACGCCATACTACCAAGGCATCGTATCAACTGGACTCTGCAAAATTATCCATAGACCGACTGTTTGCCACTTGATTTATGCCGATTTTAATTTTTACTACAAAACTCAAACGGTTTCTCTTTATCAACGTAGACTGCTATTTGATTATTACTGTGATTCTGTAGCTGGTAACCCTTGTTGTATTTTTTAAACCATTACTTCCTGATTATCGTTTGGCTAGTATTTTTTACCCCGAAAAGTTTTTTTATCCTAAATATGTAATGCAACACCATTTAAAGGATGAAAACAAAAAATGAGTGATTTCGAGACAAGTAAAACTTTATCAGCTATCGGTTCAATTCTACTATGGGTTCCCTTCGCAAGTATCGTGGGTTACATTCTCCTATACGTTGGAATAAAAGGGTTATCTGAACACTACAGAGATGACAGTATAGTCAGAGACTTCATTATAGGTGTAGTCTTCGGCATAATAGGTTCAATTGCTAGTGCTATAGGTTTAGTCACTGCTCTCTTTGGAGGCATAGGTACTATATTAAGTCTCGCAAGCCTATCTTACCTCGGGTCTTATGCTACAGCCGCGTTGATTTCCTCTCTGCTATGGGCAATAGTACCTCTTATAGTGGGCTTTATCTTTCTACTGTTGCAAGCATTACGCTTTAAAAAAGGATTTAACACATTAGCCCAACATTCAGGTGTAACCCTGTTCCGTACAACAGGAACATTCCTGCTCATCGGCGCAGTACTATCGATAATATATATCGGCGTAATCTTCTCAGCAATCGCATACATACTAATGGCAGTCGCTTTCTTCTCACTTAAAGCAAATCCAAACTCAAATCCAAATCCATCACCATACGGTTATACTCCCACTCCCCCTGCACAACCCCAACCAACCACATCAGCAACAAACGCTAAATCTAACTTCTGTCCAGTCTGTGGTACCCCTGTTTCACCTGGGGCGGCCTTTTGTGCTCATTGCGGAAAACAAATCTAAATAAAAATAAACTCCTCTCCTCTACTTTTTTATTCTTAAAAATCTTAATATTCAGCCGGATTTGGGACAAAAATATTTGTGCCAGTTTTCTTTGGGGTTTATGGTTCTTGGGGTTTTTATGGTTCTATATAGTTGGGGTAGTCGGGTGCTTGATAACCCGTTAAACTGGTTGCCTGTACCTTTTAGTTCCTTTAGTTGGCGATGATATTGGTTCTGTAGTTGGCACTTATGTTGATGTTGCCAATGCTGTTGACACGGTTGCTGATTTCGATGTTGCCTGTAGCAGGGTAGTTTATGGATTGAACTTGGGTTTTGGCACCGATAAAATTGTTTAGGTGGAGATTTATGTCACCCAATGTATTAGGTAGCTCTGAAGTGACTTTTGCGGCGATACTGCCATCGATGACTAAACCTATGTTTATGGCGCCTGTGGTTGTCTCAGTATCTACCAAGAGATTGCCCTGCGAGGCTCTAGTTTGGGTTATATCAATGTTAATTTCGCCTGTGGTGGCCGCTAAAGTTAGTGTGCAGTTAGCTGTGATGAGGGTTTCGTTCATGCAGTAATTCACCGTGCCCACAGAGGTTTTAAGGGCAATATCACCTGTGATAACTATATCTTTTCCTAGGTGTGTGTTAACTTCACCATTGATAGTCTGGAGCCTTAGGCTCTGAATCGTCGTGGTTTGATTAGCCAAAAAACTAACTTTGCCATTATGTGACGTAACGTTAAGGTTGAGGTTTAATACGGGATCGACATAGATGGTGCAATCAAGATGTGCCATTGGTAGGTACGTGTCCTCCAGTGTAACCTTAACTGATACATCTAACACATCGCCTCTTGTTTGATTGTTAAAGGCAACATTCACAGGGGGTCTTTCCTCTAACGAGGGTCCTGAACCACTCCCTGAAACATCAAGCAGAAGGTTGTTGCCGCCGACTTTTTGTGATATAATATTCACCTCTCCGATGTCTGTTTCAAAGTTAAGGTTCAATGTACACACGTTAGGTGCGCTGTCTTGATATGGTTTGCTAAAACTCCAGTAACCAGACGGAACCGCCAAAAAGACAGCAATAGTTGCCGATAAAACCAGAATAATCATTAATCCAACCGCCATTAACAATACGTGGTTTTTACGGTTTGGCTTTAGCGTTGTAGATGGTGCATAGATGATGATTACTTGTGTTCCACATTTATGACAGAAACACGCATTTTCTTCAAGCTGAGCACCACATCTTCGGCAGTAAACCATAGCATAACCTCAAACTATGGCTATTGTTCGCCTCAAAATTTAAGTTTTCTCTGCCAGTAATTCCGCAAGTTTCCAGCACGTTACCCTAGCAATTTTAATAAGGATGGTATGAAACGGTTTGTTGATGATTGGTTTGTCTCAAAAAGTTCTTGTAACCTCTGCTTGGCCCTACATAAGCGTCACTCCGCATCTGGGTAACCTCGTAGGCTCGGTGCTGTCAGCTGATGTCACAGCTCGATACTATCGTCTAAACGGCGCAGATACGGTGATGGTCAGCGGATCTGATACCCACGGTACACCCATCGAGGTAGAAGCCCTAAAACAGGGCATAACCCCCAAAGAGTTAACAGATCGTAATCATGCCAAAGTTTCTGAACTCTTTCGTTGCTGGGACATCTCATTTAATAATTACACCACCACCGAGAGCTCTGTACACAAAGAGTTTGTACAGAAAACTCTGCTTGAAATCCAGCAGAACGGCTACATATTTAGCCAAGACACTGAGATGCTTTACTGCGAACACGACCACCGCTTCCTCCCCGACCGTTTTGTCGAGGGTAAATGCCCTTACTGTGGCTGTGAGAAAGCCCGAGGCGACCAATGTGATAGTTGCGGCAAACTTCTCGAACCCACCTTGCTTGTTGAGCCTTACTGCACTCTCTGCAAAACCCAACCTGTCACAAAAACCACCCGGCACTGGTACATTGACCTCTCTAAACTATCAGAACCACTATCACAATACATAAAAAACAACAATCAACTTCCAATTAACGTTAAAAATTTCAGCCTAAACTGGATAAAAGAAGGCCTAAAACCCCGTGCCGTAACCCGCGATGTCGAATGGGGAATTCCCGCACCATTTAAAGGTGCAGAAGGCAAAACCATCTATGTCTGGATAGATGCAGTTCTGGGTTATGTCTCTGCAACAATTGAATACTTCAAACACACAAAACAACCCGAAAAGTGGCACGAGTTCTGGTTTAACAAAGACGCATTAACCCTTTACTTTGTAGGCAAAGACAACATCCCCTTCCACACAATTATCCTCCCCGCGTTGCTCCTAGCATCAGGACAAAACTACAACCTGCCATGGAACGTGTCCGCTACAGAATTCCTACAATTCCGCGGACAAAAAGCCTCCAAAAGCCAACGGATAGGCATCTGGATAGACGAAGCCCTCGAAATGTTCCCTGTCGATTACTGGCGATTCTTCCTCATTGCCACCCGACCCGAGAGCAAAGACACCAACTTTACCTGGACAGCATTCACCGAAAAAATCAACGCCGACCTAAACGATACCTTTGGAAACTTTATCCACCGAACCCTCTCATTTATCAACAGCAAATTCGACGGCACCATCCACACACCTACAAAACTCGATATCGACGACCAAACCGTACTTGATGGCATAAAACAGAAAACTACACAAGCCGCCAAAGAAATCGAAAACGGCTATCTCCAATCCGCCGCCAACACAATCATCGCAATAAGCCGTATTGGCAACCAGTACCTAAACACAAAAGAACCCTGGAACCTAATGAAAACCGATAAAGAAAAAGCCGCCACAATATTCTATGTAGCAGTGCAAATCGTGAAGGCCATATCAGTAGTCTCCGAACCCTTTATGCCCACAACAGCACAACAACTCTGGCAGACATTAAACCTTCCGGGAACAGTCGAGCAAAGCAACTGGACTGATGCATTGGTCCCTCTTGAGCCAGGACACAAAATCCTCAAACCCCAACCTCTTTTCCACAAAATCGAAACAGACGAAGCCAAACTAGACGAACAACTAACCCAAGTACGCGAAAAATTAGCTCCCAAATAGTACACTGCAGTTGTAAACAATATGACCATAAAAATTACCGCCGACCTCCATGTCCACACTACCTACTCCAAAGACTCCATGATAACACCAAAAGAACTCCTATATTATGCCAAAAAACGCGGCCTAAACGCCTGTGCTGTAACCGACCACAACACCCTTGAGGGCGCCTATAAAATCGCTAAAAAAACCGATTTTCTCATAATCCCCGGCATGGAAATCTCCAGCGCCGATGGCCACATCGTCGCCCTCAACATTAAAGAGCCCATCCCCCGAGACCTTGGCACAGTCGAAACTATAGAGCGCATCCACAAAGCCGGTGGAGTCGCCATCGCATGTCACCCCTACGTATACTTCAAAGGATGTCTCCGAGAAAACGTTTGCTCAGAGTTTGATGCCATCGAAGTGATTAACGCACGAGCATTCCCATTTAAGCTAAGTGTCAAAAAAGCCCAAGAGGCTGCCGAGTGCTATAAGTTGTCAAGAGTTGCCGGAACCGACGCCCATTATGGCCCCCAAATCGGCTATGGTTATACCGAAATCGAAGCTAAATCTGCTACAGTTGATGCCATTGCAGATGCCATAGTAGCCGGACATTGTTCTCCTCACGGCCAATCGGTTCCCATTTTCTTAAACATAGAGCAACAGATTGCCCGAATGAAACGTATGGTAAAAATTTCAGTCACATAGAAGCTTATTAAAACCGTAACTCTGCATTTTTACCCCCATAAAAACTAAGTAACACCCAATACTGCCTCCGTTTGAACATTAGAACACAAATCTTAAATATAGTTACCCCCATAATTACCCCCATGAAAAACGTG
>WQVG01000028.1 GCA_009781675.1 Candidatus Bathycorpusculum acetigenes | reverse complement strand
TGATTGTTGAGGCTGGTGGTGATGAGTATTTGTGTGCTTTGCCAAAAAAGGCTGAACAGGTTTTGGAGGTGTTTTCAGATTTGGTTAAAACCTCATGGGGGTAACTTGAAAGAGTTACGGTTATTTATTCGATGTATATTGCTGGCTGATATGGCATGGCCATTGTAGCGCGATGTTTGGGGTCAAAACACTGGATATCGGATTCGCTATAGACTGTGATTCCTGCGTTAAAGCGGTCTTTTAAAAATGTGCTTGCATCATCTAGTATTATTTTTTCGTCTATTATACCTATTTTTGCCATGTTAATTTTGCGGTCGCCTGAAATCTTGGTTAACGCTTTGATGATACGGGGTACCAGTGGTGCAATGTCTTTTATATGCGGTTTAAGCGTGATGTCTGTAGCAAATGTCCGCATTAATTCGTTGATTTTGGCTTCTCCAACTAAAGTTTTTTCAACGACTTTTAGGTAAACCTGCCATTTCCATGATGCAGCGGTATAGTAAATTATACGGTTAGGCATGATTTTCATTGCTTTTAGGATATTGTTAGTGTCAACCATAACATCAGTGATAAGGGTCTCCTGTTCCAGTGCAACTACATCTACCTTGCTATCGTTATAAACCGGCCACTTTGCAGTACTAATGAAACCTCCCTCGCCTGTTTGACTCCAGAGTTCCTCGCAGAGAAACGGTGCAAATGGTGCAAGCAGTTTTAACCAGTCTTTAACGGCATCACCTATCGCTTTTGTTTCGGCACTGCCTTTTCGCTGAATGTACCATCTCAGATCATTCCAAGTTTCAAACAGTGCAGTTTGTAGAGCAGTGCGGGTTTTAAGTTCGTCAAGCGCAACAGTAACATCGTTTATACGTTGCTGTAACCGGCTTGTCAACCATCGCTCCAGGGGGGTATCTTCATCTGTTTTAGTGGATGCAATGATATTGCCTGCAAAGCCCATAAACGAGTCAAATTTGAATTTTAAGTCATTAATGTTGTCTGCCCGCCAGTCGGGATCATCCATACCCTCTGCACCCAACAAGAGGCCGCATCTGGTGGCGTCGGCACCATATTTTTCGATTGCTCCTTTTAGGGTGATAAAGTTACCTTTGCTTTTGTGCATACCCTGCCCTTCAACCATAAGCATGCCGTTGACGCCTATGGCTTTGGGCCAATGCTGAGGCGGGAACAAGGCGGCATGATGGAATATACAGAAGGACAAGTGGTTTGGGACGAGTTCTTTGGCGCTGTTGCGCAAGTCAAGAGGGTACCAGTAGAGGAATTCATTGCGCATCGAATCCAGCAGGTCTGTGCTTATATCTACAGTTTTTGCTACAGATACTCTGTCACCTTTACCCAAGAAAATATAGTCTAAAACGTCGGGTGTAAGTGATTCGGGTTTGATACTGTTTGCTTTTATTTGGGCATTTATGGTATAGAATGCCATGTAGATGGTGCTATCGCTGAGGGTCTCGATTATCCAGCCTTTACCCCAGGGTAGGGGCGTACCAAAACCGGTGGTTCTTGCGCAGGCCCACTCGCGGAGCCAGTCGATAACTGTGTTGAACCATGGTCTAGCTGAATCAGGGTAGATGGTGAGTTGAGCAATAACTTGGTGTGCGAGTTCTTTCCATTTAGGGTCAGAGTAGTTAAGGAACCATTGATCCGAGAGGATTTTAACAATACATGGAGTCATACAACGGCAGACTACAGATTCTGAGAGGTCATACATGCTATCGGCGACGCCCAGTTCTTTGAAATCAACGATAAGTTTGTCTTTGGCTTCGCGGATGCTTTTGCCTGTGTATATACCGCAGTTAGCCTTGAGTATACCACTGTGGAATTCTTTTTTGTAGAGTTCATTGGTAGATTCATCAGCTTTAGGATCATTTTGGTCGGTTATGCCCATTTTCTCAACGATTTCAATTGCAGGATACGCGCCAAATCCTTCCACCTTGATGATTGAGATTGGCTTAATCGCTAAGACCGTTGATGGATCTACACCGAATTGGATAAGCATTTCGGGTTTTTTCTGCAAATCACGCAGTGCCAAATAGTCGTATGGAGCGTGTGCAGGGACACTGTAGACGATACCTGTGGCAGTTTTTGGGTTAACAAACCAGCCGGGCAAAATGGGAAACTTGAGGTTGGTGATGGGGTTTGTGAAGAATTTGCCGACAAGTTCTCGGCCCAAAAAAGCGCGTTTAACGATAACTTTGCGTTCCTGTTCTTTGAGTTTCTCTGCGGCTTGTTGACTGATTATCCAATTTTCTCCATCAACATCTGCTTCTACGTATGTGGCTTCGGGGTTTATCCACATGTTGGTTATGCCATAGACTGTTTCAGGACGGAAAGTCGCGGCAGGCAAAATCGTTCCATCGTCAAGACAGTATTTTATAAGAGTATATTCGTCTGGTGTGATACCTTCACCGCTTTGGCGGTCATGGTCACCTGTGGGTGATTGATCTTTGGGGCACCAAACCACTGGATGGGTTCCCTGTGTGACATAACCCTTTTCTTTGAGGTTCTTGTATTGCCACTCAATAAATTTTTGGAAAGTAGGCATTACAGTGGTAAATTCCCGTCGCCAATCCACCGAGAAACCAATATTTTTAACTGCTAATCGTCCTTCGTTAGTGTAATACTGAGCCATGTAGAAGGGATCAACAAATTTTTGAAGTTCTTCTGCAGATACGCCGTCAACTTCGCGGAGCACCTTAATATAGGCTTCATCACCCCGTGCTACACGCTGAGAGGCTCCAAGCAAAGGTTGCCCGGTCCAGTGCCAGCTCCAAGGCCAAAGCACGTTGAAACCCTGCATACGTTTAAAACGTGCATAAGCATCCACGCGAGAAGCCGTAAATGCATGACCTACATGTAGAGGGCCATTCATATAGGGAAACGGAAAAGTTACTAGTTTTTTTTGGCGGTTTGGGTTTGGATCAGCTTCAAAGAGCTTTGCTTCTTCCCAACGCTTTTGCCATTTCTGCTCGATTTGCTTGGTCTGGCTCATGAATCCCACTGATTAATGCTTAGGCTATTAAGAGTTTTGTTTACATACGCCCCAGACGCTCAAAACTCGATCAATTCCAGGCTATACCTTAGTTTAATTATTTTGGTAGTTATTGAATTCGTAGAGTTATAATTAACAGAAGAACTGATAATTCCTTTAGTTTCAGAGTTTCTATCGGTATATGTGAGTAAACCTTTGTAAAGTAAGTGTTCAACCATATTTATTTCGTTTAGTGTACCAGCTCAAGTCCGTTGAAGTACCAATTGATACTTATGGTCATCTGAATTTACATAATAGCTGTAGAAAACTGCAAGTTTACGGTCAAGCCGCTAAATTAACGGAAAAATACTCTTAAGTAGCCCCGCATTCTAAGCTGAACTATGTTCTTTCACGTGATCCTCACTAGCGACTGCAACCTGCAATGTAAATACTGCTTCGGAGAAAGCCTTGATGACTTTGACGAGGAATTCGGTGAGGCCATAGAAATTGACTATAACTTGCCCCGAAGCCTCAACTACGATATAGGACTGCTTGATAAATTCTGTCATCAAGACCCCGATTGTGTCCTTACATTCTATGGAGGGGAACCACTTATGCAGGCAGATAAGTTGCGGGAAATCATGGACAGAATTACACCTAAGCACTATATGATGCAGACTAATGGCTTGTTACTACATAAACTGGAACCAAAGTACATTAATCGCTTCCATACGCTACTTGTTTCTATCGATGGTGAAAAATCCCTAACAGACCACTACCGAGGAGAGAGCACATATCGCAAAGTTATCGACAATCTCAAATTTATAAAACAAAACAACTATCCGGGCGAATTAATCG
This sequence comes from Candidatus Bathycorpusculum acetigenes, assembly GCA_009781675.1. Lineage (GTDB taxonomy): Archaea > Thermoproteota > Bathyarchaeia > Bathyarchaeales > Bathycorpusculaceae > Bathycorpusculum > Bathycorpusculum acetigenes. The sequence continues at coordinate 17,478 of WQVG01000028.1, read as the reverse complement.
CTCGCATGACCATCATGGAACAGACCGATATAGAAAAACAGGTTAAATACCTCCTGCATAACGATGACTATTCATTTAGCTCAATCCATTGGCAACTCAACGCCGGATTTTGGGGTAATGACTATCAACGTCGAAATTTTGAAGAATGGTCCAAATCTAGCTATATACCAGGCGTGGATGCCCTGACACAATTCTGGGTTGACCACATGCAACAAAACGGTGAAGTGCTCAAACTCTACCCGCTTTTAGGCATCACAAACTCGCTTTTACATAAGGAACCTAACTGTTTGATGCGGTGCGGAAGCGGTTGGATAAACTACTCCATCCAAACTGACGGCTATATTTTGCCTTGTCCAACAATGTGGGGAATGAAAGCCTACTACCTTGGACATATAAAAAACTCATCGCCACTGTATCTGCCCAAGATGTTTGTCAAAGAAAAACCCTGTAACCAATGCAGACTTCTAAGTGTCTGCGGTGGTCGATGCCTCTATACCAACATCACCAAACGGTGGACAGACGAAGCATACAACCAAGTCTGCTATACAGTGCAAAGGTTGATTGATTCAGTGCAGAATGAAATACCCCGAATAAAACAGCTCATCAAAGAGGGCAAGATATCTTTGCAGGAATTTGATTACGTAAAATACAACGGCGCTGAAATTATTCCCTAAATAAACTTGAAAAATCAGTCCATTACGCGGCAACGGTTAGGCTTAAAGTTTTGTTTCTTTGTTTCACGTTAAGATGTACCCATTAAGGCCACACAATCCGCCATATCCCTGATATCCTTTAGTCTGCTTAACGTTTGAGTAATCCACTACTCTCGCCTCATATACACAATAGTCAACATAAGCTTACTATAATATGCTAACAAAGCACTAAAGCAACTGGAATTATGGTTAGGATTAAAATTAAAAAGGTTTACAAAAAATAAAGTAGAGGGTTTATGGACCCTTCTTTGTTATTTCTTTGACTGCGCCGGCTGCAACGGTTGTGCCCATGTCTCGGATTGCAAATCGACCGAGTTCAGGGAATTCAGTGAATGGCTCTATTGCGATGGGGTGTAGTGGTTCCATGCGTACCCAGGCAGCGTCACCTGTTTTTAGGAAGCTGGGGTGCTCTTCAGATACTTGGCCGGTTCGCGGATCGATTTTCTTGATGAGTTCAACGAATCGTACGGCGATTTGCCCTGTGTGGTAGTGGAGCACTGGTGTGTATCCTGCCGCTATGGCTGTTGGGTGGTAGATAACGATAATTTGACCAATGAATTCTTTTGCGACTGTTGGTGGATTGTCAACTGGACCTGCAACGTCTCCGCGGTGAACGTCATTCTTTCCGATACCTCTGATGTTCATACCGATGTTGTCGCCTGGTTCTGCCAATGGAATGCTGGTGTGGTGCATTTCAATTGATTTGACTTCAGCAGTTTTATTGGATGGCATAAAGACTATGCTTGCACCTGGTTTGAGAACACCTGTTTCTACTCGGCCAACTGGAACGGTGCCGATGCCAGTGATTGTGTAAACGTCTTGAACTGGAACGCGGAGTGGTTTGTTTGTTGGCTTTGCTGGAAGTTCTAGTAGATCGAATGCTTCCATCATAGTTGGACCAGTGTACCAAGGCATATTTGCGCTTTTTGTTGCTAAGTTATCACCTTTCCAACCTGAGACGGGTATGAAGTTAATTTTCTCAATCTTGAAGCCGACTATTTTGAGCATCCTTGAGAGTTCATTCTTCATTTCGTCATAACGGTCTTTGCTCCAATTTACTGTGGAGTCGTCCATCTTGTTGATTGCGACGATCAGCTGGCGTATGCCTAGAGTGAAGGCTAAGAAGGCATGTTCACGTGTTTGGCCGCCTGCACCGATACCTGCTTCGAACTCGCCTTTCTTGGCTGAGCTGAAGAGAACTGCTGCGTCTGCTTGGCTTGCACCGGTGATCATGTTTTTGATGAAGTCTCTGTGGCCGGGTGCATCGATGACGGTCATGTTGTATTTCTTAGTTGGGAATTGGAGGAATCGAAGGTCGATGGTGACACCGCGTTCACGTTCTTCTTTGAGGTTGTCTAGAACCCAAGCGAAGTGGAAGGTGCCTTTACCCATCTGTTCTGCTTCTTGCTGGTAAGCATCGATTGTTCTTTGGTCAATAACTCCGGCTAAGTAGAGTAAGTGGCCGGTGGTAGTTGATTTCCCATTGTCAACGTGCCCCATGATGATAATGTTTAGGTGGGGTTTGTCACTTTTGCTCATTTTTCAATCCTCTATTAATTTATCCTAATTTTGTGAAATCGTTAACACATCAGTTCTTCCCATTATTTTAATCTTATGATTTATTGTTGACATGAAATACGACTGAAAACCCCCAATCAGATAAAAAAATTGCGACCCTCGTGCACGCGATATGGCCATAACTGTTGATATATACTCGCTTACGGGTTTATACAACGTAGCTGTGGAGGCAGATCTGTTGTCATAACCATAGAAGGAGAGAGAAAATATCAAGAGCTAATCTGTAGAGTCAGAATAACTCGTCAAGACTGCCAGAATGAAGTAACCCTTATCGATGACAGTTCGACTGATAGAATTCCCAAGCAACTAACCCTTGCGGATATTGCGTTGTTTAAACCCATGAAGGGCAAACCAAGGACGGCTATTTGGAGATAAAATAGCAGAGTTTCTCATCATTTTGCTACGATAGAGTTAGATTGAAGAACATCCTGAATAATACTTGACTTTTGAGGCTGAACATCTAGAGGGTGGCTTCACGGAAAGTCTGCCACGGCGCTCAGAGCTTGGGCAATTAAAACTTTGGGTAAACTTTTGATGCTGACCCTTACTCAAACTTTCGAGACAACAGAAGAGAAACAATAGCTGATATTATTTTGACAGGCGCGGAAAACCTTTTGAGGAGAACTGCTGGTTTTAGCTAAAGGTAATTAGCCGGCGAGATAAATGATGCGTCGCCTAAATCGTAACAAACCTGAATAGGCGGTTTGATCAAATCAAACCTCCGCATATTGGCAACTTCAGTGGAATACGAGCTCATCTATATAACAATCAGTTATTAGCGCCTAATAACCTAGTCAATGTTAACTGTCGTTTTATGAACGGATTTTTATGTTGATTTTAAGCAGTGATTTTGTACCTAGCCATTCAATCAGCGGGTAGCCGACTAAGACTTGGCACCAGAAAGTTAGTAGACGAATAATCGTGGTGGCCGCACCTGCAACTGCTATGGGAACGCCATATAGGACAAAGAGATTAATCATGGTAACTTCTACGGCGCCAATTGGGACACCGGCAGTTATGGTTTCAACTGTTGAGATTATGCAGTATACTGTTGCTAGATCAATCAGGGAAATAGATCTGAAATCAAGTGCGTAGAAGATCATAAGGTAAACTGTGAGGTTGAATATCCATGAAATCACCGCATAAACGAGAGGTTTTATAAGATACCGCGGATTTTTTTTGAAGGTTTTAAAGACACAACTGAAAGAAAATAGCCCTTGGCAGATTTTTATTCTAAATCTCTGTTGCTTTATATCATCCTTAATGGCATGTTTAGTTATCCACATAATGCTATTTACTATTTTATCTGTTGCAGTTTCTTTAAACGCAACCAAAAAGATACAGGTAAGAACTATTGCGGTCCCAGTTATCACCAAAATTATTGGAGTTATAAGATAAATAGGTAACTTATGGGTAAAAAGCAGAAGCAGAAAGCCAGCAATCAAACCGCCTGAATACACAAAAGTACTGATTATACGTGAGCCCAAAACAGTGGCGGCGGCGATACCTGTGTCATGTTTAATTTCTTTTTGTGATAATGCAATGCGGATGACTTCACCGCCTATGGTTGCACTTGGAAGGATGAGTTCAACAAAGTTACCTATCCAATTGTATAGAAGTAATTTTCTAAACTTTACTTTAACAGAGAGGACCGCTAAGAGGCTGTGCCAAATCAAGGAGTCAAAGATGACACTCGCAACTAACGCGCCTACAGCCAGTATTAGAAATAGCGAATATTGATAGACGTTTAGACGACTTAGGAGGGTGAAAAGACCATCGAAGCCCACAAAAAACCAGAGATATAGAATAAACGCTACTAAACCTAAAGCCATAAACAGAAGCGTTCGTTTTCCAGCCAGATGCAACCTAGTCGCCACTTACCCGTAAAACTGTCCGCCACCGAGAATAGTACCTGCCGCCAACCATTAGGCTTACTTTGCAGGCTATCTAAAATAACGTCTACCCTATTCATGCAGTGTATAATAGTTTACATATAAATTGATTTTTACAGATATATTAATCAAGTGTCAAGGGCAAGGAAACAAAAGGTAGCGTTGGAAAAACGTTTAAAGAGAAAACGAATAAGGGGTTTAATCAGTAAATAAATAATCTTATCTATCTGAATGGAACATACAAAATAGCGATCAATATGCAAAACAGCACAGAAGCCAAAATTAGGCAGGATCTTCTGCTAGAAATCCAGATACTTGAACAAAACTATCAAGTTCTCTGGGCTTTCATCTCAGGCTCAGATTTCGATCCTTCGACGGTTGGGAACAGCATCCAGTCATTTAAGGACAGCCTTAGCCGCGCTAGCACCTATGTGCTTGCTCTCTATAATCTCAAAGGTCAACGTATTGACATACCATGGGAATCACTCTTCTCAAGCCTTGACTATGCTTTGGCGATGCTCTCTGCTTCGGCGACGGTTAAACAAAGAGATACTGTTCGGATGACTCTGACAATGTCCAAAGAGCAGATGCAACAAGTGCTGACATACTTTGCGGCACTAAAACAATCTATCACAAATTAACAACAACCACGCTATTTTCTTTATACGTATTTAACTACACATCAACAAAAAAAGTAGCAAATAAAAAAATAAAATTTATCTTTATTTTTTGTGATCTCCAAAAAACTAATTGTTTAGATTTTTGACGTTTGAGGTTGATAAAAGCGTGTCGGTGTTAGTTATCGCAAACTCTTTTTAGACGCAGCACCACTATTCTGAGCCTAAAGTGGGAGGGGTGTTAACGTTGAGCCAGCCCAGCGGCAGTCATCTATATCAGAGTGGAAAAACATTTGTTGTAAGACATAAGTATAGATTAGCTCTGCTGGTTTTTCTGTTTGTCTTCGTTATTGTGGCAGTGTATAATCTGGGTTATATGTCGGTACAGTGGGATGAGATGCCTCATCTTTATGGCGGAGCATTGCTGAGTCGCGGGCAAATCTGGGAGTACATGACTACCTATGGTTACTATCCACCCGTTTTTGATTTAGCCACAACCGGTTTCTTTAGCGTTTTAGGTGTAAATGAAGTTTCAGGTCGTCTCGTTGCTGTTATCTTTTCAGTGTTGGCGATTTGGGCTCTCTTTGAATTTACTAAACGTGTTTATGATGCCAAAATCGCCTTAATCGCCAGTGTACTCTTAGGCATCATGCCAGGGTTTTTTTGGCTCAGCCGTGTCGCAATGATAGAAACCATGCTCATATTCTTCTTTACGCTGACTATGTTTACGTTCTACATTTGGTTATTCAAAGACGATAGCCATCGTGCACTAATTTTTGCGGGATTAGTGCTAGGGGCGGGTGTGCTGGCGAAATATCAGATGATCGTTGCTGTTTTAGCCATGCTTTTGAGCATACTATTCTTAACTCGAAAGCGCCTCAAAAGAAATTTAGGAAAGTTTCTGTTAATCGGGATCATCGCAGTCTTGGTTGTTGCACCATGGTTTCTTTCCATCTATCACTATAATGGCATGACAAAATTTGAAACTCTCCAGTACGTCATGTCAGAAGGCGGACAAGACCGCCCCGCTTATAGCAACCGCTTCCAGCCGCTCCCCATCTTCTACCTTATTGAGATGACATGGCCTTTCAATGACATAACTGTCCATCCCATTGCACTACCCATCTTCATTTTGGGCTTATGTGGACTAGGCTTGTTTGCTTATCGCCGAAGTAAACAGGATATTTTTTTCTTGACATGGTTTTTGGTGATTTACGTATTCTTTACACTGATTCCTAATCGGCAATGGCGATATGTAACACCCCTGTTTCCTATATTGGCCATAGCGGCAGCCTATTTTATTTTGTTCCTCTATGGCAAAATACAGACATGGAAACCTATACAAGATAGAGTCAAAGGGGCAAGATTGAAAAAACTTGCCGCAATCGCATTCATCGCTATAATCGTCGGCGCCGTTGCCTATAGTGGCTATAACGCTTATGAGATAACGGAGCGTGACCAAATCCACATTCCAGTCAAAGAAGCAACAGCCTACATGGCAGAAAACATGACACAAAATCAGTCGGCTGTGCTAGTCTGTAGCTTTAATTTGCTTAACCAAGACATGTTCCGCTTCTATTTACCGCCTAATATGTCAAGCGAACAGGTTTGGCAGTACCCCGCTTTAGCCGTCGATGCCTTCACCCCCAATTTTAACATAACAAAATTTGTGGATCTTTGTGTTGAGAGAAACGTGAAATATATAATCCTCTACGACTTTGGTGTACATACTCAGTTTTTTAACTCAACAATAGATTACACACAGGTGAGACAAATGATTTTTGAGACCGCCCGATTTGATGATCCTGAAGAGCGGCCGTTTTGGGGTGAATATTATGGGTGGTATGGCTATCGAATATTTCTTGTTCGCTTCTTGGGCTAAAAAGCTATAGCTCGAGGAGTTCAAAACCGGTTTCTTTGTTTTTAGTCCGTTTTGCTGTGCTATCGCTTAGCTCCAAAATAACGACTTCGCCTATCTGCCATACATCTACACCTGCCCGCACGCAACCTGTAACGGCACTATCACCTCTGCCAAAGCTTGCATGCATATGCAATTTAGGTTTACCATCATCGTTACAGAATAAAGTCCCTACACCAACACCTTCGTGCACCCCCCGTAGAAGCGTAATCACCGGATCGGGTGGCATTGCTTTACCGTCTTTTGGTCCCACGATAACTTTGCTTTGGTCATTTGCACCACCTAAAAAAAAGCACAATGCACCTTTGAGTTGGGTTTCTGTGGCAAATTTTTCTATGACTTCATGTAAGCGTTCGTTTTGATGGAGTCGAAGGATAAAGATTCGACCAAGCTGTGCTTGAGTATAATTCAAAGTTGGCACCTCAAGTTCTGAGATGTATAGTTGTATTAATTTGGAAGTATATAAAAAGCGGAGGTCAATGATAGAAAAAGCTTGAAAGCTGTTTTTGTTTAAGTTCTTCTTTGCTAAATCCAGCAACTCTAACGCCGACACGACGTACGTCCAACGACGACTCATCTAGGAAGCGTTCAAATAGCAATCGTACATTGCGCAGGATTGTATCCTTATCTTTAGCGGGCTGTTCAAGTGTGACACTACGTGTTTTGCCATTTAAATCTACATTAACCGCATAAATCGATATAGTCTTGAAGCTGTAACCTTTCTCTGTAAGTTCTTTATAGATGGGTTCAATGAGTTCGCTGGTTTTCTGTAGGATAAATTCTATGTCATGTGTATCTTGTTTTAATGTGCCAATTTTGCTGATGGATTCTGCTTCGCCCTGCTCCTGCACGGGTTCGTTGTCGACAGCATTGGCAGCATTGTGAAAATAGATGCCAAGGGCTTTTCCAAAGGTTTCAATGAGGCGTTGGACATCATATTTGGCGAGTTCACCGATGGTTTTGATACCCATTTGTTCCATCCGTACCGTCGTCTTTTTGCCCACGCCCAAGAGGTGATCAACAGATAAGGGTGCAAGAAACGCTTCTGCGGCCTCGGGTTTTATTATGGTTAAACCGTTGGGTTTTTGGCTATCACAGGCGATTTTGGCGAGAAGCTTGTTTGGCCCAATACCTATGGTGAAGGAAAGGCCAACTTGGGTGTTCACGTCGGCTTTGATGGTTTGTGCATAATCGCGGGCCTTTTCAAAGCTACCTCCAACTTGTTGGGTTACATCAAGGTAGGCCTCGTCTATACTGACCTGTTCTATGTTGGAGGCATAGGTACGAAAGATATCCATGATACGGTTGCTGATTTTGCTGTAGTATTCATGGTCTACTTTGAAGAAGAGGGCGTCAGTGCCTTCAAGTTTGTGTTTTGCCATAAATAGCGGTAGCCCTGATTTGACGCCGTAGTTACGGGCGATGTAGTTACTTGTGGAGACTGCACCGCTTTCCTCGGTGCGGCCTGAATAGACGCCTACAACGACGGGTTTGTTTTTAATGGTGGGGTTGCGGAGTTCTTCGCATTGTGCAAAGAAGTAGTCAAAATCGGCAAGGAAAATAATGCGCTTCTGCATTTTAGTTGCTCCTTATGGGCATAAGCCAAGATCCATCACAGACGGCAGTGTTTAACCCATGGAGGGCTTCGCGGCAAACCCCAAACTGCATACCTTGGACCAATGCCGTGTCCCGTATACCCTTGAGCAACTTATAGCGGTACGCGATAGGCAACAATGTGCTACCTCCGACTTTTTCGCCTTCCACGAAGTAGAGATTTTTTAGTTGCTCCATTTCTTTGGGTAGAGCCTGGCAAAGACGGCCCCAGCTGTCGGGTTTGGCTTTGTAAGTGGAGCAGGTTATGTGCTTGATGCCTATGTCGGCGAGTGTTTTGATGAGTTTTTGGGGTTGGTCGTTTATGTATGGGAGGAGTGGATCAATACGAATAGAAACTGGGATACCCGCTTTTTGAAGGTCTTGTGCGGTTCGTATACGTTGGTTTGGGGTGGGTGCATTTGGTTCTAGGATTTTGGCTATGAATTCGTTGTCAGTAGTTATGGTTAATGCAACCGTCGCAGGCAATCTACACAGTAAATCATCGTCTCGGGTGACTATGTTGCTTTTGGTTATGATCTGTATTTTGCAATTACAACCTGCTAGAATTTTTAGGCATCGCCGTGTAAGCCCCTCAGAAGTTTCCATTTTTGGATAGGGATCAGAGGAGTTACACATTGAGATAGTTTCGCCGTTTAGTTTTATAGCTTCCCGTTGAAGCAGTGTAAGACAGTCTTTTTTGGGGTGGATTTGTTTGAAGTTTGGGATGTAGCTTGTAGCATAGCAGTAGAGACATTGGTGGTCGCATCCTGTGTATGGGTTAAACGTGAGTTTGGATGGACATGTACAGAGGCCGGAACGCCAAGGGTCAAAGCTACTAATCAGGGGCATTGGAACTTCATCTACCAAATAATGGGTTAGGCAGATATTTACTTAGCGCGTTTTGTAAATCGAAGAATAAAAATGGCCACAACAAGACCGATTATTAGAGATAGGAGAGCTATAATAGCAAAAAGGGCACTGGAAATAGAAGTTAAGCTGTGAATAGAGATAGGACTTGAAGAGCTAGGGCTTGGGATAGGGGTAGAAGTTATTGGTGAATCATCCCATCCTTTAAAAGTGACCTGTATTTTGTTGACATCATATGGTTGAGTGAGAGGATAATTATCGGTAAAGTTTTCATAGACTATGTGAGGAGTTTTTCCGATGCCCGTTCCATTGTCTTCCCCGGTATAGTTTGACCAATTGTTCCCCTCTTTGCTGTTATCCCATTTATTATATTCTGCAAAGTATGAGAAATTTGTATAAGTCATCCCATAGCTTTCGTGGATTTCATATACATGTGAGTTGTCTTTAAAACAATTCCAGTAAAAATTGTTACAATCCGAACTTTCAAGGTGAACTGCGTAGTCTGTTGCACCAAAAAAGGTGTTTCCAAAAATATCATTAAACAATGAGGAACTCATAATAATATTAATTTTGCCGTAGGAAATATGATTTTTAAAGACTGAGTTATACTCCGCCCGGTTAAAGGCAATCCCATAATCTTCAGAAGTTATGTCGTTCTCATAGACGTAATTATTACAGCCTCCTAACGTTATACCTGAACATCTATTGTCAACACCACTAGATGAAACGTTGTTTTTTTCTATACGGTTGTATTCCGAACCAGTACACAAAATACCACAACAATTTATGCCTGTTATCGAATTTTGGGTTATCATATTGTGATCTGAATTTAATAATTTTACTGCAGCTTCCTGCCAAGTACCACCTGTTTTTGAAAATTCATTATCAATTAAAATATTATTGCTGGAATCTATCAACTCTATATGTGCTTTACAATTGGTAACTTTGGTACCTGTTGTTGCAAAAAACCGTATGGACTCGCTTAAACCTATATCGACAACGTTTTGGACTACCATATCCGTGCAGTTAACAAGAAACACTTGGTTAGCACCATCAATAACCTGATTTGATTGCCCCTCAAGAAACACCAAAGGCTCACCATTAATAGTGTTATCTAAAAACATATTTGAAACGCCAGGACTCATTACGTTAAGGCCACAGTCTATAAACTTGTTATGAGTAAAAGTTGTCTCATTAGTCCAGAACTGTATAGCATTACCATTTTTTGAATTAAAAGTATTTCCGGAAACAAACTCGTTAACTCCACGAAGAACAATAGACCAATATCTGGTTTCAAAATAATTATCAACAATACAATTATTTGCAACCAAAGTATAGACACCCACTTCAATACCTGTTCCAAAATTAACTATCCGAGTATTCTTAATGGTAACGTCACAGCCATAAATCGCAATTGCTATACCGTTATTTGTTCCCTGAAGCGTCTTTCCAGCACCATCAAAAACAACCTCATCGCACTCAATAGAAATAAAAATGCCACCAGTGATAATGTCACCAGTCAGATCACCTGTAAGAGTGTAGACTTTCCCATTTTGACTTATCTTATCAGTTCCTTCAATTTTACCTTCAGGTGTTATTCGGATAAATCCTCTATGTAGATCAGATGTTACAGATTCAGTCATTACAGGTTCAGGATATTTTAATGCCAACAAGAGCAGTGATATTAAGAGAAGGATCGGCAACGATTTCTTAAGTGAAATTAACTCTTTGTTTTGAGTGCCCATGAACCTTCAATACAGCTGAACAAAACAAGTATTTATTGGTTCTCGTAAAGAAACCTTGACTAAACTCAGACAATTGGACAGACATTTCGCTATCGATTCATCATTATATTAAATAAGGAAACGCGGGTTATACTGCTTTTTGGTTTATGGCACCTTTAGTGTAGGGTATAAACTCGCGGATCTGTTCTATACTTGTTTTGCCGGCTTTCTCACGTTGTTCTTTAGAAAGCTTTGCAGTAATCGAGCGCATAATCATCTGTAGAAGCTCTTTACCTTGGTAGTCTCCGGGAAGTAGAATAAGATAGGTTTTGGTTTTTGCTTTCACTGAGTCTATAGGACCTCCGACAAAGCTGGTTTCGTTATCTACAGATATACCTATAGCAATCCTTAGAGGGACATTGCGATACCAGTTACGTTTGCCTACTACAAAAAAAGCTCCGTGGGGGATAGATTCTCCACTAGGACCGCTTTTGCTTAGTTGATCTACTCTGACCCAGTAGACATCTGCTGATCCGGCGTTTTCTCGCCAAGCGCGTGAAAAAGAAGCGGCATATTCTGCGGCTTCTTTGAGGGCTTGCTCAGTTATTGGTTTACCGTCTGCTTTAATGACAACAAATGGTGAACCAGTGATTTCTGCATGGAATACGATATCTTCTTGTGTGGTATATTTTTTTATGAGCACCTCATTGCTTACGGTATCTTTGCCTGCTGTCACTAAAAAGCCATCTGATGTGGTGAACCAGCGAAATTTTTCATACCATTGTTTGTTAACCATTGCTTCTTTACGTTTAGAGAGGGCTTCCATGATTTGTGCAGGCTTGAGGCTTTTGAGGTTCTCTGCTGTTTGTAGTTCGTGTTCAGCTTCGGTGAGTTTCTTTTTGGATTCATTGAGTGCGGTTTGGGCGCCTTGGGCTTTTTGTTTTGCTATCTTGCCCTTCTCGTAGTAGGCGTTGGCATTTTCAAAAAGTGATTTGCGCAGGCTGAGACCGAAATGGTAACCATCGATGGAGAGGTTGAGCGATAGATTTTTGCTGTCGAAAGATTCTGTGTATGAGGCTGGGGGCTTTCCTTCTTTTTTGGTTATCAGGATTTGGGCGATTATGGCCTTCCAGTCATATCCTTGATTGTTGGCTTTGAGGATTTGGTTTTGAAATGTTTGAAGCTCGTTGAAATGGGCATAGATGACATCGCCGATTTGTTTGACGTGTTCGGCTTTCGTCTCTTCTTCAGCGATAGATTTTTCCTGTTCATCCACAACGCGTCTTAGTCTCAGGGCTTCTTGTTTGAGTTTTGTGACTTCAATGGTGTTTGCAGCTTTCTCAACTGCTGTAACCCGCAGATAAAATTCGTCTAGCGCTCCATTGAAGGAGACAAAGGGTTGAATTTGGCAACCGTCATATCGCATGAGCCTAAATGGTATGGCATCTAAAAAGTTGCCTTCTGTGTCAATGACTATAGCTGGCTCTAGCTTGTTCTCTAAAACTGTGGATAGTAGAGTTTGTAGTGCTTCAAAAACTGTGAATATCTCGGGGTTTGTGAGGTCTTTGCTTTTTTTGGTTTTTTCTATGTTAGCTCTGAGTAAGAGTTCTTCTGCGTATACGCCTCCAATTCCTAAAAACCGTGCCAGCGTACGCACTACTTCAGTGTCAGCGGCGTTTTTTAAACCCTCTTGGAGTTCGGACGAGGTGATTTTGAAGGGATTTTTGCCGCTTTCTGGTGGATATACCAAAACTTGGCTTCGCTGGATGTCGCGGTCTCGCATATGCTTAAAGCGCATAGCTTGGATGATAACGTTCTGCTCGTTTGTGAGTATCATGTTGCCGTCGCCAAACAGCTCTACAACAAGGTGCAGTAAACCTGTTTTGGTTTCAAATGTTACAGTTACAATGCGTTCAAATGCATACTGTTCAATTTTTCTAAGCCAGGAATCTCTGAGGTAACGGCGCATAAGCATACAAAACGGCGGAGGTTCAGCGGGACTTTCTTCGGCGTAGCTGGTGCTATGGAGTCGTCTGCCAGCTTCGACAACAATGCGGATTGGAGGCTGGTCAGTTTTGTGGAGTTTGAAGATAAGGGTTTTTTCGCCGAACTGGTAGATGTTATTCACTCTGGAATCGGCGATCGTGGGCTGGATCTCTTTAACTACTGCTGATATGTCAAAACTTGTGAGGTCTTTTTTAGCCAACTCTGGTACCGTTTAGCTAATAGTGTGTACTATAAATTAAATTAACTGTTTTCCAAACCTCTGGCGTTTATAGCGTAGAAACGGTTAATACGTGGGTATTGTTTTTAAGAAAGAACAAAATATAGTGTGCCAAGGATTAGGTTTAGATGACTCCGATCGTTCAGCTTTACTGTCTTCGAGTTGTATTGGGTATAGCCGCAGGTGCCATAACTGCCACTTTAGCCCAGTTCGTCTTCGGCTCTGCAACCGGCGTTACATCATTAATTAACTGCGTAACGGTATCCATTCTCTTCTATATCATAGCCTACTATATTCTAAAACCCGTCTACAGAAACAAAATAGAACAACAATCAAAAATCCTCAGCACCGGAATAGGGATATATTTCTTTGCATGGTTGGCCTTTCTTTTGATTTTCTACACTGCAATGCAGATATATTTGGTGTAGAAAAATAGTTTTCCTTGATTTATTTTAAAGTTAGCGATTATAGGTTGAGTTTTATCGCCCTTTAAAGTCTCAATCCTTCTGTAGAAGGGCAGGTTTATTCTTCTTTTGCTTCTTGGGCTTCTTTTAAAAAGTTGGCGATTGTAGCTTGGCTTTTATCGCCCTTTAGAGTCTCAATCCTTTCGCTAGTTGCTTTTTCAGGTGTAAGTATGTTCATACGTGAGAGAATGCGCATGCAATCGGCCCATGCAGAAAAGTATCCACGATCAAAATCTCCATGTAAACCGTTACCCATATGTGTGAGGAATTCTTTGCGGTAATTGTTCAATGCTACTTTATCGGTTACATCTACCTTTGAAAAAAAGGCATAGTCGTCGGCGGTGTTTTTTCGGGATAAATACATGCCGTAGAGAGCACGGAAGTATCCGCGATTCCATTCGGTGCGTTGCATTTTCTGTTTAACACGTTCCAGCTCGCGTTCAGCTTCGGCAAACTGTCTGCTGACTATTAGTTGGAAGTATCGGGTAACTAGGGCTTGTGCAATAGGCATGTTTAGCGTCCACGTGATTTGGTTGCTTTCTCTTCTTCAGAGACATCCTCTATTCCGTTTTCGGTGACTTTAAGGATTTCCTCTCCTTCGGGCAGATATGGGCTTGAAACCAGTCTTGCGATACGGATTGGCCCATGTGAAGCGCGGCGGAGGTAGATACGGGTGTGGCTTGTGTGGCCGACGATGTTGCCGCCGATGGGGTGGATGGCGTCGCCGAAGAACTGGTCAGGTTTAGCCATAACTTGGTTTGTAACAACTGCCACAGCGTTGAATGCTCTAGCTAATGCTGTGAGTTTGTGCATATGTTTGTTGAGTCTTTGTTGTCTGGAGGCTAGCATTTCTCTGCCAATGTATTCGCTTCGGAAGTGTGCGGTTAAGGAATCGATTATGATTAATTTTATGTTGTTTGCCTTTATGATTTCGTCGGCGTTTTCAAGCAGAAACATCTGGTGGTCACTTGTGTAGGCTTCAGCGTAGATGATGTTTTTTACGGCTTGTTCGGGGTCTAAGCCGGCGAATTTAGCCATCTGAACGATACGTTCCAGACGGAAGGTGTTTTCAGTGTCCACATAGAGGACTCCGCCGTTGAGCCCGCCCTGTTCAGGGGGTAACTGGACGTTTATACAGAGTTGGTGGCACATTTGACTTTTACCACTACCATATTCACCATAGTACTCGGTTATGGTTTGGGTTTCCAATCCACCTGCGAGAATTTTATCTAATGCTTTGCTACCTGATGTTAGGCGCAGTACGGTTTTGCGCATTTTGTAGAGTTCGTCTGCACGGATAAAGGCGAGTCCGATTGAGGAACGGGCGGCTTGGATGATTTGGAAGGCTTTTTTTTCGCTAACACCGACGGGGTCGAGTTCACGGCTGGTTGCCATTGCCAGTGATTCGACGGTATGGTAACCTAGTTCGCGGAGTTTTGCCGCAGTTGCCGGACCGACGCCTGGCAGGTCTTCTATGAATTCGTATTTCTTTTTGTTCTCTTCTATCTGTTGTAGAAGAGTTGATGTCTCAGAGTTTTCTTCTTGTTCTATGTCGGTGTCTTCTGACATGTTATTCACAGCGTTAGGATGATGTTGTAGCAGGAGATATTTAAAACAAGCGAACATACTACGTGCCTAAGGAGGGGAGGGGTGGGTTAAAGTGAAATCTGGCTATTGCGGGTTGATGATCGGTTTTAGAGTTGTTTGGCAATAAGCAGATAAATATAGTGGCATTAACCATCAGAGTTCAACATCTAAACGTGAGTGGCATGAAGTATATATTGGTCATCGGTGACGGAATGTCGGACTACCCGATTCCGGAACTGGGAAACAAAACGCCCCTGCAGGCAGCCGTTAAACCAAACATGGACGCCATAGCAGCCAAAGGCCGAAGCGGCTTAATTAAAAATGTTCCCGACGAATGTACACCTGGCTCTGATGTCGCCATATGTTCGGTGCTAGGCTATGATCCCCGCATCTACTGCACTGGCAGAGGAGCACTTGAAGTGCCAGCGAGAAACATAAACCTCGGTACAGATGACACAGCATACCGGTGCAATATTATCACAGAGGAATATGGAGCCGTTGTCGACTATTCCGCAGGGCATATAACAACCGAAGAGGCTATCCAGCTCATAGCCGCAGTAAAGAAGGTGTATGATAAACCTGGTGCAGTGGAATTTTTCCCCGGATTAGACTACCGTCACTATCTAATTATGCGTAACTTTTCCCAGCCCCAACAGATCCATTGCAGTCCACCCCATGATGTTACAGGGCAAGCAATTAGTGAGGTTATGCCAAAAGCTAAAGCGCCAGAGGCGGAAAACAGTGCCCAGCTGCTCAGGGATATGATTGAAGGTTCCAGAAGTATTCTGTGCAATCAGCCCGTTAACATCGCTCGAAAGAAAGCCGGAAAGCGTATGGGGAATCTTATTTGGCCCTGGGGTGGCGGAAAAAAACCCTCTATGCCTACGCTTAAAGATAAGTTTGGCATAGAATCAGCAGTTATCTCTGCTGTTGACCTAGTCAAGGGGTTGGGTGCTTATGCAGGTATGGATATCATAAGTGTAGAGGGTGCCACAGGTTTATCCAACACTAACTATGAGGGTAAAGCTGACGCGGCAATAAAGGCGCTTGAAACTCATGACTTGGTTTGTGTCCATGTGGAGGCCCCCGATGAAGCGGGACACATGCGCGACTACAAACTAAAAGTGCACACTATTGAAGATTTGGACAGGAGACTTTTGGGCAGGATTTTAAACGGTGCCAAAGAGCCATATGCAATTGCTGTTCTTCCCGATCATCCTACACCGGTGAAAATCGGGACACATACCCGTGACCCTGTACCGTTCATGATAGCTACACCAGATATAGAGTCTGATGGCGTCAATGTCTTTGATGAATTTTCAGCAGAACACGGCGGGTTTGGCTTAATTGAAAAGGACTACTTGCTACCCCTTTTGCTTTCTTTGGGCAGAAGCTAAACTATGGTTGGAGCAGTTGGAGCTTTTCCCCCGCCCGATACGCCGCCGCACCAACCGAAGACCAACCCGAACTACGCCCGATAATGTTCGTTTTCATGTAAAAAATAGCCACTATACAAGCCTCCCGCCCTAACGCCTTAAAAACAGTTTATTCGTTATGGCTCGTCCATTTTCGTAAAAAAATACAATTTCAAAGAAATTGTATCATTGTGCCCTTACATTATCTGGAAGGAGGCTGACACAAAAGCCCCTGCAACAAGCGGTTACCGCTCAATGTAGGGGCAATAATGTCAGCGTCCATCCAGATTTTTAATAAGCCGCCGAAAAACTCGAGTATCACGGAAGCGATGAGTTTTTCGGCAGTCTTTACGAGCGCGTGATAGCTTGCGGGTTTTAGATGTATAAAGAGTGAGGGCTTATAGCCGTGTTACAGTTACGGCACTATATCGTGTCATCCCTGCGGGCAGACTGTGTAAGTCATAGGGGTTTTGGTACCACGCTTGAATCGCTGCCTGTGCTGAACTATTGGCTAACACCGCTATAATCTCAAAACTCTTCCCCTCATCATCATCTTTGCCAATAGTTGTACTATACCGCCATATCCCGTCAGTATTTATTTGAACCCTATCGAACATGGGGAAATATAAGCTACCCTCATGAACAACTATCCATAACTGCTGTCCGGCAGGAATGTTTTGAGACTTACCGCTAACCCACTCAATCATACCGACAGCGGAATTATTGGCAGGTGAAGTGATAGTTACAAAGATTTCATCTGAAGTGTTTCGGCGCGTTACAGATATGGCGCTATATTGTGTTACCCCTACGGGGAGGCTTGTTAAATCATACTGCTGAGCGGTGTTTTGCTTATCCCGCCAGTCTCTAAGTGTTGTGTGCGCTGAAC
>WQVG01000027.1 GCA_009781675.1 Candidatus Bathycorpusculum acetigenes | reverse complement strand
CTTCGGATTATGCCGTTTTTTACTATTTTTTCAGATAAACACTTCTTACACGTGACCATGACAATAACCTTGCTTACAAGGTTATCACAAACTCTTTTATCTCTCTATCGGTGAAAACTCTCAGAATATGTTGGGTATCAGTATGTTAATCGTGTGAACCACTTCTTGCAGTAAGTCTCTGGGTAGTAATAATTTTTGTTCTTGTCAATGACCTAAATTCTTGTGGGTGTGACAATGCGAAACTCTCTTAAATAATAACAAAAAAGGTAAACTGTTAAACGGTTGATAAGAAATGCAAAACACAAAGCCCGATGAACAGATTGCGTTCCTTCTATCTAAACTCTCAGAAGGCGTTGCATATTGCAAAATACTCATCGATCAAAAAAACAAACCGGTTGACTGGATTTACCTTGACGTTAATGAAGCCTATGAAAAGATCGCCAATATTAAAAAAGAGGAGGTTATAGGTAAAAAAGCAACTGAAGTCTTCACTAAGAAAAATCAGAACCTTACCAGTTTAATCAACCGTTATGGCGCTGTTGCTTTAACCGGCAAATCTAGTGCCGTTGATCATTATTCTAAATCATGTGGCAAATGGCAACATATATCTGCCCACAGTCTTCAAAATGGCTACTTTGTGGTTATTTTTGAAGATATCACTGTATACAAAGAAGCAGAAGAACTGAGGCATACAAAAGCGGATTTGGAAAAAAAGATGCAGAACAGTACTGAGGAGGTGATTAAAGAACGCCGCCGTCTATACAGTGTACTGGAAACACTTCCCAGCTATATTACCTTGCTAAATAAAGATCATAAAATATCCTTTGCAAATCAGACTTTTCGCGAGCTTTTCGGCGAATCGCATGAAAAATGCTGTTATGATTTTCTATTTAATCGCAATACACCATGTGAAAACTGTGAAGCCTACAAAGTTCTAGAAACCAATAAACCCGTTCGGTGGGAATTGGTAGGACCTAATGGCAACTATTATGATATAACTAGTGTCCCCTTCATCGATCAGGATGGGTCAACCAATATTTTAGAGGTAGGTATTGACATCACTGACCGCAAACGCGATGAAGCGGACAAAAAACGTCGTGACCAAAGCGCACAGATAATTGCTGAGCAGACAAAAACACTGCACGAAAACGAGGAGCACTGGTCAACTACCCTAAACAGCATCTGTGATGCAGTTATAGCAACTAACGTTGAAGGCAACGTCACATTCATGAACCCTGCTGCCGAAAAATTAGTAGGCTTGAGGGAAAAAGAAGCCACAGGAAAACTCATAGAACAAATTTTCCACATTATAAATGAACAAACAAGACAAGAAATAAAAAACATAGTTTCAAAAGTCTTAATGCAAGGAGTTATAACCAGCCTATCCCACCCAACACTCTTGATACGCAAAGACAACAAAGAAATACCCATCGGCGGCTGTGGGACGCCCATCATAACAGAAGATGGCACCATACGCGGAGTCGTTTTAGTTTTCCGCGATATCACTGAACAAAGAAAACCTGAAGAAGCAAACAAACGACAAGCCGCATTACTAGATCTGAGCCCCGTTGCCAACATTGTCCACAAAACCGATGGCACCATAACCTTTTGGAGCAAAGGCGCAGAGAAATCCTACGGCTGGACCAAAGCCGAGGCAATAGGAAAATGCGCTCATGAACTGCTAGCAACCAAGTTCCCACAACCGCTCAACACCATTATTTCAGAACTGAACGGAAAACAAAGCTGGACAGGCACTATTACTCAAAAAACCAAAGATGGCAACAACATAGTTATGCAAAGTTGGTGGCTTGTGGAAAAAATCGAGCAAGGTGAAATCAAAAGTATCCTTGAATCCAGCGTAGACATAACTGAGAGAGAACGTATAGAAAAAGAAAGCACACGTTTAGCTAGCTACCTAACCCTGAACCCAAATCCCATACTCGAAGTAGATTTCAACGGCAAAATAAACTACGCTAACCCCGCAACAGAAAAGCTGTTTCCTGACCTTAAAACAGCAGGTTTAAGCCACCCCTTCTTTTTAGACTGGCAAAACATCAAAGAAACCTTTGAAGATAAAAAAACAAACATGCTTGAAAGAGAAGTAAAAATTAATGGACATTGGTACAATCAGCAGTTCTGTCTTGTTCCCCAAACCCATCAAATCCGTATCTACATAACAGATATCAACGAGTCAAAAAAGGCAAATCAAGCACGCGCCCGGGCACAGCAGAAACTAGAGGAAAACACAATCATGCTCGAAGAATATGCCAGTCAAATGGAAGAACTTGCTGAGCAACGAGCACAACAACTCCAAAGCGCTGAACGCTTAGCGGCCATCGGGCAAACCGCCGGCATGGTTGGGCATGACATCCGGAACCCTCTGCAGGCCATAACCAGCGACATGTATCTTATCTCAGAGGAAATCAAAGGCATGAGAGATAACAAAAGCAAACAGGCCATCGTAGAAAGCATAGATTCGATTAACCAGAACCTTACTTATATCAATAAAATCGTCAGCGATCTCCAAGACTATACAAGACCCCTAAAACCCAACGTTCAAAACATAAATCTTTCTGACCTTATTTTAAGCACATTATTAACTATCAGTGTCCCAAAGAGAATAGAGGTCGTGATAGATATCAAACAAATTCCCATACCCGTCAAAACCGACATCGCCTACATACGCAGAATCCTAACTAACCTTGTAACTAATGCAGTTCAAGCTATGCAGGAGAAAGGCAAGTTAACAGTAAAAGCAGATGTAGAAAATGACATTGCAGTGATAAGCGTACATGATACGGGAATGGGCCTCACTGATGAGGTCCGTTGCAAAATGTTTACACCGTTGTTCACCACCAAATCAAAAGGACAGGGGCTAGGTCTAGCCGTCGTTAAACGCCTCGTTGATGCGCTAAACGGCACCATCAAGTTTGAAAGCGAAAAAGGTAAAGGCACACTATTTACCGTTGAGCTACCCCAAACAAGACAGGCAACAGAATTCTAAGCTAAGCCAGATCAGTTCAGGCGGTTGCTGATGAATCCCAGAGGAACTGGAAATACTCCCGTGCAAACCCCACCAACCCAACATGATTACTCCAGATAACAAGACTTGGTTTATCCTCGCCCAAAAACAGCATAGCTTCTTTACCATCCGCAATAATGCCGCCGCCAAACATGTGATCACGAATACGCAAAGCACCCAAACCAGCGTATTTTTTAATGAACTGCCAGTCCTCTTTTCTGCCCGCCGCCATGAGCTTCATAGTCACAGATTTTTTAAGTCCAGAGCCAAGCAATGGCTCAGCAAGCATAATTAAGGGCTTAGCGAACTCCGGTGCAGCAACCATAATTTCCACCGAGGCTTTCTTAAAAATCTCCTCTATCTTTGTGAGCGCCGCCTGCTGACCACGCAGAATCAGCATATCAGGTCGTTCGACAAGTTCACGTTTTTCGTAGAGGGGTTGTAGGGTTTCAGCAAGGATACTTTCCCAGCAGACATACTTGCCTTCTAGACGCAACTTTGTTGATCGTGCGGCCTCCAAGGGAGGCACTGGATAATACTTAAACGGACGGCTTTCGCCACTTTTAATCCAGCCTTTTTCTTTGAGACTGTTGAGAACCTCATATGTTTTGCTGTAGGGTACATTAGCTTGACGACTGATTTCCATAGCCGTCATCTCTCCACTATCGAGCAGAACCAAGTATGAATCGATTTCGTAGGCGTTTAAGCCCATTTCGCGCAGAGTACTGCGGGTTTCCTCATTTGCTGTCATGCTTTCCCCTCAATCACCGTAGGAAACGTTTGGAAACCTTATTAACGTCCTTGACTCTTAAGCCCTTCGAAATAAAGATAGGGCTATTCCATTCCAGAAGGCACTAGATATGAAAGATATTAAACAGACCCAAAGCATCTGCCCTGAATGCCTCAAATCCCTCGATGCGACCATTTATGAGGATCAGGGTAAAGTATTTATCAAAAAAACTTGCCCACAGCATGGAGCATATAGTGAACTCTATTGGTCCGATTATGATCAATATGTTCGTGCCGAAAAATTCCGTTGTGATGGTACAGGTGTGGAAAATCCCCATACTGAGAAAAAATTAGAATGTCCAAGTGACTGTGGCATCTGTCCCCAGCACAAAAGTCACACCGCATTGGCAATCATAGACATTACCAATCGATGTAACCTCAAATGTCCGGTCTGTTTTGCCAACGCAAACTATGCTGGTTATGTCTATGAACCGACGATGGAGCAGGTTGTAGGCATGCTAGAGAATCTGCGTGCAACTAAACCTGTACCGGCGCAGGCGCTTCAGTTCAGCGGTGGGGAACCCACCATTCGCAAAGAACTCCTAGATATGGTTCGTAAAGCCAAAGAGCTTGGCTTCAATCATGTTGAAGTCAACACTAATGGTCTGCGTCTAAGTCAGGATGTGGAGTTCTGCAAGCAACTAAAAGAAGCCGGCGTCAGCACGGTCTATCTTCAGTTTGATGGCATAACACCAGAAGTATACAAGTACATACGTGGTGTGGATTTACTTGACACCAAACTAAAGGCAATTAAGAACTTAAGGGCCGCTGGCTGGAACAGCACAGTACTTGTTGTTACATTAGTGAAGGGTATTAATGATAACCAGATAGGTGAGATCATTGATTTTGCCGCCAAAAACAGTGACGTCATTCGATGCATAAACGTCCAACCTGTCTCATTATGCGGACGTCTTCCGGTTGATGAACGTGAAAAGATGCGTATAACCATCCCCGATTTTATGGAAAAAGTTGAAGAACAAACCCAGGGCGTCATCAAAGTCAGCGATTTCTACCCTGTTCCGGTTGTGGTTCCTGTCTCTAAAGCGGTGGGCGCCATAAAAGACAAACGTTATGTCGAATTCACTGCGCACCCTCACTGCGGTATGGCAACCTTTGTGTTTATCGAAAATGGAAAAATCACACCCATTACACGTTATGGTAACATCGATAAATTTGTTGACACACTTCAGAGCGTCTATGAGGATGCGTCAAAGAACAACAAGAGCAAAGCTAAACTCCGCCTCATCGGTGCTGGGCGGCATATAAAATTTAGTTTTCTGCGCAAGTACGTGCTTAAGGTACTGGTAAACGGCGATTACAAATCGCTAGGTGACTTTGCCCGCTCGGCCGTGTTAATTTCATCGATGCACTTTATGGATCCCTACAATTTTGACCTCGAACGGGTTCAGAGTTGTGTCATCCACTACGCCGTACCAGACGGACGTATCATACCTTTCTGTACTATGAACTCTATCCACCGTGCTGAAGTGGAAAAGAAATTTGGCGTGCCCATCAAAGAATGGCAAAATAAACATAAGGTTGAAATAAGCCAGACAGTCTAATGTGGATTAAAACTGTTAGTAAGGTGAGAAATCAATGGGTGGAAAAAAGAAACTTGGCATAAAGCAGATGGAAAAACAACAAGAGGACAAAGCTGATGATAAATCAAAGGACTCAAAGAAAGACAAAAAATCAGGTCCTCCTCAGAAGAAAACAACCATCAGCATCATGGCTCCCGATGTTAGAGACGATAAAATCGTTGCAGAAATCAAAAAGATGAATGTGTTAACGCCATATGCAGTTTCAACACGTTATGGAATACGCATCAGTGCAGCAAAAGACTTCCTTGAACAGCTAGAAAATAACGGCGCAATACAACTTGTCTCTAGAAGCCATAGCCTAAAAATCTACAAGCCAGCCGCATAATGCGGAACTTGTGTTTTTTAATTTGGAGTTTATTACCTTGAGTTTTCCTGAGAGAGTATATACCAAAAAGGAACTTAAAGAGGCAAAGGCGCTCATAGACCAAGGATACAAACATGAATTAAATGTTGAAGGCAAATCTGAGTTTACCAAGAAAGTTAAAGAAGCACTCGAACATCTAAAAGCCACAGATTACTACGATTACCTGCAAACCTATATCCGTAAAATTGTGGAAATCGACGGTATGACCCAGTTACGTGAAACAGAAGTTGCCATCTGGGCAAACAAGTTTGCAGTAGACAATCCCGTAGATGCGGCCAGCCTCTTTGTTCAAAAGGCTTCCAGTATGCATGAATACATGCAGGGTAAGCGCTACTACGGGGGCGTTGCAGAGAAGCGCTCAATCGCTAAACGTGTCGAATTTCTGCAGGCACTCAAAGACAAAAGTGAAGACAAAGAAATTAAAGAAGAATGTGAGCGGCTTCTAAAGCTGTGGAAGGACAGTTCCCTCTAACTAAGATGTTAGAAGCACAACTTTGATTGTTAAACCGCTTTTAACCTGTTTAAACAACTCTAGGTTACTTGTGATTTTTCCCAGTATGCTTACAGGACTGTAGGGCTGGCTTTTACCATAGAAGACACACAATGCGCTACCCATGGGCCAGAATGCAATTGTGCCCTCCTCGACACTGGGTTTGGCTTTTTCTTCACCCATTTTTAAGGGGATTTCAAAATAGACTTCTTCTTTCCACAGAGCGGACCTGCCCTCCATCGGTAACTTGCGCACAATGGCGTCTATGGTTCGCGGTGCTAAGAAGCGAACAAGTTCGCCTTCGGCTTCACCTATAGCTTCAATGAGGAACTTGATTTTTATGCGGGAAACGCCTTCATCGTTACTCACACTTCATACCCCTTTAGAAAATTACAAATTATAAGGTGTATAGTGAAAAGGGTAATTTAACGTTATCTCAAGTGACTCAAAACCAGATAGTATGTAAAAACTGGAATAAGGGGTGTTTCTGCTTCATAGAGGGATTCTGTAAGCGTCTGTTGAACAATAGTATAAGAGAACATGTTTACCAAGAGAACCTGTTTACCCTTTCACGTTTATGTTCACGTAGCATGGTTAGAGAAGGGTTAGGGTTGTTTCACCGATAAATTTTATTTCTTCCTCGGTTACTTCGGGGTGGATTGGCAGGGAAAACACTTGTTTAGCGGCTTTCTCAGTTTCGGGCAGAGCTTGGGCGCCATAGTTGTTACGGTAGAAGGGCATTGTGTTAACGGGGTTTATGTAGTAGGCTTCAGCGCCAATACCTTTGGCTTTGAGGCTGTTGAGGAGTTTGTTGCGGGCATCTTCAGTACCCTGGATTAGTCGTACTGTATAGAGGTACCAGCTATGCTGGCTGTCGGGGGTTTCATAGGGCAAAGTGAGTTTGGGGTTTGTCTGCAGAATTTTGGTAAGTTGCTCTGCGTTTCTGCGGCGTTTTGCGACAAACAAGGGCAATTTTGTCAGCTGTACCGTACCTATAGCGGCCTGTAATTCTATCATACGGTAGTTGTTGCCCAGCATCTCTGAGGCGTACTTGGTTTTTTCGCCATGTGTGCGTATCATGCGGAGTATTTCATCGAGTTTATCGTTGTTGGTTGTTATGACTCCACCTTCGCCGGCCATCATGTTTTTGCTTGCATAAAGACTCCAACATGCGACGTCGGCAAATGCGCCGGCAGGTTTGCCTGCATAGGTGGCTCCATGTGCCTGAGCGGCATCCTCGACTAAGCCTAGGCCGTGTTTATCGGCAATCTCCCGCAGGGGTTTCATGTCAGCTGAGAACCCGTAGAGATCCACAGGGAGAATTGCTTTGGTTTTTTTGGTAATGGCTTTCTCTACTGCCTCGGGGGAGAGGTTGTAGGTTTTTGGATCGATATCTACAAAGACGGGCTTGCCTCCTGAGAGCGCAACGGCTTCAGCGGTTGCAACAAAAGTGAAACTGGGCAGAATAACCTCATCATCGCGTCTGACGCCTACAGCCATAACTGCGGCATGCAACGCGGCAGTGCCTGTGTTAACAGCGACAGCGTGTTTAGTACCTGCAAACTCTGCAAACGTTTTCTCGAACTCCAAGACTTTGGGTCCAGCACCCAGTGCGTTTGTCAGAGGGCCTTTATGCATAACTTCTAACACAGCCTGGACTTCTGCTTCATCGATTTGCGGTTTGTTAATAGGTATCAATTTTTACAAGTCTCCCTTTTGTTTACTGTTACTCGAGTATTTAAAAACAAGTTAGGTTAGCAGTTACTCTATAGACATATGCTGGGTGGTCTTATAGTCAACTATGACTCTTAAGCCAGATCGCCTGAGCTGGTTGTCGAGTTCTGTATCGCCTGTATCCACCCTTAGATGGTTGAGTTGGGCTAGTTTGTTCTTGGTGGCGATGACAATGATATTGTTTATACCCACTTGGCGGATGACTTGGGGGCTTATCTGCTGGTTGCCCCGACCAAAGATAAAGCCCTGCCCACCGATGGGTGTGATAAGGATTTTTGCTGTAGGGTTAGCATTTATTTGTTTGAGGATTTGTTTTTCGTTTACGTCTTGGGCGACTATTTGTTTGTTTAAGAATAAATCTACACCAAGCAGAGTCTTTTTTTGGTCCAGCAGATCAGCAACAGTACGAGTGGTGGTTCCTGGACCTACAACATAGAGGATGCTCTGCTGCATCGCTTCTATAACGTAGAGGGCGATTGCCGCCTGATTCTCCACTTCGTTTTCGGTGAGGGGACTCTCCATTTTGTTGCCCTGAATTAGGTGTGGTTCAAAAGGACTAAGCATATAACCATACAACTTTGCAGAGAGATGGCCTTCCCGAAAAACTTGTTCGTCGATATCCATAACTTCAGCTTCCTGCACCGGCAATCCGCGCCATAAATACTCAATCACAACTCTAGCAGCCGCTTGTGGGCTGGTTGCAAAAAGAGCACTATGCATCTTGACACCAGTGGGCACACCCAGCACAGGCAACTTCATACCAACAGCCTTCTGGATGTCGCGGGTTGTGCCATCACCGCCGCAGTAAACCAATAAATCTACTCCGGCTTCAACCACAGCAGTGGCAACGGCTTGAGTGTCCTCGGAGGTAGTTTCAGTCTTAGTTTCGCCGATTACACTACAAACATAACCCAGTTTTTTTACTTCATCCTCACCCATATCAGCTACACCCACAAGCATCTTGAGATGGGGTCTAACAGATAAAAGTGCATTTAGGAAGGTTTTAGCGCGTTCTGCCGCGATAGGCTTAGCGCCCAAAGCTATGGCGCGCTCAAGAGTCTGTCTACCGTCTGTACCTTTCAAGCCAACGGCACCGCCCATACCTGCCACAGGGTTGATGATGAATCCAAGGGTTTTGCGGGGAGAGGATTCGGGAATCAAGATAATTAACCGCTAGAGTAAAGTGTGAGGGTTAATAAAAAGAAAATCCTTGTACTGCGACTTCTCGTTTTGTCTATAGAAAAGTAAACCGTGTCTGTTTAAGTTAAGCCGATTGACAAATTAGATTGCAGAGGGATAAAATAAAGGGGTAAGTTAGTAGGTTTCACAACCAATGTATTGTTTTGAAACCTCGTTGAGCCAGGGGTATAGTTTACGTAGTTTTGCCATTGATTCGGCCACTTTTTCTGCTGGATATTCATAGGGTTGCAGGTGTCCGTTGAAGTATTCGTCGTATGCGGACATGTCAAAGTAACCATGACCTGTTAGGGCGAACAGTAGAGTTTTTGTGGTGTTGGTTTGGGCGCATTTGCGGGCTTCGTCGCAGACGGCTTTGATGGCATGTGTTGACTCTGGCGAAGGAATGATACCTTCTGAGCGGATGAAAATTTTTGCGGCGTCAAAGGCATCCACTTGGTTAACTGATATGGTTGTTATTTGTTTTGCTTTGGCTTGCACGCTTATGGTTGGGGCGATGCCGTGGTAGCGTAAACCGCCTGCATGGATGGGGGCAGGCATGAAGTCATGGCCCAGTGTGTACATGGGTACAAGCGGGGTGAGTCTGGCGGTGTCGCCGTGGTCGTAGGTATAGTAACCGCGCGTTACTTTGGGGCATGCGGTCGGTTCGACGGCGATGAATTGAGTTTCTTTGGGTGCCTTCTTGGTGATTTTGTCGTAGTAGAAGGGCCAGTACAGTCCGCTGAAGCTGCTTCCGCCACCTATGCACCCATAGACTACATCAGGGTATTCTTCAGCTATGGCTAGTTGTTTTTGTGCCTCTAACCCTGCTATGGTTTGATGCATGCAAACGTGATTAAAAACACTGCCGATTGTATAGTGGGCTTTTTTGCCTGTTTTTTCGCTTTCTAGGCTGTCTTCGACAGCTTCGCTGATGGCAACTCCGAGGCTACCTTTGTTTTCGGGATCCTCGGAAAGAATTTTTCTGCCGGATTGGGTTTGTTTACTGGGGCTGGCATAGACAGTTGCACCAAAAGCGTTCATCATAGCTTTGCGGTAGGGTTTCTGTTCGAAACTTGCGCGGACCATGTAGACGGTTGCGTCTATACCAAATATATTGGCGGCAAAGGAAAGTGCGCTACCCCACTGTCCTGCACCGGTTTCGGTTGTAACACGGGTTATGCCTTCCTTCATGTTGTAGTATGCCTGAGGCACAGCGCTGTTGGTTTTATGACTGCCCGAGGGTGAACTCCCTTCATACTTGTAGAAGATTTTGGCGGGGGTTTTAAGCGCTTTTTCTAGTCCTGTCGCGCGGAAAAGGGGACTGGGGCGCCAGATTTTGTAGATTTCTCGGACGTCATCTGGGATGTCTATCCAGCGTTCTTGGCTGATTTCTTGTCCGATGATTGCTTTGGGGAAGATTTTGGGAACGATTCCGACGCCCGGTTTCCCTGTTTCCGCTTCGATGAATGGCGGCAGGGGATGGGGCAGGTCGGGGACGATATTGTACCACTGTTTTGGTATGTCGGATTCTTGGAGAAGAATTTTTTTGTCTGGCAATTTGGTTCGCCTTTGCTGTGAGTGGTTCAGCACAGGCCTTATTTAAGGCTTTTCTGCACATTTCTGTACATTACCAGATTACTTTTCAATTTCTTTTCAATTTCAGCACGGTATTTAGCGCTCTTGACTTTTGACCATGAACCTTCTTGCCTTCAAACGCCCTTCTGGAACTCGAAAAAGAAAACACCATACGGTTCTTAGCAGAGGTTATACTCCAGATAAGTTTCTAAAAAGTCGTCTAACCGCCAGAGGGTAATGGTTAACAACACATTTATACCTAAACGCACAAAATACTACAGAAGAGACCACAAATGTGGAAGAAAATTGAAAGCCAGCTTCAACAGTATCCTGAACGCCTAAAAGTTACACGCGTCCTTATAGAAAACGGATTATCGGTCAAAGACAATAAAATATATGTCAACCAAATCGAAATTCCACCAGTCCGAGTTGCACGAGCCGCAGGCGTAGATAGACGCACCGTCAACGAAACCCTAAGCAGCATCCACAATAACCCAGAACTTCGCAGAATATTTGAAGAAATCCGCCCTGCAGGCCATAGTCTAAAAGAAATCGCGAAACATCTCAACTTAGGCGTCGTAGAAATCACACCCACAAACGCCGCCGGCACAGGTATACTATCCAGCACCGCTGTAATTCTCAACAGCGCAAAACTCAGTATACGTCAAGCCATAGTAGATGACCCAGAACTCTCGCCAGAACCAAAACTAACCTTTATTGTAGAACGAAAAATCCCCGGAGAACTGATCCCAGAGTTGCTAAAGGTCCCGGGTGTGGCTAAAGTCTCAGTCTACTAATCCAAGTCACTAGCCCTTAGACAGACATTTCACAAGATACTTTAGTTTATCAATGCTTAAACAGCTAGTATACAGAACATTGGCAATTAGCAGAGAAACTTGAAAACGAAAATATAGAGAGAAAGAAAAGGGTTTATTTTAGCGGCACATACATTGAAGAACGTGATGCACCGATACCGGGTGTGCCGTGGCGGACAGGTTTGTTGGTTATAGCAAATTCGCCAAGGTAGTGGCCGATCATTTCGGGTTTTATGTCTACAGCGACGAATTCTTTACCGTTGTGCACACTGATTCTTGCGCCAACCATCTCTGGCAATACAATAAGGTCGCGAACGTGTGTTTTGATACCACTGTCTTTGATAGTTTTGGATTCTTTGGCTGTGCGTAGTTTTTCAAGTAGGATACGCTGTTCGGGGGTTAAGCCACGTTGGAGGCTTCTTCTTTGGCGTGACGGAAGCAGGTTGATGAATTCATCCATAGACATGCCTGAGAGGCTCTCGAGGCTGTGTCCACGGTAACTAAATTCTTTTGGCATATTCAGTTTCTCCTGTTAATGTTTATCCTCGGATGGCCCGTTTCTTCTTCTGTCCGGGTCCGCGGGCGGCGATTAAGCCAACCTTTTGTCCTGGTGGTGCACCATGAGAGGTTGTTGTTGTTCTGCGGGCACTCTTTTTGCTGCTACCATAGGGGTGGACTGCAGGGACCATCTTTCTGCCGCTGGTACGTGGATACTTGTGGCCTTTGGCTTTCATGAGGTGATATTTTTCGCCGGCTTTGAGGAATGGTTTCTCGATGCGCCCAGATGCTGAGATTACACCCACTGTTGCTAAGCAGTAATCGTTGACGTAGCGGGTTCGCCCTGAGGGTAGACGGATCATTGTACCCTGTGGGGTATGTCCGACTACTGTTGCGTATGCTCCTGAGCTACGCGCCATTTTACCGCCGTCTCCGGGGCGGAGTTCAAGGTCGCAAACTAAGGTGCCTTCAGGCATTTTGCCCAATGGGAGAATATTACCGATGTCAGCGGGTGCTTTACCACCGTAGACGATTTCCTGACCAACGAAAACACTCTCAGGTGTGATGCTGTACATGACTGTACCGTCTTCGAATTCAACCAGTGAGAGCGGGGAACCTCTACCAGGGTCATGAACTAAATCTACTATGACACCGATGAGTTCAATTTCGAAAGATTCCTTTGGAGCAATAGAGGGATACTTTGCGGGTGCAACCCGTTTGTGAGTTGAGGCACGGAAGTTTTGCCCACCGCGGCCCCGTCTTTGAACACGAATACGTTTTCCCATAGTCAAGCCTTCAGTTATTAGAGGATTCCAAGTTTTATTGCAATGTCGGAAGCTAAGAATTCAGGTGCGAGCTTCACGAATGCTTTTTTGACACCTTGTGGTGTGATAAGTACGTTAACTTCTTTTACTTTGACCTCATACATGATTTCGACAGCACGTTTAATATCGGCTTTGCCCGCTTTTGAGTTGACAATAAAGACAAGTTTGTTACCTTTTTCAACCATGATGCTGGCGGATTCGGTCATCAAAGGGTAGTGGATTATTTCATCTGGTTTCATTAGGTTGATTCTCCATAAAGACTTGTTAACTTGTCTATTGCACCGCTAGTCCAAACTGTTAGTCTACCCGGATGAGTTCCCGGAGCGAGCATTTCAGTGTTAAGGCTATTGATTGTAGTTACTTCCACACCAGGAATGTTGCTGGCGGCGTTAGCTAAACTTTTGCTGTCAACCACCACAATAAGTGGCCCTACGGCTTGCTTCATTTTGCGGCCTCTGCGTTTACCTTTACCTGCACGGACACTACGGCTGTCTCTGACGCGGCAGAGTTCTGCATCAAAACCAAAGCTTGCAAAAACATCTTCGACTTCTTTGGTTTTTGTCAGGTTTTCTATGGTATCCTCTACAACTAGGGGTAAACCTATGACTGAGTCAACTTTGTGTCCGCGGGCGGCAACAACCTCTTTTTCAGCGGTTGCAGCGATAGCAGATATCAAAGCGAGTTTGGCTTCTTTTTTTGGTATATCTTTAACTATGATTTTTTCTGCACGTGGTGGATGGGGCTGTCTGCCTTTAACGGTGCTTGGAGCAAAGGCAGCTTTGCCGCTACCGCCTTTAACACGAGGAACACGAGCAATACCGCTTCCGGTCCCGCGTGATTCAGCGGTTGTTTTCTTGCCTGCCATGGGATCTCGACCCTGTGGCTGGAGACGTTTAGATTGGATGGCTAAGACGGCGCGTTTAATCACGTCGGGTCTTAGCGGTGTCTGAAATACTATGGGAAGAGTGATTGTCCCTTTGGCTTTGCCTTGTAAGTCAAAGATTTCTGTGGTTTTCTGTGCCATGCGTCATTCAACCTATTTTCCTTGAGGAGACTCCAGTGAGATATATGTTATTTGTGGTGCGGCTTCGGGGGCGGCTGTTGGGGGTCGTGCAGGAACTCGGAGCCGGATCATGCGTTTTTCAGTACCAGGAATACTGCCGTCTATTAAGATGTAGGGTCCGTTGACTTCGCCATATCGGATATATCCGCCTTTAACGGTGACTTCTTTACCGTTTTTACCGATTTTTAGGATACGTTTATTGAATTCGATTCTTTGATGGTAACCTGTTTGGCCTGCACGTGCAATGCTGTACATGAGGTGATGGGGATTCCATGGACCCAAAGTGGCGATGCCGCGTTTGGTTTTTCTACCCTTATGTTGTAGCTTGGTTACGTGCCAGCGTTTAACTGGGCCCTGGTATCCTTTGCCCACCGTTACGCCTGCAACGTCTATGTACTGACCGTCTTTGAAGACCTCTTCGGGCGCGACGGTTTTTCCAAGAAGTTGTTTAGCGTACTCGAATTGTTGAGGTATGTTTCCTCCGCCGATTTGGATTTCGCAGGTTTCAGGCTTCTTTTTGGAGAGACTGGTCTGCGTTGGCTGAGTTGCTGTGATGACACGCACAACATCAGTATGATCGATGCTATCTTGGACTTTTTGAAGCATTTCCTCTGTGTTAAAGGAATCTGGCAAGACCAAGAGACGGTTAAGCTCAGCTGGAGGTTCACTCATCCAAGCTTCAGTTATGTTTTCTAAACCGTAGGGGGTCTTAGTGTAGGTTCTTATGCCGCATATAAGAATTGGCGGCGTTTCTAGTATGGTTGCGGCCCGCATGACTTCTTTACCAAAGTTCGGTGACCGCTTCCGATCTTCGATAGTAAAGATGTATGTCATACCTGCCTTGTAGGCTGAAAAGCCTAAAAGCTTTGGTGAATCTGACTTTATCTGAGGCCAGTATCTAATACGTGCTACTGGTTTCTTCGCACGGTGCCTCGGTAAATAGGCCAATGAACCATGTCTTGGAGCATGATGTTTACGATGTCCCATTGATCATCCGCTTCGCGCCTTTAGCAAATAGTATAAGAGGTTATAAACGTTGCCATCAAAGACTCAAACGGGCAATTACAGTGTATAGAAAACAATTACCGCCAACTAGTTTTAGGTTAACCTATATAGCGAACTTTCAGGAGACCGCTATCGTTTGCAACACTACAGCACACCTTTTTTAGACGTCATTTTCAGAAACTAAAAAACAGAGCAGAAATTGCAACCGCTACACTCAAGTAGATTTTGAAAGGACCCCCATATCTGCAGAGAATTAAAAGCGATACCACCAAAACAGAGCACAAAAAGCATAGACAAGTCAAAGAATGGCTGCTTCTAGTTCATTCCTGCACTGGGGCACCAACACATAAACAACAGCTACAGTGAGGTCCTCTACTCAAATGCACCCAACCCCTGATGCCGCACTTCATTGGGGCTTAAATGGAAAATATCATCAGTATAACACAGGCCGTTACTGATTCACCATATAGGGAATAAACTGGCAAGCCCAAAACTACGCTTAAGGCTAAAAAAGCCATGACACCAACCGTAAGAAATCCCAGATCTACCAAGCTTAAACGGTAACCTGCCAGTTCTCAAACGTAAACTCTTGCCACATCTAACCTACATAAAAAACGAATCTACTCAGCTGGAATTCCAGACAGCCTTAAATGTATAAGAGAGAAAACTCTGAATCTCAGTCCAAGTCAACTTGGATTTGCCGCGTTTACGATTCACAAACAGCACAGGTGTTTCTTTAACTTGAAAATGTCTAAGGGCCGCCTGCCGTACTGTTTCAATTTGGATTTCATAGGTGTGACTGTGTAGACGACCGATGACTTCGCTAAGAAAGATAGATGAGTAACAACGGTAACCACTGGTGCAATCTTGAAGACCCAAACCAAGCGAAGCCCGTGCGAGGGCGTTGGCAGTTTTGCTGATGAGCTTTCGTGAAAGTGGCCAACCCATGATTTTACCACCCTTGCTGTAACGACTGCCAATAACTATGCCGCATTCATATTGCTGCATTACGGCTAAAAGCTTTGGAATATCCTGAGGATCATGAGAGTAATCAGCATCCATGGTGAAAACGTATTTGGGCACTGGATCTTGTGAAAGAAAAATTTTGAAGCCCTCAGTTATGGCGGTGCCTAAACCCAATTTTTTAGGTCGGTTGCATAGGAGTAAATTTGAATACTTTTTTTGTTTTTCTTGCACGATTTTGGCAGTCCCATCAGGACTTGAATCATCTATAACCATAATAGAAAGGTCTAGGTTCAGGTTTTCAATATCTTCAATCAGTTTAGCTATGTTGGTAGCTTCGTCGAACGTGGGTAATATTATACCTATTTCAGAATTTTGAGTGTTCCCGGCTAACTGATAACTCATTTAAAATGCTCATATTATTAGAAGAAAATAAAATTAATAAACATTAAGACATCCCCTACTGAGGTTAACCCCTTTTTGCTTAACTAAATAAAACTCAGAGCAGGAGGATACGCGAGATAGTTTGCGGTTTTACATTTCATGCACTTGGAGAAACAAGGGCACTACACGTGTAGGGTGCTGTTGAATCTGACAGGTCCCATTATGCGACGAGATCATCCAAACAAAAGAGTATGGCGTGTCCCAAGAATTGGGGCCACGTTGTTGTGTGAACCGGCATGCTTTCAGCTATATTTCGCGTTATTCAGTTTCAATTCTAGGCGCCAAGAAGAAAGTTAGTTTTCCTTCTTTGGTCTGCTGAAAATCAATTTTAACCGGCATATCAGTTGAGAACTCCAAGGTCGCGATGTCACTGGTTGCGGAGGCGGCTTTTATGATTTCGCTTAGGTAACTGAGACTAAATGTGGCTTTAGCGGGCTCCTTGACTTCGAGATCCAACAACGCGTCGCTTCCTTTTTGGATAGTTATGGTTGCGCCCATGATATCTCCTGATGCGCTCAAGGTGAGTTTTTCAGGTTCTGCGTCTATTTTAACATGGTCACTTACTAGCTGAGCATCCTCTATTGCCTGACTGAGACCAGTGGTTGTGGTTTTGGCTTTGATATTAAAACTGATTTTAGGTGTCGGCACTTCTTCTTCGCTGGGTTCGAGCAGGCTCATGGTGAATTTGCGGGCGTACTTACCGGTTACAATAACTTGGAGTTTGCCTGTTTTATCATCGAGACTGAGTTCGACGGCTTCTTCTTTACCAGCTCGTTTGAGGAGTTTGAGGAGTTCACTTATATTGAGGCACAGCTTGCTGGGCTGGGGGGCGTCATATTCTTGGAAGATACTCTTTGGCCACTCGAAATCGATCATTGCAACGCGGGAAGGATCCATCGCGCGCAATTTGAGTCCGTCGGGTTCGATTTTAAAGGTGGCTTCATCGACCAAAATAGAGATGGCGGTTGCCATGTCTCGGAGTAATTTAGCGTCAGACACTTTAAGCTTAAACATCTTAAACCTCTCTTCCTCGCTCACATGCATACAGTATAGGATTATATTTAGCTTATCACTGCGGTTTGGTTAATAAATTTAGCTTGTAAAACCCTGGTAGTTACCTGTAGACCTTAGAGTTCAGCGATGAAATCTCAAGAATGAGCTGAAAACAGGCTCTAAAGAAGAGCATACCACAAATATATAAAATCCACAACAATACACTCCCAAAACGAAATGCATCATCGAGCTGGCATGAGACAGAAAAACGTTGAACAAATTATCGGCCGTCGATGCTAAAGATTGCAACGAGAGTCATCAGGCATATCTAATAATTCTAAGCAGAGTCAATATGGTCTTGCAGGTTAGAGTTAAATTATTGTGCCCACATACCATACCATAATCTAGGGGAGAGAGCATGGAGTTAGATTCTAGAGAATTTGTCTATCAGCTGTTTAGCGAGTTCTACCGTGAGCCTGCTAACGCTGTGCCCTCTCCACCTCTGCCACATCAGCGTGAATTTGGCTACCTCATGTTTAGAGAAAAGTTTATGGTACGGCACCGGCGCTTTGAACAAATCGCCAACTTCCGAACCGTTATAGCCAATACTGTGCCCTCAGACGTCTATCACAGCTGCGCCTACTACGATAACCCAGACTTTGACATGGATAAGAAGGGCTGGATAGGCAGCGACGTGGTCTTTGACATAGACGCTGACCACATACCCACTTCATGTAACAAGATCCATGATGAATTTCGATGTGTCAAATGCAACTTTGAGGGCAGAGGCATCACACCAGATATTTGTCCATGCTGTGGAGCCACCAAGTTTGAAACAAAAATCTGGGCATGTGATCTCTGTATAGCGTCCGCACGTGACGAAGTCGCTAAGCTACTTGACATGCTGGAGAACGATTTTGGCTTCTCCCAAGACGATGTTAGAGTGTTTTTTTCGGGGCACCGCGGCTATCACATACACCTTGAAAGTGAGGTTATACGATCGCTAGATGCCATGGCAAGAAAAGAAATTGTCGACTACGTAACCGGTTTAGGATTAAGTATATTGGAAAAAAACAAAGAGACCAAAGGGAAAAATCCGCGAAAAAAAACCAGTTCAAAGAAATTTAATCTGCACGATTTTGGCTGGAACCGCCGTCTAAAACTGGGCATGCAAAACTTTCTTGAAACTGCCTTACCCGCAGATCTCAAAGAAGTTGGATTAAAAAACAAGACACTACTTGACAGTAAAGACACCATCATCAAACGGGCTATAAACGAGGGCCGATGGGAAAGCATTCAGGGGGTCAAGGTTCAAACATGGCTTAAACTCGCTGAACACACCCGACAAGAGCAGGCGGCCAAAATTGACACCGTGGTCACTACTGACATTCATAGACTCATCCGCATGAACGGCACCCTCCATGGCAAAACAGGACTCAAAAAAGTCGAATTTAAACCTAAAGAACTGCAAATTTTTGACCCCTTCACTGAAGCGGTAGCTTTTAAAAAGGGAAAAGTGAAAGTGTTGGTGTTTGACGCGCCAGAGTTTAGGATGAGTGGGGAAACATTGGGTCCATATAAAAACCAAACCGTTGAGTTGCCTACAGCCGCTGCGGTTTTGCTTATCTGTAAAAGAAGAGCAGAGGTGGCACCCTAATGTACAACCAACTCTATGCGGCTTGGCGTCGTGAAATCGATGACCCTACACTTGGGGGATTGCCGCCAGATTTCTATGTCAAAATCGCTGAGTACTTGGCACATATTAGAGAAGAAAACAGTAAAATAGCTGATAAAAAAACCGTTAAGGTCAACCTGCTGGAGCATGAAATGAAAAACGTGGAGCGCATACTTGGGGAACTATTGGATTTACGGTACAGAAAAATCCTCAAAACCATCACCCGCCTCTATAAAGCACCCATCGAACTGCTTACAGAAGAGGAAACCAAGATGTGTCAGAGTTTTGTCAGCTTTGCAGAGACCTACAGACAGTTTGCAGAGAACCTAAAAGAGGGCGGACAGACACCCATAACAGTAACAATAGTTCAATCCACCACCCAGCCTACGCAACAAACGCTAAATGCGCCTAAAACAGAGTTCAAGCAACCCACACATGTTACCCATAAACGTTTAACGTTGCGTTTCATAAAGTCTATTCCAGCCATCATGGGGGCAGACATGAAGTCCTATGGACCCTTTACCGCCGAGGATGTGGCGTCTCTGCCGGCGTTAAATGCGCAGATTTTAGTTAAGCAGGGACTGGCGGTGTTAATTGAAGACTCTAACCGCTAAATTCCTGTATACAACCATTTAGAGGGCTTAAAAAAACGCTGTACCTATAGCAATCACATGCAAACAGGGAATAAAGGAGGCATTAGCTGTATTCCCGGAAGGTGTAGTTGCATTTGGTACAACGCAGAAACTGTGTGGAAGACTCATCTGCGCCGCGGGTTTGTACCTGCCACACATAAGCGGTATTGTTGCCGCATCGAGGACATTCAATCCGTACCGTCGGAAGTGTACTAAGTTTTTGTTCTTCTTTACTGATGACGGCTACAAACTGTTGGGGTTTGTGCTGGATAACTTTGGAGGTTACTTTTTGTTCAATCTTCTCGGCTGCCTCAGGCTTTTTGTATCCGCATTTTGGACAGGCAAGAACTAGCGTTGCTTCTTTTCCGTTCTTTGACTTTTTTGGTTCAAGACGTGAACCGCATTTTGGACAAAATTCCATTTATATATCTCCCCTTTTTGGGGGAATTCCTTAGCGCAGTAGCTTTTATACCTTTTTCCAAAACTCCTCGACCTACCTGTCAAGGTGTGACACGGATGCGATCAAGTTAGCAATACAATGGTTCAGAATATCCACCCGCCAGCTGTTAAATTAAGGGTTTTTATGACATCTGGTATGGTGAAGCCGACATTTTAGGTGATCTTGGTGCCTCGGATGGTAACTTCGTGGATTTCACCTGTATTCTGGATGATTTGCCAGTGCGTCTTGACTTTTGGCAGATACCTAAGGACCACACGAATTGCGACCAAGTCGAGTTCATCACGGGTTAGAACCATAACATGTAACCTGTGTCGATGAGGGTTGTTTTATCTCAACGATGTTAAAACCAGCAAAGGCGTGGTCTATGCATGCGTGCGGATTTCGGGTTTATGTTGCAACTTAGAGTTAAAGTTTTTTATATATCATGAAAAAGAATATTGGGATTAAAATTTGAGAGTGTTTATATTTGAATGATGGTGTAATGTTTTGAGTTGGTATTGTGTTTTGTCCAAAGTGCAAAAGCTCTCATTCAGTAAAAAATGGTCATCATCATGGCAAACAGCGCTACAAATGCAGGGCTTGTAATTGTCAATTTACAAAAGAACAGCCGCGCGGCAAAAATACAAAAACCAAACACTGGGCCATCCTGCTATATGTTAATGGGCTGTCTTTTCGTGCCATAGCAAAGCTTGTAGGGGTTTCCCATAAAGCTGTGTATGATTGGGTGAGGGCTTTTGGGCTTGCAACGTATGAAAAACCCATACCACAAGGCGAGATTGTGGTGGAACTCGATGAGTTGTGGCATTTTCTAAAGTTTAAAAAAACAAGCTCTGGATCTGGAAAGCCTATTGCCGCACTACTAAACAGCTCATTGATTGGGAATGCGGGAACCGGGACAGTAAAACCTTAAAGTTGATGTTGGATCGGCTTTTGAGGTTTAATGTAGCCGTGTTTTTTGCTGATAACTGGGAGGCTTATGCGGAGTTGATTCCATCCAGACTGTTGGTTCAGACTAAAGCGCAGACACATGGGGTGGAGCGGAATAATTTTAGGCAACGTCATTGCACGACGATTGCATGAAAGTTGAGTAAAGGTTTTTTTGAAAAGTAGTTTTTTTCTGCATTGTTATGATACATTTATAGCTGCCGTTTCCATAGTTTGCATATAAGAAAATGCAGACTCTCTTTGATCGCATAAAACAAATAGAAATCCAAGATACCCGCCAAAAAGGAAAAATCAAACACCAACTAG
>WQVG01000026.1 GCA_009781675.1 Candidatus Bathycorpusculum acetigenes | reverse complement strand
TTGGTTCGAATATGCATAAGGTTGCCTCGTGAAAATATTTTGATAAGGTTGAGGGGGTGGTCTGCGTCACCCTACGCTTGGCAGGAGAGGTACGCACTTACCGGATAGGTGCTCATTAACGGTGAGTATACAAAGAGTTAGGATAGGAGCTTTATAAAATAATCGACGCCTCCAAAACACACAAACAGCCTGAGCTCAAGTTGCAAATCATACATAAATCCAAATATGCCTCCGATACAATTTTTTTATAACCCTAAAACCTTATAAATCAACATATAAAATCTGCAAATATATTTAATTCTAAAACCCTCTAAAAAAGACCTTGAAAAAGCCGGAAAACACCGAAAAAACCGAAAAAATAAAGAAGAGGATTAGAGGAAAAATTAGTTGTCAGGGTTTATCCAGCCTTGTTTGTGACCAGTATTTGTTGATTTTTTTGTATTTTGGGTCACATCACGTGTTTTTTGTGGTTGTGAGTACTGCTTAAATACTGCTCCCTAGCGTTTGTGAGTTCATTTCAATTCGCTTCCCAGGGGCCGCAAGATTTGACTTGGCACTTGTTTGTTGTAGAAGCATCGGTTATACTGTTTGGGGTTAGCGTAGTGTTCTTTGCAACAAAGGGTGCAGAGGCGGTTTTGCATCTGCATAACACTGCACTGGGCAGCGGGGCGGTTGATGTGGGGACAGAAGCGGCTGTACTGCTCACTCATCCGAACCCCTCCAGCCATCGAGGCAGGGGTTGATTTTTGGGTCGTTGACGCAGTCCGCACAGAGCCCCAAAACGATGACTTCGCCGCGGGACACTTTGAGCCATCTAAGGACTAGGCCGCAGTGGCGGCATATGTCGCCATGCTCCCTTTTCTCCAGACAGGCTTGCTTGGTCATACTCACACCTCCTATGCGATAACTGTTAGGCGGCTGTCATCTAGCCGCTCTCTTAACTCTTCACGGGTATAGCGCTTCTCATCCAAATCACCTGTGTAGTGTATGAACAAATCCGCGGTCACAAAGTAGCCGTCGCTTTCGGCGATGTCACGTCCGTAGCGCTCATAGTCAAAATAGTCCGCCGCAGAGATCCCGCTTGAGAGCTGAACTTGTTCCAACTCGGCTTCTAAACCGGTTTCCTGGGCAAAGCAATAGCCCAGCCGCTCCTCTCTAGAACCCCCACAAACATCCTCTAGTTGAGTGTAGACCAAATCGGATAGCTGCTCACACACATTAACCACATCAATTATGTGACGAATACCATTACTCATGCAGTAGTAGGCAGCAACCGTTCGCTCCCCCTCCAACATAGACTCCAGCTTAATAGCCAACATGTTTAGGTCATAGAGGTCTACATACTCCTCTAAACTAAAGATAGACTCATAATCCTGAACACTATACTCCTCATACTGCTCATCTAAACCGACAACCTCGGTTAGGAAGGTTTTGATTTCTTTGTTAGATGCTGGCAGGTTGATCCAGCCGCCCGCTAACTCACCCTCAGAGTATTTGCGGAGATTGGCGACGTAGACTCTTAATTGCGGGGTAGTAGTTGGGGTAACTTCTGGTTTTACTATTTGAGATTGAATACTCATTTTGTTTTTGCCTCAAATACTAAACACGCCAAACAAGTATATAAATACAACTATAAACATGTGGGTAGTTATGTGTTCAATAAATGGAAAAATACTTAAACCCGACAAACAATTAAAAGTCCCGTGGGAGCGGGGCATTTTGTTTTTGCCTCAACAACAACATTTTATCCCGCTTCCATATTTTTCATCATTTAGCTTTTTTTCGAAAATGCAATTTCGCACCTAGCACACCTTCACTTTCCGCGACTATTTCCCATCCAATCTCATCTCCATCCGTCAAATCAAGAGCCGTAATTATCGCCTCAGGAATTGTCACACGTTTTGATTTCGTTCTGCTGTGAGCAGGAGTAATGAGAACCCATTCGATCACTCAATCACCACCTTCCGTTATTTGTTCATTTGTTTTTGCCTTAAAATACTCCATACACCACAGCCACATATTAACGTGACTATAAACAAAACTACCTAAAAAAACAAGGAAGGCCATAAAGTTTCACTTTTATAACTACTCACACATATATAGTCATATTTATATATGGTTATGTGTATTATGGGTAATGAGGCAAAAACAAAATGAACTCAATCGTTAAAACCGAACAATCAATCAATCAAAAGGCCCATGCCTTGTCCCCTATTGTGTTTAAGCGGGGCAATGATGACACAGTCTATGTGCTGCGCCGTGACAAACCCGCTTATGGAAGCGTCATAAGCG
This sequence comes from Candidatus Bathycorpusculum acetigenes, assembly GCA_009781675.1. GTDB lineage: Archaea > Thermoproteota > Bathyarchaeia > Bathyarchaeales > Bathycorpusculaceae > Bathycorpusculum > Bathycorpusculum acetigenes. The sequence continues at coordinate 19,148 of WQVG01000026.1, read as the reverse complement.
TCTTTAACACACGGGGCGAACGCATGAAACTCATAGTGTTCAGCCACGATGACGACGGAGACGGCATCAAACGCACAAGATACGGCCTAAGATCACAAATAAAACTCGGCGGCAGATGGAATATAGCTAACGCGGTTGTCTGGGTAGCATTGGTTGAGGAGGCCGCCTAACATGACTACCCATTCCCCTCTGGTATTCACCCGCACAGGCAACCTGACCATATGCCGTATACGGGCAACTCAAAAGCCGGTTTATCTCTTTGACCCCAAAAACGAACACGTCAAACTGCAGAAATGCACCTACACAAACACCCCCACAAGCGACTACGGCCTAACCATACAAAGCCGCCACACACCCCACCAAACAAACATCATCTGGATCATAAACGGATACCCCGAACAATAACCCCCTATTCTTTGCTGGTGATTTGATGGTTTATGAGTGTACATACTGCGGCGAATCATTCCTAAAACCCGATATGGGCTATATAGCATCAAATGATTGGGATGATGTGGACTGCCAAAGACTCGACTACCAAGACATCTGCCCAGTTTGCGGCTGCCCCCATCTACGAGAGGTGCATTTGAGGCGGTGAGGATGAAACAGTATTATGTTTGGTGTGACGGGTGCGGGCGGCTCAGCTCAGGCCGCCTAATCAAGACCCAAAACAAGGTGGAAGCCAAAAAGGTGTTTCGGCGCTGCCAATGCGGGCATCAGGTTTGTGATGTGCGCTGTATTGATGGGGGGAACGCTAAATTAACGCTCTAAACATCTTTTTTGTACTTTGGACGGGGTTGTGCAGACCTGCACACAATTTTCAAATCAAAAATGACGTGAAAAGAGGAAAAGGGCGCAGATTCAACTTCGATTAGGTTTTTGACTTGAAATGTTTTAGTCTGTCTGTTAGAAAGGTTAAAGGAAAATTTATATAATTGGGTTTAATTGTTAAAGTTGGTAATGTTGATGCCAAAAAATTTAGCATTAACGATACAATTAACCATTAATGCGATAACATTAATCGCGCGATACAATATTTTTTTGACGAACTTTACAACAACATCCTCTACAAGGTCCTACAAGGGTGAAAAGGTCTAATGAAAAAAATAGCCACCCTGCATATTATCTTTTTACTAATATTGTCTTTTATGGTACTCTCTGAACATACAGCATCAGCTCAACAAACAACTGAAAACACCTGGAAAAGCCTAAAACCCATACCCCAGGGAGACGCTTATGAGGCAGTTACGGTATATGGACAAATACATCTTCTAAGTAGCAGAAACCACTACGTCTATAATCCAAGCAAAGACGAATGGACCACCAAAAAAACCATGACCACAGCAAGAAACTCCTTTGGCATAACCGTCTACCAAGATAAAATCTATGTCATAGGCGGTACCTATGGAAGTAGTGGTGAATATTTTACCAGTGATGCTGTGGAGGTTTATGATCTCAAAACTGATAGCTGGGAAACCAAAACCCCCATGCCCACCGCCCGATCAAATTTATGCGCAAACGAAATTGACGGAAAAATATACCTAATCGGCGGATCACAAACGGGCGCAGCAGTTGTTGGAGTAAATGAGGTCTACGATGTCGCCACTGACACTTGGACAACTAAAAAACCCCTAAACAACCCCGTGCATGCTTATGCCTCAGCAGTTGTAGATAGTAAAATCTACATCTTAGGCGGCTATGAGGGTCTGCATTATGGGGCGCCGGTAGATTTGAATCAAATCTATGACCCAAAAACCGACACCTGGAACCGAGGCGCACAAATGCCCCACATCACCCGCAACGCCGCCGCAGCCGCAACAACCGGACTGCTGGCCCCTAAACAAATCTATGTCATAGGCGGAGGACCAGACGCACGAGCAATCAACACTACCCAAGTATACAACCCCCAAACAGACACCTGGACCCTAGGAGCCGAGATGCCCAGTCCCCGAGGCTGGCTAACAGCCGCAGTTGCCAACGATATAATCTATGCCCTCGGCGGCTGTGATAATCTTTGGGGATCGCGTCTGGCGATAAATGAGCGTTATGTGCCTTTTGGATATGGCGTGATAGATCAAATCAATCCAGAGGAGACTTTACGGCTTACACTGATTTCACCTGAAAACAAAACCTACTATGGATCCAAGATTGCCTTGGAATTTTCCTCAAAAGAGTCGCTGTCTTGGGTTGGTTATCGTCTTGATGCGGGGATCATATTTGAGATTGGAAGCAACACAACACTTGACAATCTATCCTCTGGTCCACACAACATAGCTGTGTATACAACAGATACAGATGGAAACCTAAAAACCACCCAAACAATCCACTTCACAACAGAAAAAACCCAACCAGCACCCCTGCCACTTATACTTACCACAACAATCCTAACCGCCAGCACAATTATAGGCTTAGGACTATTGATCCACCACAAAAAACAGAAACAAAAACAAACAACAGCATTCAGAAATAATTCATTAGATGCCCCTAAAGAATAGCGTTATAAACCCATCCCAAGAATCAAAGGGTACATGAAAAAGCACTGACTTAACTATAATCGCACAAATCCTCTTGCCTAAGTCAAAATCAAAATATAACAAAAAAGAGAGGGAGGGAGTAGAGTTAGGGTATTACTCTGACGGTGTCTACCATTATGTTGCAGCCCCAGCCGCTGTCATTGTTGTAGCATGCGATGGCTATGTATTTGAAGTCGTTGGCGTATCCTATGTCATACCATGTGGGCGTTTCGGAGGTTATGTAGCCGTTAGTTACTTCCACCCAATCATTAAAGCCGACTTTAGATCCATAGACATAGACACAACTAGGAATATCGAGTTGCTGTGCATAGCCGTAGAGATAGATGTGACCGCGTGAAAAACCGCTCCCACTGCCTAAGCTGCCTGTCATTGTGGATATAATTGCCGCCGCATCACCTGCTCTCCAAGCCCAAATCTCCGCATAGGCCCCATTAGGAACCGCTCCATTCAAATTATACGGATTAACAAGAAACCCACCATACTCTAAGCAATCGTAATACAGATAGGGATAGTACTGCCGCAGATAAAGCCCAGAATTACCAAACACCATCATCCGACAATCATACCAATCCGCTGCTATATACAACTGTTTACCATCGACTATAGTGTCGAGTTCTGGGAAGTATGTGGTGGTTCCGGTCCAAAGTGGGGTTTGATCGAAGGGTATTCCAAATAGTGCTAGGGAGGCTTGGTTTAGTGAGTCTTTAATTGTGTAGCCGCCCTGTGGTAGTGCAAACCAGTAGAAATCATCGATAAAGGCGGAGCCATGCACAGCGGTAGTTCTATAGATTGCACCCCCCAGCATAGGTGATGATCCGTTGAAGCCTATGAAACAACTACCGATAGTAGTGTCGGGGTAGTTGAAGCCATCTATTGCCATGTTGCTACGTTGTGACCATGATTTTGCCAATCTGTTAGGGTCAGGTGCCCAACCAGCACCACTGGCGGTGTTGCATGCCCACATGAACGCAAAGAAGTGCTTATCCTGATAAGACGAGCCGCCTGCTACATTATCCACACCAAGATAAGTTATCGTTGAAGTGTCTGTTAGGCGATAATTGCCGGCGTCGGCCATGTGTCCGAAATGAAACACTGCTGTACGCGTATATTGTATCTTGTCAGAAGCGATATTTGCATAAACCGTAAGGCTACTTGTGATGGGGCAGTATCTTGCTGTGTCATATCCAGTAGTACTAAAACGAGCTTGGATAGTAGATGTTAATGTGCTCATAAGGGATTGCTCTCCCGCTGATTGCTCCCAATATGAGGCATAAACCTCTGCTTTACTGTTTACACTATTAGGATTAGCCACGGTTAAGTCAGTAGCTGTAACTGGTTGAGTAGTTGCAGCAAATAAACTAAGCAGAATCAAACCGCAGATTGGCAGTGCTTTCCAAACCTTTAGGCTGCGCTTTTTTGCAACAGAAGCATATGTACAGCAACCCATTGTTGTGCCCAACATGGCAACAAACAAAGCCACAGGTAGCAATAGGTTTGAGGTTGTGGGGGTTGGGTTGGGGGTTTCGGGATTATCGATGTTGAAGATCATGGGGTTGATTGAGCTTACTTGGCCGCTGTCTGCCCAAACTCTAACAACTACGCCTGTGATGCCGCCCCGATAAATTTTATCAAAGCCAATCGGTACATACCATGAAGGATACAACTCAAAGGCATCTCCCCGAGTATCAGCGCCAAACTCATTGAGATAACTCAGCACTGGATCGCCGATTGTTGCTACTTTGAAGTCACCTACAGCGATTTCTCCTTCTTCGGTTGAGAGGACATATTGGTAGTTCTGAATTGTTGTGAGGGCTATTTCGGTGGCTTGTTTTTCAGTTAGTTTGGGTGTGCCTGTGATTTGGTATAGGTTCCAGTTGTCTTGGAAGCATTGGAAGCGGTTGTGGTCATAGCTTATGACTACGTTTTTGGTTTGGGCTATGTGTCCGTCTGGGTCGATGTAGGTCCAGATGTAGCTTGTGCTGGCATCGCCGATATGGGTTATGTCAAGTTTGATGTTATCTTGGGTTTTTGTTAGGTTTTCCTCGGGTGCTACATCAGTTAACATAGTGCGCAGGGTGTCGTAGAGGGGGTCGTTTGTTTGGGTTTTGTATTGGGTTAGAAATGTTTTTGTGTTTTCTAGTTCGGTTGTTTGGGTTTGTGGGGTTTGGTTGGTCCAGTCGCTTATGTAGATTTGGTGGAGTTTGGTGTTGGTGTAGGTGTAGGTTATGCGCATGCTGTCTTGTTCTGAGGTTAGGGTGTATTCGAGTCGGGTTTGGGGTAGGCCAAAGTATCGGTCGGTGGTTTCTTCGTTGTTTAGGTTGAGGTTGTATTTTGTGGGGTTTATGTTTAGGACGTTGGTTTGGATTGTGAGGGCTCTTTGTTGGTTTTCTGTTGTTGGTGTATATTTTTGTGATTTGGAGGCGTTGTTTAGCAGTTCTAGTAGGTATAGGCTGGCGTTGGTTGTTGTGTTTGGGTTGGTTAGTTGTTGTATTTCTAGTTCGGGGTTGGGTGGTGAGGTTTGTGCAGTAACGATCATTGTAGATAATAGAATACAGAGCATAACAAGTGCAAGGACAAATATTGTTCTTGTACATTTTATGTTTTTTTTCATAATGATCAGTATATTGCTTTCTGTCTTTTACGCATATAAGGTTTGTCATGTTTTAGTGCTTGAGATAAATTTCTTGAGTCGAATTAAGTGATTTTGTGGAAATGTATTATGAGAAAAACAGGCACTCTTCACCCGCTTTGGAGTTGAATAAGTGGGAATTAAGATTTGGCTAAAAATACCCTTGATGCAAACTGGGTGGGTGATGCTGTTCCTACTCGGCCTTTATCTCACTCATACATGTCGTTGGATAGAACTATGTCTCTTTGAGGTTTCACAGGCTCTCTTCACCCAGATTGTTTAGTGCTGTCTAAGATTTATGGCTTGTCTGAAAATAAAGCTGTGCGCGCAGAAGAAACCTGCCTTACGCGCCGATGCACGGCCCTGAAAACCTATTGACCAAATACGCAGAAATGTATCTGCTTGAAAGCTTTAACGTTTGGAGTAGGCCTACCTGCAACAGTTGACCCCACTCCAAACGCTCCGTGAACCCGCAAGTAGAATCTACCCGAAGGAACGCACATAAATATTTACAGATACGAATTTAAATCCTTTCACCTAGCTATGGCGGGGTGTTTGGGTGAGACATTTCTACTCTGTGGCTGTGGAAAAACAGCAAAACACAGCCATAAGTTTCTAGGAAGAAGCCGCGATGAGACCCCGATTTAGAAATGCTCACCCAAAATATCTGCTCAATTCTGAGATTTAAATCATTCAGCAAGAAACCGCTTGATATACAACGTAATTTTGTCATAAACATTGTTGGCGTAGTGGATTGTGGGTTGGATCGTTAAAAAAGAGGGTGCCGCGGGTTTTGGGGTGTTATTGCCGCGGAGAAACTGTTTGAGTGAGGCGTTTCTGTTTTGCCGCCATGAAAAGCCTGTTGATCTCGATTTATTTTTGGTTGAGAATGGTGATGGCGACATTACAGGACGCCTCACCTATACTGTTTAACTGCATGTGTGCATTTAAATTTTGTTCTATTGCGTAAGAAATTGTTTAATTTGTATCATGATGGTTTCTAGTTCTTTATGGGTTAGGGGCGGGTCGTAGGGTATGCGTAACACATCCCAGCCGCGCAGCTCCAAGAGTTCATCGATTTCTTGATCGCGCCGCTCCGCCTTAATTGTCTGATGCACCGGCTTACCATCCAGATAAACCGCTTTGCGTTTCTCAGCCCAGCAAAAATCCGGATACGTCGCCTTAAGAATCAGCATCTTCTGAGTCGTCATCCCTGTGGTTAGGCCCTGCCTGGATAGTTCGCAGAAGACCTCGATTTCGGCTTGGCTAACCTGCGGATGCAGATAAGCGCGGTAACTGTAGCTCATAAGATAGAAGTTGGTTAAGGGGGTTATATTGTCGTCGGTTAAGCGTAAAACCTATAAATCAGCCCGCAAATACAAAAGAGGCATGTAAACAAATGACCCTTATCAAAGCCATTTGGGTTATACATGGATACAATCACTATACTACGCAGGCAGTTAAAAATCCCCTATTGGGCGTTGCCTCAAAAACTCAATCAAGCACTCCACAAAACCCGCTATGTTGTAGCTTTTGTAATTTTTGTAATAGTATTGCAGGGTTTTATTTTAGGCTCAACCAGTTTTTTTGAACTAACAAATTTTGTTTGGCTACGCCCACCGTTTGTGCCCTATACAGTTTTTCTTGAACCGCTACAGGTAATCATTTTACCCTGGAACCCCCCGTTTGGTGCCCTCTTTGAAATCAATGGGGTCTACTTCACCTATCCCTATGTGGGTGAAATCTTGATGTATCTGCAGAAAAGCAGATTTGCTCTGTTGCTTTCATACTCCTTTGTTGCGGCTACGTTGGCGGCATCGTTTAAAGTCAGGCGCTTTTGGTGCCGCTTCTGCCCCACAGGAATATCATTTGCAGTCATTAACAGGTTTAGACAGTTCAGAGCTCTGCCACTTTTGAGTTTAAGCAAAGATAGCAAGAAATGCACCAAATGCGGGATCTGTAAACGGGTTTGTCCTGTGCAAGTCACCGAAATCTATGAGAAAAAAACAGGAAAAATTATGACTTCGATGTGTATCCTTTGCTTGCGATGTGTTGAAATGTGCCCTGAGCAAAACTGCTTGAGTTTAGGCTACAAACTCAACAAAACCGACAAGCAGTAAATAGTAAACAGCAAAAATTGACCTCAAAACAGGCAACCTATGTCACAAATTAAGAGTTCGAGGTGTAAATGTTCAATTATATAATCAGGGGATTAAAGTGAGGTAAACTAAAAAGGGGGAGCGGGAGTTGTTTTGTTGGGGTTTATGGTCGTCTTCGAAGCATCAAAAGTATAGCTATCCCGACGGCTATGATAGCCAGCAGAGAAGCTAGGCCGAAGCCTAAGACGTAGGTGTCAGTCATCACTGGATCGGATTGAGTGGGTTGGGGTGTTGTTGTACCGTCGCTTATTGAGGCATAGGTTGATGTTTGTGAGCTGTAGTATGATTCTGAACCGGCAAATCTTGCAATTATCTGATAGGTACCCGGAACATTTGGAGCATCCCAGGCAAAACCATATGCACCATTAAGATCACTGGTAGTTTGACCGATCTCGATTAGGTTGCCGTTGGGGTCGATGGCACTCAGCGTTATGGGAACGCCTGTTGCATCGGCTGGGTAGACTTGTTGTTGGTAGAGGTACTCCATGTAGGCCTGCTGGTCGGGGTCTGAGATTGCGGGGACCTCAAATCCTCTGAGTTTTGCTATTTGTTTTGCACCGGCTGATTGGTCAGTTATTGTTCCTCGAATCACCACTTGATTGCCTGCAGCTATAGATGTTAACGGGGCATCCACTTTTAGACTGCTGGGTCCCTTGCCAAAACAGTAAATCAAATCATCATATTCACTTGCCGTAACAATGTAGCCATCAGCTATGGCGATGCCTAAAACCATGTTCTGTATCTTCCAGATCTCATCGCCAGTAGTTGCATTAACTGCGCGTAGATATGAGCCGCGCCACATGGGTTGAGTGGGAGAATGCTCAAAAGAACGTAGGAAAATCTTCCCATCAGACGCATATTTACCGCCGTATCCAACGTCATAGTCACCGTAGGGGCTTTCATGACCAATACCTGAAGCAGTGTAATTCCAGATGTTTACCCCGGTTTTCATGTCGTATGCAAAGACCGTTCCGCCAAGATAACCTGAGTAGAGGTTGCCATATGCATACAAGCTACCCTGACCATACATATCAAAGGCAGGTTGGGGCGCTGTGGGTCCCCATATTAGGTTTCCTGTGTCTAGGTTATATCCCCACCATTGTCGGGTTTCTTTGCTCCAAATGGTGAAGACTCTATCTTCATAGCTTATAGGACCCAAGCTAAACGTTAGGTTGCCGCTACGGGGTTTTTGAATGGTTTTATCATAGACTAGTGAGACACCGTATCCGTGGTTATTGTTTTGGGTGGGTGTTTTATCCGGAAAGGGGCTGAAAGGCACTACATGATAGTCGATGTTGACAAGGGCCACTCTAAAGACGTTACTGCCAGAGCCAAACGATGGGGTGTTATAGAAATCTGAGAGAAACATCTGCTGGGGTACTCGGTCTTCGTCTTGAAGAACACGGCTAAGGGAGGGAAGACCAATTGGACCGGTTACGTTCATGGTGTAGCCCGAGCGGGGCAAGATATCAGATGCACTCCAGCCAGTTGAGCCGCCGCCGGTGTGGGGGCCGTACTCAGTCCAAGAGGTGTCGTTAACGGCATCGATGGTTGCTCCTGTTCGGGGTTCCCATTGTTGTTGTCCTGTGCCTGTGGGTGAGGGGGGCGGGATGGATTGGCTTGTGTTCCAAGCCATAAATCGGCCGGTGTTTGTGTTGTAGCTGTATAGAAGTATGCTTCCGTCTTGGTCTGTTACGGACATGCCTGAGGGTACGTTTTTGAGGGTTAGTACCCAGTTGCCTGTGTTTGCGTCAAGCATGTACCAGCGGTTTTGTGGGTCGTTTGTTTGAGTCATCCAGAGGTGGTCTTTTACTCCTTCACCGTTAATAGAGGAATAGTAGTAGAGTTGTCCAAAGCTGAGTTGGGGGAAGTTTTGTGCTAGTTCGGGGCCGAGGTTTCCGCCTCCGCCGTTGTCGTAGTATGTTACGGGGTTGTTTAGTCCGTTGTCGGTTCCGTTTTTGTACCAGATTTGCTCGCCTGTTCGCAGATCAACACAGTAGTAGCCATAGTTGGGATATGTTCCTGCGTTGTAGTAGACGCGACCCATCATGATTATAGGTCCGGGAAACGCGTTTTCGTAGTCTGTGGTGTCCATGGCTATTGCGTTGTAGTATTTGTCGGAGATGCCGCCGTTGATTATGGGTTTGGTCCAGACTATGTGGGGGGTGTTTGGGGCTTGGCCGTGTTCTTGGAAGTTGTTGTATCGTTGCCAGCTACCTCTTAGCCAGTTGCTTGCTAGTACGGTCCATTCTCGGTTTGCGGTGGATATGGGTCTGTCCCAGTAGTCGGTGGGAATTGGGGGTTCTACCCATGCGGCTATGGAGTCTTTTTGTACATGGAGGATTGCTGGTTCGCTGGTTGCGCCTTCGAAGAAATCACCGACATAGGGTAGTCCTGCGTTATCTGGGATTCCGGTGCCGTTGGTTAGGGTTTGTCCGGGCCAGCTGAAGATGAATTGGTAGTCTCCGATTTGGTCGGGGGTATAGGTCATGAATGCTGAAGCGATGGTGCTTACTTCGCCTTGGTAGGGTAGGGTTTCGTTTGTTCCATCGGGTTTCATAACTGTTAGGGTCCAGCCGCGCCAGCGGTCGCCGCCTAAGCCGCCTGCAGTGGGGGGGTATTTGTCAAGCCACATCACAACTAGGGTATATTGGCCTACTCCAACAGTTGTTGGAGAAACAGTGACATATGCATATGTGGGAACAGACCATGGAGGGTCATGAGCCCTAACAATAGAAGAAACAAATAGTGGAAATACAATCGTTGATACTAGAAACACTATTAACAAAGTTGCAAACAGTTCATTTCTGGATTTAAATTTAATCATATTTTTATTTTCCTTAAAAATAGTGCTCTCCAGATGTAACATTCAAAAGCATGGAAAGCCTACTTAAAACTAGACAACTTTAGGTATATAAGTTTGATGGTTATTCTACTCACCGGTCTTTTCCCAAAATTATTTTACTCCTGCTCAATTGGGCTAGGTTAAAATCAAAAGAGAGAAGAGCTAAAATGACACCTAGAAAAGTATGCTACTGGAAAAGTGGCGATAAAATGGGTTGTGCTATATAATGGGTTGTGCTATATTATCTACTCTGTTAGGAGGTAACCAGGTTTTTTGGTGTTCCCCTGTTTACATCTACTACGTTATAACCGCGATGTTGTTGTTTAGCCGCACCAACATTGATTAAAAGTTTATGATTCAGTCTCTTATGGTGAAAGTAACCTGAAAACGCTTGGAGAAAAGTGTTATACATTGACTATAGATAAAACGGCCCCTTTGGCTAAAAATGGGAAGTATATTTTAGTGATAGATAATGATCCAACAATTCTGAGCTCAATGGTCAGGATCCTAGAGAAGAATGGGTTCTTGGCAGACACAGCAAAAACCGCCAAAGAAGCTATCGAAAAATCCAAAGGGACACACTATGACGCGGCATTGATCGATCTATATCTACCAGACATGGACGGTATCGAGGTTCTCATCCAGGCCGATTTTAAGGACACAACCAAGATTATGCTCACAGGTTTTCCTTCGCTGGTAACAGGTATACAGGCAATGGAGCATGGTGCAGACACTTATCTGCGTAAACCGGTACATCCAGAGGAACTTCTAAAACTGATTGAAACAAAACTAATCGACCTAGATAATCAGCGAAAGACTAACAACAAAGTAACAGATACTCGGATGTTTTGACTTAGGAGTTATTCAATAAATTTAATTAACGCAACAAGTACATGTTAGTAAACCTCTTTGAGCACTAACAGATGAAAGATTCATTTAAGAAATTGTTCTCCAAACGCGCGCTCACCATAGTTTTTGTAGCTCTGCTTGTTCTCTCAATTTTTAATACATATTTAATTTTGGAGGGTACCCATAGCTCGATGAGCACAACTGTGGTGAATTATGATTTTGTGCTCTCTCAAGACGGCTCAACCCTTAAACTAAAAAATATGCGCAGTGGATATGTTATCCAACCCCAAAGTCTCCAAGAAGCACTCAACAAGGCGTTAAGTGAAGGCAACTCAGTTTACATCAACCAAGGGACCTACACTCTAAACGGAGACATACACATCATAAATAAATTAAATGCACGAATCATAAGTGACGGCGCCATAATCTATAGCAACGGACATAAAATCATCATCTATGGCACAGATTACACAACCTCACAGTACGGATTGATTTCAGGTTTAACACTCATAAATGGAACAATACATGTCGAAAACTCGTTTGCCACAACCATAACTAACACAAAATTCATCAATACAACAACAGGTATTGAATTTTTAAACACCAACACTTGGAGCGAATACAGTAAAATCGAAGGTTGTCAATTCGTCAATAATACAGAGAGCATTGTTTTTCGCAGTCCCATAAACGGAACCCAAAGCGGTAAAGATATTGGAAACGCCACCAGCTCCTATGCCAGTACGATAATCGAACGGTGCTATTTTAACATCCAAGACTATGCAGTAGGCATAAAAGTTGAGCAACATGCTGAATTTTCTGAGAGTCGAATGCAGAATCTGCGTTTCTGGATGGGTGAAAACAGCCAGCGCAGTAACCAAACTGCCCTACTATTAGATGGCTCCATGTACCAGACCTTGCTCTTAGGTGTCGTATTTGAATCATTTGCAGATGACCCCAGCTACATGTACGCCATCGATGTCGGCAAAAACGGTGGCCCAATGCCCAAACTCGACGGCGGAGTCAGCTATTTAGGAAACTGGACAGTCCCGATACATAACCCCTTTAAAATCGGACTACGATCAGACACAAAAACAGCGGTTAAATACGAAACGATTGTTCCAGTGGGAACTAGTGGAGAATTCAGTGAGACACAAAGTCTCGAATGCCGTCCGTTAACAATCACTGACTTTAAGCCCAAGATCGATGTTGTAGGAAATCTCAAACATGATGAGATAATAACCGTTAGAATCCGCATCAAATACGTTGATAACGCTATATCTAACAGTGTAATTCATACCTTTAATACAAATGGCTCAGAGTTTCTTAGCGATAACGAGATAATACAACTCTTTTCATCTCAGAGCGTGATCACGGCGATCCTTGTTGATGCTAAAACAAACACCATATCCACAAATGCAAAAGTTACAGTCAGCAGTTACGGCGCAACATAATAAACTAAAAAGGCAACTATAATAGATTTAGAACAGGAATTTTTTTATCATTACACTATAGGCAATTATTTGTGAAGGGCTAAAATGCCGCATTTTGTCTGAGTTATATGTTTATTTTGTTAGTTTTTGTTTTTTTGAAAGTATGCCGTACTGATTTGGGCCTTGCGGCATATAGCGTAACTATGGTGTAGCTATTATTTGGGATGCATGGCTAAAGGTTAAAAGAGAACCGAAAAACGGCTTCAAAACCCTAGCCTTCAGCGTAAACTGTAGAGTTCCGGTTAAAATAAAAAGAAGGTTAGGGGTTGGTTGATGTGCATTGTTGGAGCAGTTTTTGCCAGCGTTCATCTGTTGCCTGCTGGATTTCGTCAACTATGTGGGTGTTTTTTGGTGTGAAGAGATGACGGAAGCGGCCTTGGCCTTCAAGGTAGGCTTTCACTGGTTTCTTTTTCTGGGGTGCCAATGAGATGACTTTGCTGGGTGTTGATAGTTGTCGTTTGCCGTTTATTGCTTCCCAAATGGGGAATACGCATGATTCAACTGCAAGTTTTGAGTATTCCATGGTTTTAGATGGTTCGCTTCTCCAGCCTCTTGGGCAGGGTGCAAACACGTGGAGGAATGCGGGTCCTTTGACTTCGAGGCCTTTGCGGACTTTGGTGATAAGGTCTTTCCAGTAGTAGGGTGTTGCGGTGGCCGCATATTCTAGGTCGTGGGCAAGCATGATTTCGGTGATGGGTTTTTTCTTCTCGAGTTTACCGGGGATAGCGGTGCCTGCAGGGGAAGTGGTTGTGGATGCGCCAATCGGTGTTGAGCTGCTACGTTGTATGCCGGTGTTCATGTATCCTTCGTTGTCATAGAGGATAAATAGGAAGTCATGTCCTCGTTCCACTGCTCCTGAGAGGGCCTGAAGTCCGATGTCGTAGGTTCCGCCGTCGCCTGCCAATGCGATGACATCGACGTGTTCGTCTTTGATTTTTCCTTTTTTACGCATGATTTTTAGTGCTGCTTCAATTCCTGAGGCGTTGGCTGCTGCGTTTTCGAAGGCAGTGTGGATCCAGGGAAGTGCCCAGGAGGTATATGGATAGATGGAACCGACGATTTCCATGCATCCTGTGGCTTGGGTTACGATTGTTGGTCCGCGGGTGGCTTTCAGGATTAGACGCAGTACGGTTGCAGGTCCGCAACCTGCGCATGCGCGATGTCCTGGGAGGAATAAGTCAGGTTTTGCTATGATGTCTTTGGCGGTAAATTTCCATTCTTGAGTTGACATTTTGTTTTCTCCTACTCCCTTAATCCGAAATAAGTTACTGTTTTTTCGGGTTGTCCTGATTGGGCAATTCGGTATAGGTCATCATAGATTTTGTGGAGTTCACTTGGGCTGCTGTCTCTGCCGCCTAAGCCAAAGATGTAGTTGACGACTATGGGACGTTGTTTTGCGTCGTAGAGGGCGTTTCTAACTTCGTTAAAGAGGGCTGCGCCTAAACCGCCTGGGCTCATGCTTTTATCCATAACTGCAATGGCTTTGACGTTTAGAAGAGCATTTTTGAGTTCTTCAGCTGGGAAAGGTCTAAAGGTGCGAATACGCAGAATACCTGCTTTGATGTTTTTTGTTCGGAGCTGGTCAACGATGTCTTTGAGTGTTCCAGCTGTTGAGCCGATTACGACGATTGCGATTTCGGCATCATCGAGTTTGTATGTGTCGATGAGTCCGTTTCCGTAGTTTCTGCCGCTGAGTTTAGCGTATTCGTTGTTGATTTCTTGGATTTTTTTGTAGGCGTTTTTCATAGCTTCTTCTTGTTGTCGTTTAAACTCATAATAGTAGTTTTGTAGTGCGATGGGTCCCATGGTCAGGGGGTTTGCGGGGTCCAGTTTGAAGGGGACGGTTTTACCTTCATGGGTCAGTACTGTTGGATAGTGGCGTTCGCCGACGAATTCTCTAACATCAGCATCTGTGAGGGTATCGACGCGTTCAAGGGTGTGGCTGATGGTGAAGCCGTCTACGCCGATAAAGATGGGTAGGGAAACATTAACGTCTTCGGCGATTTTGAAGGCTTGGATGATAGAGTCGTATGCTTCCTGTGCGTTTTCAGCGTAGATATGAATCCATCCGCTGTCCCGCTCAGCCATACTGTCGGATTGGTCGCCATGAATGTTTATCGGTGCAGAGAGGGCCCGATTGGCAACCGCCAGCACCACTGGTACGCGTGCACCTGAGGTTACAAATAACATTTCATGCATCAACGCCAAACCAGCCGAAGCGCTTGCAGTAAAAGTTCGAGCGCCAACCGCACCAGCCGCAAGACAAGCAGTTATGGCGCTGTGTTCGGATTCAGTGCAAACATACTCTGTTTGAACCTCCCCGTTAGCGACATACTCACTGAATTTTTCTACAATAATAGTTTGAGGGGTAATGGGGTATGCGGCTACGACGTCAACATCACATTGTTTAACTGCATATGCGATTGCTTCGTCACCGTTCATAGCCAAGGTTTTCTGTTTAGTTTGCTGTTGTGCCGTGTTACTCTTCCTCCTCAGGAATCTTCATCGCTATTGCCTTAGCAGGACATTCGTTAGCGCATATTCCACAACCCTTACAGAAACTGAAGTTAAATTCGACTTGACCATGCTCGGGGTTGAAACGGATTGCGCCCTCAGGACAAAGTATAGCACACGTGAGACATTTAACACATTTTTCAAGCGCATGGTTGGGCATGTAGGTTTTCCAGTCACCTGTCAAGAAACTTACACTTGATTTCGAGGGAACTGCGGCAAGGGATATTTCTTTCCAATTTTTTTCTTTGCTCACTTCACCTTTGCCTCCTTGTATGCTTCCTGTATAACTGCAAAGTTTTTCTCAGCTAAATCTGCTCTGAAGCGGCCTTTGAGGGTTTTCTGTATGCCTTCGAGGGTAACGATTTCAGTAGCTTTAGCCACGACACCTAAGAGTGCCGTGTTTGTGATGGGAGCACCCAAGATGTTTATAGCGATTTCAGTTGCAGGAACCGTCCAGACTCTACCGTGTTCTATACGAAGGTTTTCTTTTAGTACGGATGGTTCTTCACTTGAATTTATAATGATACAGTTATCATCACTGTTTAATCCTGCTGTAATGGGCACTGTTTTTAACAGAGTGTTGTCCAGTACAATCACGACATCGGGATCATAGATTGCACAATGTAACCTTATCGGTCCATTGCTGATTCTGGTAAAAGCAGTTACAGGGGCACCCATTCGTTCTGGCCCAAATTCGGGGAAAGACTGGATGTATTTACCTTCATCAAGTGCTGTTCTGGCCAAAAGTTCGCTAGCAGTCCACGTACCCTGACCGCCTCGACCGTGCCATCTAAACTCTACCATACTTTTCAATGCAGTTTCACTAAAGAACAATGAAGTCGACAGCACCATTGATATATTTTCCTATTAACTTAACAAAGCTATATTTTTGGAATACCCCTTTTAACTTAAGGCATGCATCGTCTGCAGTAAACAACCAAACAATCGTTAGATTGCTATTTTGAGGCAAAAATAATCTACAGCCATTAACGGGAACAGCCCAAACAATGCAACATCAGGCTAGATCAACATCACAGTCTATGTTGTCACATAAAACACATCAAAAGAGCCGCGAAGCTTTACAAAACCCTTAAACAATAGCCTACTCTAGGTTTGAGGTTGGAAACGTGATTGTATGGACAGATCGGCAGTTATATTGGCAGGTGGCTCTGCAACTCGCTTTAACAACGGCGACAAAGGTCTCTTTGAGTTGAATGGTAAACCTCTACTTAGTCATGTTGTTGATGCAGTAAAAGGTCTTGTGGAGGAAGTTATCATCGTTACCAACACTCAAAAGCGGGCGGATGTCTATGCAAAAATTGTTTCAGCCAAAGTTTCATTTGCCCTCGATGTTGCTGAGGCCAAGGGTCCATTAGTGGGTGCTCTAACGGGGTTTGAAGCCGCCCAAGGTGAATATACGTTGCTTCTACCCGTTGACAGCCCCTTTGTATCCAAAGATGTTATAGAGTTACTTTTTGATTTATCCGCAGGTAAGGCGGCGGTGGTTCCAAGACATACCGACATGGAAATTGAACCCCTTCACGCAGTCTATAATACAGCATATGCACTCAGTATCACCAAAGAGACACTTGCACAGAACCAATTTGATATGCGCAGCATGGTTGAACGGTTACGAGGTGTACGATATGTATCCACCTTGGTTATTGAACAACTTGATCCTGAATTGAAAACTTTTACCAACATTAATACACCATTTGATTTAAAAAAATCTTAATAAATTAACAAAGAAAAATTATTTAGATATTTTTGTTATGATATGGACTGGTAGCATTTTCTTTTGGGTTAACCAAAATTATTTTTTCGGGAGTTTCTTTGATTTGAAGTTTGTTTTCATCTGCGAGTGCGTTGAGGCAAAGTCGGCTACCAAAGTTCAACTCTGTTTTGATATGGAGTTGTTCTCCTATGGACGGTATGCCTTCGGCGTTTTGAGGCATAAGCATAAGCGAGGAGGTGTCAAGATCGATACCACAAACATCAGACATCTGCTTGACCAAGTTTACTGCCTTTTTGCGGTTAATTTTTTCTTTTTCCATTTCATTCACAACCCAGGTTTATCGCTGGGTTATGGAAGGCCGTGTGAAAAATAAATAATGTTGTAGTTGCAGGGTGGCAGTCATATTGGAAACTGTAGGGAGAAATTGTTGCTGTAACGGTGCAGTCACACCATTATTTATGATTCAAAAGCGGTATGTGGATATAACCACGTAGAAAACAATGTAGCTAAAACGTCTGATGAACCAATGATTAGCAGAGAAGACAAGAAGTGATGTCACCGCGCGCTTTGAACGACACGAGTTAACTATGGTCCACGTGGAAATTTAAATGGAGGAAAGAAAATGGAATTTTGTGCAGAATGCGGTTCACAGTTAAAACCCATAAAAAGTCATTCGGGAAATCAAACCATGGTTATGCTTACCTGTACCAAATGTGGACAGAAAAAACCGGACTTAGAACCTCATCCTAAACTTAATAGCAAGATCATTGAACATAGTCCCAAGCAGTTTGTCGCCATAATCGGTAAAGAAGAACAGGAACTCACCACGTTACCAACGATACGGACGGATTGTCCTCGATGTGGAAATAACATTGCAAATATCTGGCAAGTGCAGACCAGAGGTTCAGATGAATCGTCCACGCAGTTTTTACGATGTACTCAATGTAATTTCACATATAGAGAATACACATAGTTTTCTTTCTAAAAACATTTTTTTATGCTAACCCAATAAACTAACAACGCCCAAATTGTCGCGCAAATACTCACTGCATAAAGCAAAGGTAGGGGTATAACAAGCTTGGAGGTCAGGATTAATTGAAACCTGAATTCTTGTATAATTGTAATATACAAGTAGGCAAACGCATGGGAATTTAAACAGCCCCCTTATTTTTTCGCAGACCTCGATAACAACCACACCAACAGTGTAATTACCTCTCGCCTACAACATGTGCTTCTATGGGAAACAAAGGGGTCAAGGAGATTTGCAGTGTGATATTAAGAAAGTCTTCGCTGTGTAGCGTTTTGTGTGGTAAAAAACATCGGAAAGTTACGGATATATTGTATTTGGTGGACGGAGCGGGATTTGAACCCGCGACCTCCACGATGCCAACGTGGCGATCATACCAGGCTGATCTATCCGCCCAAATTAGGCAACTTCAGAAATCTACCGTTCCTCGTTTAATAAGCTTTCCTAAGTTAAATCAGGGGTTTACTTCATACCTAACTTTTTGGAACATTGGAAGTTGTTGCGTGACTGTGAAATGTTGGTTAGCTGTGCGCCTACACCATACACAGTAACCAGCAATAATCAACAAAGACTTTGACTGTTATGTCCCTGTTATGGTTTGTGTATCTCGTTTGTATCTTGCAGTTTTTCTCTTTTCATAGACAAACGCAACACTTAACCCTGCTATTACAACACCTAAAACGACGCCTAAACTAAAATCAACCAAGTTAATCCCAGCTATTGTCATCGCAGGTTGATGCGGTGGGTTTGAGGCATAAGTTGGGTTTGGCGTTGGCTCGTTTTGAGTGGGCGCACCATCACTGCTGGTACCCATTGTTATGGTCTGTGTTTTGCTCCAATCACTAAACTCGCATGTAAAAACAAACTGGTCATTTCCTCTAGGATAGACTGGATCAGGAGGAACTTCGACACGGGTGCTGTATCCAATCAGTGCTTGAACCTGAAAATCTATTTGTCCGCCCTCAGAGACATCAATATTATCCATATTATAATTGCGTGTTTCGCCTAAAGAATACGATATTTCAGTGAAGAGAGCATTGGGATCTAGCAACGTTACTACTCCAGACATGTCCATACTCCCTATCGAACGTGAATCAGCTAAATAGCCACAGTTAGGAATACTACTGCGGGTGTGCCAGTAATCGTCAAAATGGCCTTTCCAGCGAATATCATATGACAAATAGACGCTATTACCCTGTGAATCTTTATAGCTTGTAAAGGGCGGGTTTTTTATTTTTATTTCGGCTGTTTTATTTTCTACGTGGTAGCCTTCTTGGGTCATTTCATTTTTTCCTGTAAAGGGGTCTTTTGAAAAGGTTGGCGGTACATCATAAGAATTATCGACAAACCGCAGAGTAAATTCGGGTAT
>WQVG01000025.1 GCA_009781675.1 Candidatus Bathycorpusculum acetigenes | reverse complement strand
TCTGCTAAAGCAGACATACCCAAACGCTACCTAGGAAGAAGAGTCTACATCATAATAACCAAAGAGGCGGGGACACACAAAGAATAAAAAACCCTTCATCTACAAACAGCTAAACACATACTAAAATGTTGTTTCACTGCTTAGTTTTTATTCTGGCTTGCTAACATTATAGTCCATAGAGAGGTACATGGGTTGAATGGTAAACCACTCGCCAGTATAATCAGCGCTGGTATGACTAAATTTGGTAAACATGACGGTTTATTGACGCGTGAACTTTTTTCAGAAGCCGCTTCTGAGGCGTTTTGCCGTTGTCCCAAGCTTGATCCCAAACAGGATATCAAAGCTATGTTTATCGGGCACATGGGTGAGGCCTATGAGCACCAAGGACACACAGGCAGTACCCTAGCGGATTGGGCGGGTCTTACAGGTATCGCCGTCACACGTACAGAGGCTGCTTGTGGCAGCTCAGGGGTTGCATTGCGTTCAGGTATCTATGCGGTTTGTTCAGGCTTAGCAGATGTGGTTATTGTGGGTGGAGTGGAAAAGATGACCCACCGAACCACTGCTGAAGTTACTGAATACCTTGCGATGGCCTCAGATTATCCCTTTGAACAGTTCCACGGGATCACTTTTCCGGGATTATATGCGTTGATGGCAAACGCACATATGCATACGTATGGCACATCAGAAGAGCAGATAGGTATGGTTGCAGTTAAAAACCACTACCATGGTAGCCTCAATCCTAAAGCACATATGCAAAAAGAAGTGCCCCTCCAAAATGTTCTCGCATCAAAGTATGTGGCTTGGCCGCTTAAACTCTATGACTGCTCGCTTATAACTGATGGCGCAAGCTGTATAATTTTAGCAAAACCGGAACTTGCTAAAAAATATACCGACCAGCCTGTTCACATAGTGGGTAGCGGGCAAGCCAGTGACACCATCGGACTCTACGAACGTCAAACCTTAACCTCTCTAACATCTGCCAAGTTGGCCGCTAAAGAAGCCTACGAAATGGCAAATATTACCCCCCAACAAGTTAACTTAGCTGAGGTCCATGACTGTTTTACCATAGCTGAAATTTTGCATTATGAAGATCTGGGCTTCTGCGCGACAGGTCAAGGCGGTAAACTCGTTGAGAGCGGAGCTACACGACTAGGTGGAAGTATACCTGTCAACACCAGTGGCGGACTCAAAGCCAAAGGCCACCCTGTTGGCGCGACAGGTACTGCCCAAGCCTACGAGATGTATCTGCAACTTACCGGGCAAGCTGATAGGCGCCAAGTCAAAGATGCAAACATTGGGTTAACCCAAAACATAGGCGGTTCAGGTGCAACTGCAGCCGTTCACATCTACCGGAGGGATAACTAATGAGTTCATCTGAGCCTTTTACGATTGAACAATTCTACAAGTTCCTATCAACAAACAAACTAATGGCGGGCAAATGTGTAAAATGCGGAAAAATTCATCTGCCACCCCGGCCGCTCTGTAGCGAGTGTTTTTCCAGAGAATTTACTTGGATACCCCTCTCAGGGAAAGGCAAACTCCTCACATACACCATCATTCATGTAGCCCCAACCCAGTTCCAAGCCTTAACACCGTATGCTGTAGGTATTGTTGAACTCGAAGAGGGATTAAAAATCCCCGGAATGATACAGGACATAACGCAGGAACAAATTAGGATTGGCATGGAGTTAATGCTGGATTTTGGCACAGGTATTTTGCCCCAAAATTGGCCCGCATGGTGTCGCTACCACTTCATTTCTTTGAATCCGTAATCTTTGGATAACCCTCACTAGGTAGTAATTACCTGGTGAGGGCTTCTTTGACCACGAAAACCTCTAAATTCAGGAAGAGAGGACCTGATCGCAAAACCCTCACCAAGCAAATTAGGGATTGTATGCTTGATTAAACTTTTGGTGTTTTCTTGTTTGGTAGTATGTTTTTGTGGTCTTTGGGCAGGTTTTGTTATCAGGTAATGTTTATTTAAAGTGGGTTAATTGTGTGGTGGTGAATGGGTATTTTAAATGTCTGTCTGTATTGTGTCGTGTAGTGTTCTCAAAGGCGAGCTTAGACAGCTTAGGGCGGAGGGTAAATTGGATGCTGAATTGGTGTTTGTGAGCAAAAACTTTCATGTAGACTATGCTCAGTTGGAGAGTAATCTTCGCAGAATTCTTAAGCATACCAAAGAACGGTTTGATGGTAAAATTGTGTTGGTTTATGGTGATCTCTGTTTGGGGCAGGGTGAAGAGATGAAAGAGTTAGTCAATGAATATGGTATTGTTAAGGTGGATGCTCTGAATTGTATTGATTGTCAGCTTGGTGGTAGAGGCAGGGTTTTGGAAGCGGATCCTGAGCATAACTTGATGTTTATGGGTCCGGGAATGGTAGAGTTTTTTGCCGACATGAAACGGAGCCTCAAACATCAGGGTATGGATGATGAGGCAATGTTTAGGGGGTTGTTTAGTGGCATCAGAGGAATCATGCTTTTGAATACTTGTGGGGATAAAGAGGCTCTTTTGAGGGATCTAAATGAGCTGGGTATGGGTCTTGAGGTGATAGAAACCATAGATATTGGTCCAGATAATGTGTTGCGGCTGGTTTTGGAGGCCTTGGAACGGGATGAGGTGTAGTTGGCGTTTTGTTTAGTTAAAGTTTAGGTTGATTGTTTGGGTATCGAGTGAATTACCGTAAATATTAAAGAATGCGACATACAATAAAGATACCATTAGTGGAGTGTGCCTCATTGACTCAAACTCTTGATTCGGTTCCTGTGTCTCAGGCTACGAAGCGTGTTGAAGATTGGAAATCTCGTTTAATTGATTTGTCCCGGAAAAATAATTTGCTCTATTTCCGTAAAACAAGACGTGGTAATCTTGCTATAACTCAGCCGGATGCGCAAAAAATTTTTGATATACTAGTTGTAAAGAGTGGTCGTTTAGAGTTCTATATGCCGCCTGCACCTAAGCCTGAAAAAACTGATTCTGAAGCGGGTGATAAATCCAAGGCAAAAGGCAGGAGAAAGGCTAAGGCAGATAGTAAACCTAAAGGAGCATCTCCAACGGTTGAGTCTGAAGCGGAAGTTAAAATCGTAAAATCTTCCGTCAAAGCGGCGGTCATAGATGAAGCGGCGAAGCGGCCTGGTGTAAATCAGCTTGTTTTGGGTAAATTAAGCCCTATCGAAGTTGATCGTGCACTCAAGGCTTTGGAGAGGCGGTCTCTGTTGGATTATCGGGAGCGGGGGGTTCGTATTTTGTATGCGGCGTTTGGAACTCTAAATTGGGTGGATGTGGAAACCAAGGAGAGTGTACAGTCGCCGTTGATTTTGGTACCGCTTGAAATCGGTAAAGAAAGCATTCGTGCCCCCTACAGTATTGCGGTTCCTCCTGTGGAAGATGAAGCGGTGCTAAACCCTGCGTTAGCTGCAAAACTCTATAACGATTACCGCATAGAGTTGCCGCCCTTGCCTGAGGAGTGGGAAGAGCAGACGCTGGTAGACTATTACCGCCAAGTTGAAGTTGCTGTGTCTAAGATGAGCTGGAAAACTGAGGTTTCCATCGATTTGGGGTTGTTTTCCTTCCAGAAGTTGGTCATCTACAAAGACTTAGAATCCAACAGTCCGCTTATAACTCAGCATCCTATCATCCGGGCCATCGCAGGTATCAAAGAGGAGAGTCTCATCCAAGCAGGTCTGCCCGAAGAAAAAGATGTTGATAAAGTGGAGGTACCTGCCAAAACCTATCAGGTCCTTGATGCCGATAGTAGTCAACGGTTAAGCATCAAATATGCTCTGCATGGACAGAGCTTTGTTATGAAGGGTCCGCCGGGCACAGGCAAAAGTCAGACCATCGCCAATATTATCGCCGAGTGCATCGCAAACGGCAAAAGTGTGCTGTTTGTCAGTGACAAGATGGCCGCTCTTGAAGTGGTTTATAAACGGTTAAGTGAGGTGGGATTGTCGCATTTCTGTTTGGAAATGCACAGCAGCAAAGCCAACAAACAACAGGTGGTAGCAGAACTCAAGCGTAGTCTCGATGAAACCCTTGTCCCCCGCAAGCTACCCTCCAGCCACGAGTTTGATAGACTATCGGAGTATAGAAACACCCTAAACGGTTACGTCACAGCCCTCCATCAGAAACGGCCCTATCTGCAGCGAAGCGCCTATGAAGTGCTAAGCATAATTTGCAACTTGGAACGTGTGCCCTTTATCCCAGTTGGATTAAACGAGCTCGCTACATTGACGCCCCAAAAAATGCGGGAACTCGAAGAACTCGTCAGCCACCTAAGCAAGGTCTGGGCAGTAGTTGAAGAAACCGACTTTCCATGGGTAGGCTACCGAGCAGATAAATATGACCTAGAAATCCGCAGTGAAGTCCTAACAGAATTGGAAAGTATCAATCAAACCTTGCGCGAACTCGAATTGAAAACAGAAGACTTATCGGCTAAACTTGGCGTATTTCCCCCCGAGAACTTTACACGTATACAGTGGCTGCTAGCGGTCAGTTGTTTTCTCTATGAAAGTCCCAAACCCGAACAAAACTGGCTCATCAACCCAGCTTTAAACAAACTCTTAGACGAAGCCAAAGCATACCTTGAAATCACCACGTGGATAGAGACAACCCGCACAAACCTCATGGAACGCTATACCCCCTTGCTCTTTGAGCTGGTACTGACCCGCTCACAGGAAATACATCAAGCCATAACTAACCTGAGCCGAGCCTCAGGAACCACCGATCTGCAACAAAGTGAACTGTTAGCAAAACGCGAAAAATTCCTAGCTTACCTCAAAAATATGACGGGAACAACGCGGAAATGGCAGGAAACCGCCCAAGCCCTAGCGCCCATGTTGGGTATAGATAGTGACGGCTTAACTATAACTCAGCTAAAGCAACTCGCCCGTATGGCGCAACTATGTTTTGCGGAGAATAAACCCGAGCCCCAATGGTTCAACAAAGAGTACCTACACGAGGTCTCAGAGATGGTAAACAAAGCAAAACTGCTCTATGAAGAACACGGCCTGCTCAAGAGCAGATTAAGCGAAACCTACAGCGAGGGCATCTACAAACTTAATCTCGATGCCTTAATCGACAAATACAGCGGACCCTATCAAGGCGGGATCAAACTCTTTAACAGTGAATACCGCAACGATCAAAAGCGAATCGCTCAAGTCACCCATGAAGGCAAAGTCCCCAAAACCGTATTGCAGGATTTAGTTGACGCCCGCAAAGTCAACCGGTTGACTAAAAAGATCACCGATTCAGCTCAAGACGTCCAAACCCTACTGGGTCACTTCTATCACAAGAGCCGAACAGATTTTAAAGGGGCACAAAAAGCCATAGCACTCACAGAAGAAATCAAAAAACTAAACTGGGCCACTACCATCCCTGAACCCCTGCTAAAAATTCTTACCACATCAACAAGCCCCGCACCGATGATTAAAAACCTAGGCGAAGACCTCCAGAACTCCATCACTAAATGGGAACAACACACCAAAGACTTCGAACATCTGCTCCCAAAGGCGATCTCAAAAACTGAACAAACACTCACCGAAACATCACTACCACAAATAGAAAGCTGGGTGACTGAAACAGAAAAACAACTCAGCATTCTCTGTAACCTAACCAATCAAACACTAACAACAGCCAAAGTTGAGCCTCAAAATTACAAACAACTCATCGAAGATCTCAAAAACGCGGAGGATATACGTAAAAAAGAAGCCCAAATCATAGGTGAAAAAGTTCAATTACAAGAGAAATTTGGTGTACGTTTCCAAGAAATGCAGACCAACTGGCAAGAAATAGTATCTGTACTGGAGTGGGTACAAAAAGTTCAAACAACATTTGAGGACATACCCGTACCCGAGGCATTTGCCGAGATTGCCGCTCAAGGACCCAGCGCAGCACCTTCAAATGAAGAACTAATTGAGCGGCGTGATGCAACACTTAAGATACTTGCAAATTTTGGAAACCGCTTCGAATCATCTGAGATGTACTATCAAGATCAGAAACTGGTCGATTGCGACCTAAACATTATCGAGGAACGCATAACCGCCCTTCGAGACCGGGTAGATGATCTACAGGTCTGGATTGACTACAAAGACACAAAAACCCGGTTCACCCTGCGTGGCCTAGACCCCTTCTTTGAGCGGTTGGTCGAACAAAAACCCCCTGCAACAGATTTAGTGACTATTTTCCGTAAAAGCGTCTATCAGGAATGGATAAACAACCTCTACACAGAAGACCAACAACTCGGCAAATTCCGCAGAGAAAACCATGAACAACTCATCATGGACTTTAAAAAACTCGATCAAGATCTCATCGGGTTAACATCAGCTATGGTTATCGACGCCGCCAACAGCCGCAAACCCCAAGATATACTCATCCAAGCCGCTGATGCCGAAGCAGGTATCCTCTCCAAAGAAGCCGCAAAGAAACGACGCCTCATGCCCCTACGCATGCTCTTCCAAAAAATCCCCAACCTCTTAGTTAAACTCAAACCCTGCCTGTTGATGAGCCCAATCTCAGTAAGCCAATTCCTACCCCCAGACATAAAATTCGACCTAGTCCTCTTTGATGAAGCCTCACAACTGGTTCCCGAAGACGCCATAAGCGCCATCTACCGAGGCAAAACCATCGTAGTCGCAGGAGACAACAAACAACTACCCCCCACCTCATTTTTCCAAAAAAACCTCCTAGACGACAAAGACTGGGATGAACTAAGCGACGAAAGCATAGAAGTCTTTGACAGCATCCTTGACGAATGCCTAGGCATCGGATTACCCGTAAAAACACTCAAATGGCACTACCGAAGCAGACACGAGAGCCTCATCGCGTTTAGCAATCACCGCTTCTACGACGACACCATGATAACCTTCCCCTCCGCAAAAGCCGAAACCGACAACTTGGGCGTCAAACTCGTACACGTCCCCGACGCCATCTACGACCGAGGCAACAAACGCAACAACCCCACCGAAGCCGAAAAAGTCGCCGACTTAGTCTTTGAACACTTCAAACACTATCCAAAAAAAACGCTCGGAGTCGTCACATTTAGCATTGCACAAATGGAAACCGTCGAAGAAGCCATAGAACAACGCCTAAAAGAACATACCGAATTTGAACATTTCTTCAAAGAAGACCGCATCGATGGGTTCTTTGTCAAAAACCTAGAAAACGTACAAGGCGACGAACGAGACGTCATCTTCTTTAGCGTCGGATATGGCTATGACCAAAACGGGCAGATAACTATGAATTTTGGCCCACTTAACAAACCCGGCGGCGAACGCCGATTAAACGTGGCCGTTACCCGGGCAAGAGAAAAAGTGGTGCTCATCACATCCATTAAAAGCTCAGACATTGACCCCGAGGTCCAAGCACTAGGCATCCAAACTTTACGCACCTACCTTGACTACGCCGAACATGGCATAGATTCACTCAACAGAGTCAAAGCCAAAGAAGGCACCTTTGATTCAGCCCTAGATGAAGATGTCGCTAATGAAATCAAAAAACTCGGCTATACCATAGTGCTTGAAGTTGGCTGTAGCGGCTACAAAATCGATATAGGCGTTGTTGACCCTGTGAGCAAAGGACACTACCTCTTAGGCGTTGAATGCGATGGCTACACCTATAAATCCAGTAGCAGCGCACGTGACCGAGACCGACTCCGCGAACAGGTTCTACGACAACTAGGCTGGCGTATTCACCGTATTTGGGCACCCGCATGGATCGCAAGACGCGACAGCGAAATCCGCCGACTCAAAGAAGCCATAGAACAAGCACAAGTACAACAAATAGAAAAAGACGCCCAAAAACCCCTCACAGCCCCCCTCACCGATGTGCAAAAAAACCAGTACGGCGGCATCGAAAAACTAGGCACCCCCTACAAAGTATACCCCCTCAAAGCTACCTACAACCCCTACATCAAAGCCCAAACCGCCAAATCCAGCGTTGACAGCCGGGTTAAAAATGAATTCCATTTCCCTGAGAACCGCGAAAACCAAACTAAACTCCTAGCCGAACTCATAACAAACGAGGGACCGATACACTTTGAATATGCCGTGGGACGACTGGCAATAACGTGGGGCATAAAACAGGTGACCCCTAAAATAAACCATGCTGTAAAAGAAGCCCTCAACAACCTGTTACGCCAACAAAAAGTCACCATCAAAGGCAGCTTTTTGTGGCCTGTGGAACTCAAAGAAACCCCTATTCGAATACCAACAACAGGAGTTCCCGAATCCAAACGCAAACCACAATACATCTCACCCGAAGAAGTTGAATCCGCCATGAGACAAGTAGCCCAATATGCCCTAGGCATAAGTGATGAGTCATTGATTGCTGAAACTGCCAAGGTATTTGGCGTAAACCATACAGGCGAAGAAGCAAAAACTGTCTTCTCAGACGTACTCAAACGGCTGATAAGGGAGCGAAAACTCTTCTGCAACGAGGACGGCGTAGTAACCGCCGCTTAATTTTTCTCTATATTTTTTATTAAACCCGGCAAATCAATCAAAGACGTTATAATATAGTTTGCACCGTTTTTTATCAACTGCTCTTTAGTTGAGATGCCGGTGGGTAAACCAACCGCGATTATTTTGAGAGCCTTAGCGCTCTGCATATCCACAACACTATCACCGACAACCAACACTGCCTCAGGGCGTACGCCCAATGTTTCTATCACGCTTTCATGCTGTTCAGTGTCAGGCTTAACACGCTTAACCCCATCACGTGTAACAGAAATCTCAAAGTAGTCTTTGATCTTAAAGCGATCCAGGAGGTAGTCTGTGGTAGTTTTACTACTAATGGTACATAGTCCCAGTTTTATTTTCATCTCTTTGAGCTCTTTGAGGGTTTCAAGGGCACCCGGCATCAAACTGGTAACGGCCGCGGCGTCTTTTTCGTATTTTTGAACAATAGCTAAACTTTGCATCCGAGCTTCACAAAAGACTTCAGATTTACCATTGTTTTTAAAGTAAATCTCAGCATTCTGCAACATATCAAAGACACCTTCATTAACATGCAACACTGAGAGCGGAACCCCGATTCTTAGAAGATACTCTCTGACTTCTCCACGCAAAGCTTTGTAGTCTAGACTAA
This sequence comes from Candidatus Bathycorpusculum acetigenes, assembly GCA_009781675.1. GTDB lineage: Archaea > Thermoproteota > Bathyarchaeia > Bathyarchaeales > Bathycorpusculaceae > Bathycorpusculum > Bathycorpusculum acetigenes. The sequence continues at coordinate 12,879 of WQVG01000025.1, read as the reverse complement.
AAGCAACTAAGGTTCCATCTAAATCAAATATGACTGCTTCAATGTCCATAGAGATTAGCTCCGTTTGATCTGCAGATCCGAATCTACAGCCTCTAAGAAAAATATACTTTACGGTAACTAACTACCTACAGAAGCGCCAAAACTATCGCATTATTAGGAAGTGGCTTTCACTGGTGCTCGTCCACGCCACCCACTTAATGACACAGTTAGGCCTCCCGAGCATATAGAGATATACAAAGGATACAAAGGGGTTTTATGCGTGCATCGCAAGCGATCTCAGTGAAAGCAATGTAGCGTTAGGACTTGCGTCTTTTGTAGGTTGTGTATATAAATATAGAGTGTCCAAGGCTATATAAGGACTCTATATAGTGCGTTATTTTTTGCGTTCTGCGATTATGCCGCGGCATTTGTCTGCATATTGGCAGTATTGTAGGCATACGGCGTTTTCGTCGGGGCGTTTCCATTCTGCTTTGCAATTGGGGCAGGTTGTTTTGTCTTCGTCAGTCCAAATTTCGAGTTCTGTTCCGCAGACATGGCAGTTTATGTAGGCAGGTTTTGGTTGGAGTAGGTCGCGGAGTCCGGGGCAGGTTTGGGGGTTTTTTTCGGGAACGTTATCGGTTGGGTTAGAGTTCAACTATACCACCTCCGATTTTGACTTCGAGTTCTTTAATTGGAACATGTTTGCCTGATTTCTCTATTGCTTTGTTGAGGGCCCATTTGAGGCCGGTACAGCAGGGTACTTCCATATGTACCACCATTATACTTGTAAGGTTGTTTTGAGTGAGGATGTTGGTTAGTTTTTCAGCGTATGCGCGAGCATCGTTGAATTTGGGGCAACCGATGATAATGCGTTTGTTTGTCATGAGGTCATGGAAGTTTTTGAGTGCGACGGGAGCGCAGTCAGCGGCAAGCAGTAGTGCGGCGTTTTCAAAGAAGGGTGCGTTAGGTGAGACTAAATCGAGTTTTATGGGCCATTGGGGTTTTTGATCGGGGGCGTTGGTGGGTGTTTGGGGTGTTTGCGTGTTCTTATTTTTGAGGTAGTTGTGAACTTCTTTTTCATCAAAGGCGTCTGCTTCGCGTTCAGTTATGGTGATTGCGTTTTGGGGACACTCACCTAAGCATGCACCTAAGCCGTCACAGTAGGTGTCTTTGACAAGTTGGGCTTTGCCGTTTAGTACTTGGAGGGCCCCTTCAGCGCATTTAGGGATACAGGCCCCGCATCCGTTGCAGAGGTCGTGGTTTATCTGTATAATTTTTCTTTTCATGGTTTTTCCTCTTTTAGGCATGTTCCGCCTGTGGGGCAGAATTTTTGAGCATGGTTTTCTATGGCGGAGAAGATGGGCGTGAGGGTTTCTTTGTTTGCGGTGTAGATGTGGCGTTTGCCTTCTTTACGGATGGCTATAATGTTGCATTCGAGTAGGGGTTTTAGGTTATGACTTATCATGCTTTGTTCCTGTCCCAGGGTTTTTGCGAGTTCGCCTACGCTTAGGGGTTTGGTCATTAGTTGTTCGAGAGCGGCAAGGCGGGTGGGGTTTGATAGGTTTGTAAAGAAACGGTAGCAGGTTTCGGTGAGTCCTTTTTTCATTTTTTTCTCCCCCATAACAGATGAACAATAATTCATGTGAATAATTATTCATATAAACTTGCCGGTACAAACAAACAAAAAAACAAGATCACACCACAAAATCAACACCAACACCTCACAACCTATACCGATCAAAATCAGCTGAACCCGCATCAGGCGTAACAAAATAAAACACCATACCACAAACTTGACACTTAACTTCCTGATTACACAACCGCTCAACCCGCGGCGAACCACATTTCGGACAACGCATACCTTAGAACCACCAAAAGACCATATATACAGTTTGATAGATATTGGGGTCTGCCGTTTTTCATTCCTCATCTTTCCCAATCAGACTGGGACGGCGACATCATCCCCCGCAATTAACACCACCCCAGTCTGATTTAAGGATTATAGAAAAAAACAAACACATCCATAATGATAACCACACAATAGTTACGTCCACAACCATTTTAAGGCCCTCAGCGTTTTGATGTAGACAGAAAAGCAATGACCAAAGAAGGCACTCAGCAAAAAAGAATAGTCGGTGGAGTTGCAGTAACACTTATACTGATAGTCACAATTTTTGCCATACTGGGCTACATCACATTTATTGAATGGATTTTAGCAGATTTAATTATAGCTGGAATCGCCAATCTACTGTTTAGAAAAATCAGCAAACCCCAACCGCTCTAAACGCTAAAACACACCACACCAAAAAAATACAAAAAAACCGCTAATTTTTGGGAATTCAGGTTAGATACGATTACGTTTGGTATTTGGGATTCTTGGATTCTTTTATCCAGAACTCAGGATCGTCAACGTTGATGACTTCGACCTGCACTACATTAGCAGGGCTGAGGAGTACTGCACGAAATTTGGACGGTAAATCTGGCTTGGACAGAAGCAACATCCGAGAAGCCTCAAGTGCCTCCGCAGTTTTTTCCATCCGTCGGTTTGGGTAACCATTATACTTGATGCTTTTACCCTCGGCGATAGCTTGATCAAAGGCAGTTTTGCTACATTGGATGAGTTTGTCGCCTTCACGTATAAACCAGAAAGGACCTGCAGGATTTTTGGGCATGACTATCAGGTAGCATAACCCTTGGAAAATGCTAATTAAGCATACTATCAGTTTGGAAAATAATAACAGCTATATTAAACCAAAACACAAAATTGACTGATTAAAATAAAAGAAAATATCTCACAAAAAATACACTAAAACTGTCAACTACTGACCGGCACGCGAAACGCATGAAAGTTTAACGGGTTGTTTTGAGAGAATAAATCGTAAAAAGACCTAAATCGGGTTTAGTTGCAAACATCAGCCGCCAGCGTTAACGTATAGAACAGCGTGTTTCTAAATTATCGGGGAGTACTAAAAATGTCGTCTTCGAGTAAGAATGGTAATGTTGGCTTTTTCCAGTCACATATGATGGCGGGCACGTTAATTGCGACGTTAATCTGTGCATCTGCGTTTGTTGCTTTATACATTACACCATTCGAAGATACTGTTGAAGATACGGTGGTTTTGAATGTGTCGAATAATTCTACGTTTTTGCCATTGCCTGCTGAACACTGGTCATCGTATGTGAGTTGTCCCGGCCAAGTATTTGGCATTGATAGCTCTGTTTGGCAAAGGATGGATATGCCGTGAGTTACGTTTTTGATATGGAATGTTTTAAAGCCATCAACTTTGTCAACACCCAATTTTTCTACTGCATAAATAAATTTAGTTGGATAATCAACTGATGAATGTGGTTAGTATGATAATTACTGGGCAGGTGAGCGCATTAGTTATCCTATACCGGTATGTGGAGTTGTAGCTATTGTTGACTTTTGGGATTGTTACTGAGCGTACGGTTTTGAATAGGCGTAGTCATGGGTTGGATTGTAACTGTTATCGATGCCATACCCCTGTGGAAATCGGGCAAAGATTCGCTATAACCGGGTCTCCGCGAAAAATCTATCATCTGCAATGCTATGAAGCCACCCAGATCTAAGGTGATTATGTCTATAGTTTACGAACTTGAATCATTGAACAGCCCCAGTTATGTAGTTACCGTAAAATCGTTCATTACACGCAGTCTATAACGCGGTTATATATTTAACACTTGCCAAAACTATTTCATGAAGGCACAAACGCTAAACAGGTTACAATAGCTTGCATGAGTGAGTGTCTCAGATTTGATTTAGCATAAGTCATCTAGGCTGTGCCTGTCTTTACGTGCAATTATCTTCATCGACGCTACAAAGAAAGCGTGTTGAAGCTTAAAAAACCGATACATCCAAACTTGATAACACGCATCAAATTTTTAGTCAACTCGGAGTCAAAAATAAAAACAGAAGGAGGCACAAAGCACAACTGTCAGTAGGTTTAACTTGTCTGGGTTTTGCTCTTGTGTGCTTTTTTTGCCTTTCTTTTTTCGTCTCGCTCTTTTTTAGTTAACGGTTTTTCTTTTTTGGGCATCTCGGTTCGGCTCCGAAGATACCATGCGGTATTATGCTTTAAATAATTTTCCAATTTTAGCTGTATTCTCTAAACGTATGTCCGCATTTTGTGCATCTCATAAACTGAGTTGTAGCTTCATCGCCGCCTCGGGTTTGCACTTGCCAGACATAGACCATGTGGTTATCACATTTTTCGCATTTCATTTTTATGGTCTGCATAGGTGTGATTTGTTGATCTTGTTCACTGATAATTGTCATGAATGGTTTGGGTTTAGGCTGGATGACTGCACCGGTACGGGCTTCAGCTTTTTTGTCTGTGGGTTCCTTGGTAAAGCTACACTTTGCGCAACAAAGCACAAAGGCATTGCCGATACCGGTCTTTTTGGGTTCAAGACGCGAGCCACAGTTAGGACAAAATTCCAATCTAAAATTCCTCTCTCTTTTTCTGTTAATTAGCCCCACTCATTAATATAAGGCTTCTTTTTTCAACATAAAAATCGGAAAACACACCAGAATAACTGCAACTAACAGACGCATGGTGTTGTCTCTGGCAAGGTAATTCTACGTTAAATGTTAGCTTTCTGGCTGTTGCATCTTATTACGCCGCTTCTTTATCAGTGCTACCGATAGCAGGCCACAAACAGTTATTACAGATGTAATTATCGCCAGTTCATAAAAGTTTTCTACAACAGTTCCACTGGTTTGTAGAGGTGATGCGGAAGGGGAAGGTGGTGTACTGGTGGTTTGGATGGGTTTAAGCGGTGTCGGGGAGGGTGTAAGTGTTGGTTTGGGAGTGGGAGTTGAGGTGGGTTTACTGGTAGGAGTAGGCGTTATTTGAGATATTGAAGTGGGAGTTGAAGTAGGCCTGGGGGCTTCTGTAGGGGCTATTGGAGTTGGTGCAGGCGTTGGGATGGAGGTGGGTTCAGGGGTTGCTTGGGGCGTTGGGTTGGGAGTCGGTAAAGCGGTGGGTTGTGGGGTTGGTTCAGGTGTAGCTGTTGGGGTAGGGGTTGGTTGGAGCGTGGGTGATGGGGTGGGTTTTAAGGTAGGCTCAGGGGTTGATGTGGGCGTGGGAGTTGGAGTTATCTGGGAGCTGTCTTTGATTTGATATGCAGAGCCTGACTTGAGGGTTCCAAAGAGTATGCCGCTTCGGGGGTTGATGGTGAGGTGATTCCAGCGGTCATCAGAAGTAGTTATGCTTGATGAAGTGACAACTGTCCAGGTTAGACCGTCAGTGCTTGTGATGATTCGCGTGACGCCATTTTGTATTTCAGCACAATTAGTAAAGACTAAAACATTGTTGAAGTATGTCCCTGCTATAAAGGGCATGGAGCCGTCTGTAGGCGGAGTGTAGACGATTTGGGGTGTAAAGGGTCTATTAGTTCCATCGTCTTGAAACCGATGTATCTGACAGATGCGGTTGGGGTAATCCTGGCCGATATACACATAGTTCCCTACAAAAGCTATGGCTAAATAGACTGTACCCAATGCTTTGTTTACATCCACAACCAGTGTCCATGTTTGACCATTGTCTTTGCTACGAAAAATTTTTTCCCCATCTCTGTAGGTAGTATAGGAAGGATTTTCTCCGGTAATCACATAGAGATAACCGTTGAAGGGGTTAAAGTCTATACTGTGAAAGTGCAAAACATTTGAGATGGAGGCTCCAATTCTTGTCCAGCTGTCGCCACCGTTTGTGCTTTTTAAGATCTGGGGCTGGGCTGATCCGTCGGTGTAGGTTATGGTATAGAGATTACCCGAGATATCTTCAGTCATGTCGATATAGAAAGATTCACTCCGGCTAGCGTTGCTGTTTAAAACCTGAGTAAAGCTTACACCACCATTGGTAGAACGGTAGAGACCATTGGTGCCACCTGCACTGGCAAATATAAAGTTCCGGGAATCTACAAAAACGTTCCATACATGCCCCGAGTAAGCGTTATTTACATCAAAAACACCTGGCATGCGGTAAACAAATTGGAAAGAAGCGCCGTTATCCGTGCTTTTCCATAATCCAAAATTTCTATCTCCAGCCCAAAGCACCCCATTGGAATCCACGTCATTTCCCGTGAAACTTAAATCAGTTTTTATCGAGATAAGTTGAATATCTGCTCTTGCTGAGGCCACAGTTGAAAAAAATAACGTCAAAACAAGAAAGACAACAAATACAATATAGCAACCAGTTTTCCTATCCATTCCAACCACTCAAAACACAGCTCTTTTAAAGACACAAAAAACCTGATCAACACACCGTTTTGGTGAGGACAGATTAAAAAAGCCACTATGTAAAATGTTGTTTGAGCAATATAAAGAGTATTTTAGGACACCCATTGATTGGTAAGCATACAAGTTAACACAGATTAGGACATCTTGCCCAACTGTTTAGGCCTACTTGATTTCTTGCAACCAATCAACGAATTTTTCAGCTTTTATACAATTACCAGGCAAACTATCAAGGCGACGACTGACCCTACCGTCTTCAAACAGAATAACCGTGGGTACCGCCTCAACAGAATAGTCATCCCATAATGAACTATCATAGTCATCCATGAGCACATGAACTATGCTTGACATCGAATTCACAGCTTTCTCGTCAAATATGGGCATAAATCGCATACAATGCGGACACCCTGACGAATAGAACAATACAAGAACACGCTTAGCTCGGGCAATCTCTAATTCAAGCGCCGACTTATTATCGACTACAACCATCGCTATCCCATGTTAAAACAGGACAGGGGTTTGATAAACCTGCCGTTTTCAATACGAGCAGACAACTAAAATAAGCCGCGCACAAGAATACACCAATATGAAACCTAAAGGCTACAGACGCGGATACCCAGTTGCCATACTCATAGGCATAGAAGAAAACCACGCAACACTCTGGCAGATTTTTAGCCAAGTTGCTAAACTTCAACAAACCATACCCCTAAACGGAAACCAAAGAGACCAAAAACTCCTCTACAACTTCCACGAAACTATCATTAACGCACTCAGACCCACATTTAAAACAGGGGTACAAAGCCTCATAATCACTTCTCCAGCCCGAACCAGCTATGCACAAAACCTCCAAATGCACATAACAGGCCATCACACATGGCTTTTACAGGGCACAAACAAAGTCACGATCTCTTTGATGACAGGATCTGCGGATACACCCGCTCAAGTTAGTGTTTTAACACAAAAACCCGTATTTAAGCAGTTAATTCAGATAAACACAGAACAGGAAACAGAGAACCTGCTTGAACTACTCGAGAAACGACTCAGCTCAGACAGTCGTTTAGTCTTTTTTTCATTGCAAGAGGCTGAAGGTCTCATTTTGAATTCTCAGTTACCAGGTAAACCGCGGCCTGAATACCTGCTTTTGACAAATGAGTTCCTTTCGGGCTCCCATCAAAAAAACCGTGTACATCGTCTTATGCAGATTGCTCAAAACAAACAGATTAAAACCCGGGTTATCAGTGCTGAATCCAACGCGGGCATAAGGCTTACACAGCTTGGCGGCATTGTTTGCCTGCTTAATAGCTGATTAGAGAAAGCCTTCACGTTTGAGGTCTTCAACCGATACTCTACCTGTATGAAGAGCAGTCGCCACTAATGTACCCGTTGCACCCAGAGCCTTTAGCTCAATCAAGTCAGCAATATTGCGCACGCCTCCACCGACATACACCGATAAGTTGGTTTTGTTGATTGCCCGTTTTAGAAATCCTGTTTCGACCCCTTCGTTGCTACCTACGCGGGCTAAATCCAACACAATAACCTCAGAAACACCCATCAATTCAAACTCTTGCAATAGATGCAACGGATCAATGGAACCATCAACACCTGCCTTGGTAAGGACTTGGCCATCTTTTAAATCCAAACTGACCACAACACGGTAGTTGCCAAATCGTTCCACCGCTTCAGCAATAAAGTCTTTTGATAGAAGCGTCTCGGTTCCGATGATGAATTTTGAAACACCGCTTTTAAGCAAACGGTCTGCACGTTCAATGGAGTTTACGCCTGCATCAACCAGCAATGACAAACCTATTGGAGCAACAATGGGGGTGAACAGTTCAAAATCAGAGGCACCAGATAAGATAGCGTCTAAATCGGCAATGTAGAGTTCGCGAAACCCCAAAGTTTTAAAGATGGAAATGTTCTCGAGGAGATCTGCTGATCGAACAAATATACTCTGAAGCGGTTGGTATTCACTACGCCTGCCCCGTATGGCATGGACCGGGACGCCGTGTAAGATGTCGATTACAGGTATAACTTTCAAATCTAGCCCCGTTAATTGAATCGTAACTCAATAAAAACCTAACCATCTACCAAACATTAAGAGCAAATAGATCAGCACTAAGCCAAAGAAGGATATCGAGTGACGGGAAGATGAGCATAACAGACTTATGCTTCGCTGGTGATTAGGGGATTGGATGATGAGCACTAGAGCTAGAGCAAATGCAATGAATTAGCTCGACGGGCGAACTGACGACTAAACGTATATGTACTGACAGACAAAACGTTTCGGTAGAGATGGTATAAAAGAATGCCCCGATTTGGTAAAGGTCCCGCCATCCCTACAGTATATCACTCCAACAAAGAGATGCATTTGAGAGAGAACATCAAGTGATCAATGACTTCTTTAGCCACTTCAAAGACGCACCTATTATGAAAAATCCATCGGTTTAATTCGTTTTTTGCTTGGTTGCGGGTGGTTAAGCATAGTGAGGTGTCGTTTGCTGAGTTTTTGAATTTGCATTTGCAGAAACGAGCGTCGAAGGATATTGAGTAGCGGCACTGCGTTGCGTTTAGCTTTGGAGTATAGTTGGATAATGTTATGTGTTTTGTGTGTGCGCTGTAGTGTTGGGTAACTCTGTTGTTGATATAGAGTCGGTGGGGGGATCACCCATTCAATCGGAGGTTTATAGTGATCGTTTTGGTCATTTGTCCTTTAGCGTGGTCACGATTAGCTACCAAGTATTTGCTTGGTAACATCGATGTATGAGTATGCGTTGATGTAAGCCACCCGGGAACCCAAGTTTTAGCGGCGCTTAAAAGCCCGCTACCAAACTTGGGGGTTCTCGGCGATCAGTGTTGCAACGTTTTCAATCTCAACGGGATAGGTGAGCCATATGCGGATACTGTTGTTTTTATCGTATACATCGGCAAACAGCAGAGGACGTTTAGGTTTGAGGGGTTTTAAGGTTGGTATTCATATCTGCAAGGGCCTGGGCAAGAACACGTGTTGCCACTTCAAGGATAGCTGTATCGTCAACGGCAGTAAACTGTCCAACATCGAACCGGCCATATAAAACTAAAAGATAGCTATGCACCTGAGCTGCGGCATTCATAGTGTGTTCAGCTTCCGAAACAGATTCAATTGTATATCCCTCAAATAGATCCTTACAAAACTGCCCAGTTTTAGTATCATAATATGAGCTAAACGTTTCATAAGCTCGAGTATAATCCCTAAAGAAGGGTTCGTCGAGGATTGGTTCCCACACAGCAGTCAAACCAATCGATCCTGTTGTACCCTCAAGGAGGCTGCAATTAATTGTGGGCACCACTATATCAGGTTGGTTGCCATCAAAGAATACAATTGTCCAACCCATAAAAACAAACCCTTCTTTGGTGGGGTTTGCAATTGAAATTGGGAGAGCATCCACCGTATAGGTTGAGGGGTTATCTGCCGCATTTTTGCCGCCTTCCAATGTGTAGGTAATATCGTAGAGGGATAGTTCAGCCCAGTTTGCACTCAAAACAAGGTTGCCTATTGTTCCTACGGGGATAGTAAAAGATCCCTCTACCGTAACCGATGTGCCGCTATCATACTCTACGGTCCAGCCCAAGAAAGTATAGTTTGCTTTGAAGGGCTTAACAATACTTAGCGGAAGATCAGCTGCAGTGTATACCAGGGGGTTATTAGAAGGATCTGAGCCGCCATCTAACACATAACCAATACTGTACTCAGACAAAATTTCCCAGTTCGCTGTAACAACAACTTCACTTGCAGGCATAATAAACCCTGTAGAAGTCTCATTTGATAAAACGATGTTACCCTCATTAATTGTCCATCCGATAAAGGTGTAGCCTAGTCGGGTTCCAGCATCAACAGTAACACCGTCAGCTTCGGAGTAGTACCCTGTGCCGGATGTTTCTGCATAGCTATTGAGTACAGTCACATAATAGCTGGGAGCGGAGGGTATGTAAACGTAGCTTATATCATAGTTGTTGTAGCCCTGAACAAAAGAAGCGGTCCAAGTAACATTTGTACCTATTTGTGCGTAGTATATTTGGTCGTGTTCAGGGGCTCGTTCATATGCCATCGAAGCGCTGTTGTTGAAGAATACCACGTCATCATAAACACAGAGTTTATCTAAGTCCTCAGGAGCAACCCAAACTCCGCCGCCATCATTTATGGCAATGTTTTCTAAAATTATACCACCAAACAGATCTACAAATCCGCTTGCAAGATAAATCCCGCCACCGTTATCGGCACCATTATTGGAGATTACCCCATTAAACATGTCAAAATTGCCGACGCGGATGTATATGCCACCACCATAGTCAGCAGTATTATTAGAGATCACACCATCAAACAAACCAAAACTGCCGCCGTAGATAACTACACCACCACCATAGTCAGCGGTGTTGTTGGAAATCATACCATTAAACAAACTAAGGCTGCAACCGTCGAGAAATACCCCGCCACCAACTCGCGCAACATTACCAAAAATCATACCGTCAAATATGGTGAAATTACCCACATTGTATATTCCACCGCCGCTATTATTAGCGCGGTTATCAGAGAGTAAACCCCCCGACATAGTAAAATTACCGTCATCGTTTAGCACTCCACCACCATACTGCGCAACATTATGACTAACTATACCATCCAACATGGTAAAATTACCCTGCCAGTTGTATACGCCGCCGCCATCTCCGGACGTAGCAGTATTGCCAGAAATTCTGCCATCAAACAAACTAAAACTGCTAGCAGACAGAAATACGCCTCCACCATGCCCTACGGCAGAATTGCCAATAATCATGCCGTTATACATAGTAAAATCGCCAGCATAACTGAATAGTCCACCCCCACTATAACTAGCATGGTTATCAAAAATTGCGCCCCCAGACATAGTAAAATTACCGCCATAGTTTAGCACTCCACCACCAAACCGTGCAGTATTACCATAAATCATACCTCCAGACATAGTAAAATTACCGGCGTTGTATACGCCGCCGCCATCCCAGCTAACGGTGTTGCCTGAGATTTCACCAAAAGACAGTGTGAGCGCTCCGTCGGTGTTAATTGTTACTCCGCGAGCGTTAGCCGTGCTTGGGTGAGTTATGGTAATGCCTGCGATTTCTAGCACTCCGCCAGATTCAACAATGATAGTATCAGCATCAGATGCGCCGATTAATCTGAATAGCTCATTTTGACCATAGCTTATTAACACTATATGCTTACCAGCAGAAATAGTAAGCGATGCATTAAGTTCAATATCACATGTGAGTGCAATAGTTACAGGTATACCTAATGTTGCATTATCAACAGCCTCTCTAAGTTCAAACTCATTACTGACAGGTACTGCATCCTCAAAAGAAAAACCCTCGACAACCATCAAAGGACAACAGTAACAAGATAGAGAAATCAGCAATAAGCCCAATAAAGAAGCAAATAATGGATTTACACGAAGACTATTTAATTTGAACTTGAATGTTTTATTATTACACATACAACCAACCTCAATATACACCCATGAATCACACATATAAGCAATCACATATATGCAATCACAAGACATATATTAAAAAGATATATCGAAACTTTGTAGAGCTAATTAGTATAGAGCGGCACACTGCGCGTCTGAACCCGGCTGAACATAGAACTTGCTGACGAGGTTTAAAAATTGGAAAACAAAAAACATGCAACCGCCACACCAGACACACCGTAGAACCGTGTAATATCAGAACACCTCCGTTTAGAGGAAAAAATACCAAAGCAAGCCAACACTTGAGGTTGATTGGTTTTTTGGTGTTTGATAAACCTTAAGGTTTTTATGTTAGTATTTTGATTATTGGAGTTAAAAAAACCTTGATTTGCATAACTCTATGGATGTTTTTGAGGTAAGTTCGTGTGAACTGACTAAAGCGGAAAACTTATCAAGGTAACATACGTGAAGAAAACATCACAAGCCCAACTTAGGCGCGGGTAATCGAGGTGAAACATAAATGGTTGAAATGAAAATCAACGCTTCCGAACTTAAAGGCGAAGGGAAAATTGTCGATAAACTATCTGATTTCCTCAAGGAAAAAACTGGCGGCGATGTCAGCACTGAAGGCAAAACCGTAATCGTTAAAGGCGAAGGCGAGGCACTCAGCAAAAAATACATACGCATAACCGTTAAAAAATTCCTGCATAAACAGGAGTTGACTGAAACATTCAAAGTCATCGGTGACAATGAAGCACTCAAAATCAAAGAGCGTAAATACGCCGAAGACGATTAATCCCTTCTTCTTTAAATTTTAAGCAACTATTTTTTGTTGTGATACTTAATATTATAAATGTATACTTTACTGTTTCTTTTCTAATTATACAGCTTCTTTTTCAGAGAAAGAAACACGTTCAAGGTTACTTACTGGGGGGTAACTCACTGACAATTCACCTGACAAACAACCCATAGCCACGCCGCCATCGAAGACAGTTGGAAGAGATACGTCCCCTCTTTTCGCCACACACCCCATTCGGTTGCCTTAGGGACTGTTATTAAATAATTTTTATGGTTTAAATGTGAGTGTGTAATTTATGAATGTGTGAACAGAAAAGATAAACTCACCCTACAAACTCGCATACAAACCGTATTGCCCACCCTAAACGA
>WQVG01000024.1 GCA_009781675.1 Candidatus Bathycorpusculum acetigenes | reverse complement strand
GTGTATGGTTATCGTTTTGCTGGTTGGAGTCCTAGTGTTCCTGCTGTGTTTCCGGGTGTTGATACAACTTATACTGCGACTTGGGCGGTAGATGATGATGCTTGGGTTACGGTGCGCTTTGTTAATGGTGATACGTCCAAAGGTACTATTACTGGTGATTTGGTTTTCACCGGCATTATTGGTGCTTCCACCCCGGCTATTGTTGAGCCAATTGCGACTTCTGTGCCCGGTTATCAGTTTGCTGGTTGGGATACTATTGTTCCGTCGGTGTATCCTGGTGCTGATTTAACTATTACTGGCCATTGGGTAGAGGTTAAAATTGTTGATCCGGTCAAAGATATTGGGTTCATTGGTCACTATGTATTTGGTGACGTAGTGTTACAGACTTCTTTCTATTGGCAGACGCTTAATGTGGGTGATATGATTGACTGGACTGCTGTTGATGCGGCATATGCTGCTTGGGTTGCTCAGGGCGGTCTTGCGCATGGTTTAGTGTGTGTGACTGATCCTGCTCCGTTTGCATTTGATTACGGTGCGGCTGTTGGTTATGCTGATTTCACTACTCCTGACCAACTTGAGCCACATCTTGTATACTATGTTGACCCAGGTTACGTTGTAGGCCCTGTTATAGAGCCGATTGTGTCCATTGATCCTATGGCTGTCTTTGCTGGCGGTTGGTTTAGTAATACAGGCAGGTTTGATTACACTGTTGAATTTGGTGACGTAATTCCGATTGATTGGGATGCTGTGTATGCTTCGTATTCTTTCTCTGGCGGTAAACCACGTAGCGACTTGCAGGATGTTTATCTTGGTCTTACTAATGATAAGGTTGCGGGTTGGTGGACAGGCGGTGTGGCTCCTCAGTATTTTGAAGGTGCAAGACCTGAGATTAGGGCAGGAGAAGGTTTGTTAGATTCATTCTTCCTTAATAATGCAGGTTTAAATATTATTGCGCTATCGCCGGTCTTAAAAGCTGGTCCTGATATTCTTCCTTACGAGTTTTCGATCACGGTGTATCACCGTGCAGTCGAAACTGGTGATTACCTTGTGTATCCAGGCGTGGGTGAGACATACCGCAACTATGATGAATCATACATTGAATGGCTAAACAATGTCGATGGCTTTACGTTCCTCAATCTGTATCTTGCTGCAATACGCACTAATGACCCTGTCGATATGGCGATTGTTGAGGGGTATGTTTGTGCTTCTGTAGAGAAAAACGATTCGCTTGACAAGAGCTTTGAGCTGACTCAAGTTGGTGAACGTGAAGGAATTCTGGCGCTGATCATTCCGAAAGAAGCTGGTCATTATGTGCTCACCTTCTGGTACAACAAAATCAACGCTGCTGATGCTACTTTATGTTTATGTGAAAAATGTGTTGTATGTGGTGGCTGTATCAACGATGACTGTTGCGATTGTGATGACTGCTCACAGTGCACCTGCAAAACAGTTGAGGTGCCCAATTTTGAAATTGGGATTTTAAAACCGAAAACTGGATCTACCAATGACGTGTATATCAATGGTGTACTCGTAGGCACAATGAAAGTTGAAACCAAAACGTTCACCTTCGAGGGCTACAAAATTCAAATAACATTGAATAACCGCGGTGCAGGTAATGATGATCGGCTAACTGACTTCATCTGGAAATTGGTGTAAAACTATTATAATATCCAGTTAAATTAAAAAAGACGCAGATAAACCCATTTTCTTTTTTTGTATATATTCAGTTTTGAGCTATATTTTGACGAGGACATAATAAAGTCCATGAAAACACAATAAACCCCGTGATTTAAAGAACTGGTTTCAGGTCAATGCTAAGTCGAGATGTGCTTTTGGGCAATTCTATACTCAAACTAAAACTGATCCAAACCGCTTAAAAGTAATAGCACTGATGGAGGCAACTAGTGATAGTAACACGAGTTGGTTTGATTGGTATATGGCTGACGTGTTGGTTGCTTGTATAATCCAAATTGTTGTTTGCGATAATTTTTCAACTAAAGTCAAGTGGCTTCAATTAACCTTGTTCTTTTGCCCAATTCATCACTGTTATGATAGAGGGGTTTCTGCGAAGACTTAATAAGGCTGCAAAGTCATGTTTTGGTAAAATTAATGGTGTATTAG
This sequence comes from Candidatus Bathycorpusculum acetigenes, assembly GCA_009781675.1. GTDB lineage: Archaea > Thermoproteota > Bathyarchaeia > Bathyarchaeales > Bathycorpusculaceae > Bathycorpusculum > Bathycorpusculum acetigenes. The sequence goes on along the minus strand of WQVG01000024.1, from coordinate 20,696 downwards.
ACTTGAAATTCGGCGTGTTTCTCTATCAACCCGAGCCTGTTGAAGGTGTCGACTACAACTTTTACCGTCAAAAATCTGAATCTGGAATTGTCGGTAAAGTAAACCCCCAAATGTACACAAACATCGCGGTTTTCGGCGACAACAACATGGCAGCACAGCGGCCTGACTGGGTATCTGTTAGCGGCTTTGGCCCCGCATTGCGCACAAACAAACGCTTCAATCTCCGTTGGGATGTTGTCTGTATGACCAATCCCGAAGCCCGAGAATATAACCTCAAAATCATCAAAGAATCCGCCAAGCTGAGCCCCGGCATAAGCATCAGCAGCCAGCACTTCGCAGACCAAGGCTTTTGCGCCTGCCCCAGATGTATTGCCGCACAAGCCAAAAGCGGTTTGAGCTGGGTTGAATGGCGCGCAAAAACCGTCACCGACTTTCTTGCCGAAGTCAAAGAAGTAGTCTCAGGTAAACCCCTATTTGTCAACTGTTTACCTGATCCCATGCTGGGCAAGGAGCGCTTTGGTTATGACTTTGACGCCATGGCCCAATACGCCGACTACTTTGTCATTCCCATGTTTAGCAAAGGCTACCCTACACCTTGGTACTGGGAAACCATCGCCAGAGGCTTTAAGAGTGTTCTTAAAAAACCCGTCTTTGTTAACTTTTATGTCCGCGGACCTAACGAAACCTGGGAAACCGTTGCTCCAACCAACCAAATCATGACCGTTGCCACCCGGGTTGCCCGCCAAGGCGTAGACGGTATCATTTTCCTAGCAGAGAAAGCTGAATATATCCAAAAGTTTCAAAAAGAAGCCGCAGCAGACAAAGAAACCCGTGAGTTCTTAAAAGGCCACGGCGGCGACGACGTTTTGGAACTGTTTGCCCGCTGGGAAAAACTCTACCAATAAATTATCCCTTTCTTCTTTATTTTTATTTTTTTAGTCGCTTATTTTGTAAGGCTTTGTTTGTGTGTGTCTGTGGGTAGTTTCTTGTGGTTTCTATTTGAAATCAGTGTGCAAGATTAGTTTTGGTGTTCGTGTTTCTATGTTCTGTGGGCTTTTTGGTGTTGTGGTTTTGATGTGTGTTGTCGTGTTTCTGGACTATTTTTGGTTTTGAATTCTTACAGTTTTTTTACTATATATTTCAGAACTGATGTAGTTTCAGAAATTGTAGCATTTCATAATTAATGATATTTCTGGAATCATAGTGTTCTTGTGTTGAAACTTTCTTTATATTCTCTGTGTGATTTTCTTGTTTGACAATTGGTGGCGATAATAACCTTAAAATTGTCAGGTGAATGAAATGAAAAGCAAAGTGAAAACTTTTGTATCTATACTAGTAGTGCTGACGCTCGTTGTCGGTTGTTTTGCAGCCTTGCTGCAGACAACAAACGCAGCAGACGACAGTGTTTACAAAATCACCGCATGGGTGAACAACACTGGATCAATTAATGTTGTCCAATATGAAGACGGCAGCTCCGCTGCAGTAACATCAACCCTAATGCAGCTAGTTGACCAATATGGCAATGTGATTTATGCTCTCTGTGTAAATCAAAAAGTTACAACCTACCTTGGCGTAGAATACAAGATGGTTGATCTAAACGATTATCCAGGCCTAGACGTTACTCAAAAAAACCAAATCTTAGCCTTACTTAACTATGTCTCAATCAACTATGGCCTTGATACAGCAAAGGGCATCGCGCTAGCCCAAACAGTCATATGGCGCATAATACACCCCGACATCCAAACCATCATCCCCCAAAATAACGTCGGGATCACACAAAAAGACATCGATGAAGTCTTTGAACACCGCAACGATCTATACGAAGCCTACAATGTCGATATAACCCTCCAGGGCACAGCAAACAAAACATCCCAAGATACAACCTATAGCTATTATGGCCCCTTTAGCGTCTCATACAACTACGCACTGGCCGATATAGCCTTCAATCTAACCTTCACTCAAGAAACCGACGCCATATTTACAGATGCAACCCACACAAAAATCACACAAACAACCCCTGGCACCGCCTTCTACATAGGCGTACCCCACAGCACAACACAGACAACCTTTAACTTTAATGCAACAGCCTCAAAAGGTGTCAATCTAATAACTGGCATGAAATTCCTAGTCAGCACCAGCGGCACCAACCAACCCCTAGTCGTCTACCAACCCCTTGTCCAACCACTAGTAAACCCCGAAGCTAAACTCTACCACTACTCCTGCAACAGCAGCTTCACCATAGCCGCTCCAAAAGTCAATGTCAGCCTAGCAAAAACAGTTGATGGCATAAACTTCAACGTCTGGCTCAGCGGTTATACTAATGCGCAACAAACAGAAATTCTAAACGGCATGCGCTTTGAACTCTACCAAGCAAACCATGACTGCACAGCACCCATTGGCAACTCGATTGCCCAATGTAAACTCGATGGTCTCACTGGCCGAATCGAATTTGGTGAACTAACCCTCGAAGCAGGCTGGTATGCCATAGTTGAAGTCCTAACAGGCAAAGCCGCAGAGATTTTCGAACAACCCGAACCAATGTATCTCTACATCAGCAACCGCAACATCATGAGCTCAATCAGCCAAACAAACGTGGATGGCACATTCACAATCCAACATACCGGCGGATACGCCCTACCAATAAAACTAATCGGTGACGGCATTGCATATGACATGCCCACAAAACCTGATGGCAGCGGACAACAACTTTCAACCGAAAGATTTGACACAACCCTGCCCGACGGAACACAAGTGCCCTCCTTCTGTGCAGACTTAGGCGCTCACAACATCTTTGGCAACTATAAATTCGACGTATCAAACCACGGCTTTAGCGATGCTGACATGCTAAACCTCATAGCCGCCCTTGACTACATCAACGATAAAGTTGGTTCAATCAAAGACGACTTTTACGGTAAAGCCGTTGCACAAATCGTTGTATGGAACATGATCCTCCAAGTAGATGGAAATGCAGGATACGCTGATAGCTGGTTTAACTGGGAAATCCAAAAAATCGAAGGCACTGCCTGGTATGCCACCTACAGCTCCATGGTCGATGACATACTATCCAACCCAGCAAAATACACCAACCTCTACAACACCAAACTTGCGGCACCTATAGTTGAACAATATGTCAGCGGCGCTATCTTTGTAGTAGGCAATGACCAAAACTACCACCCCATTGATCAACAACGCCAGATCGTTGTGCTCTTTGGATCCAAAGCATCATACCCAGCATTTGACAACAAAGAACAAGAAATAACCACTGGCAGCCTCACCATAAACGCAAAAGCCGGCACCAAAGTCAACATCAAAGACTCCATAACAGGCGGCTATCATAACGAAGCCATACCCGATGCAAAAGGGAAATACGACCACACAAAATATGCCCACAACCTAGGCATAAAAGTTGATGCCAACACCTGGTTCCAATTCAACGAATTTACCACCGGTACCAGCCAACACTTTGACCTCGTACAGGGCGACAAACTAAACCTAGTCGGCGGCTACACAATAAACTATAATCCCATAACCAAAGAATACACCATAACCCTAGACGATGCACTCACAGCAACCGGTGCTAAACTATCAATCTCAAACACCATCCTAGCGGCAAAGAACAAAAACGACAAAAACTACAACATAAACAACATCTGGACCCACTCTCCAGGCCAACAACAATTCTCTTTCGACGGCCACTCCTACACCTTTAAAGCAAGTTGGGTCGACTGCTCAAAGAAAGTCTATGTCTACATACACCTTGAAGGCCTCACAGGCTATGCCAACAACAACGGCGTAAACATAGGCGACACATACACAGTCAATGTAATCAACAAAGACAACAACATCGCAGCCTCCAAAACCATGACCATGACCAGCGGCACCACATCCATCATCGGCTCTGTCACATTTGACAACCTCGAACACGGCCAATACACCGTCGAAGTAGTGGGACCAAAAGGCACCAAACTACTATATGTCGAAGTCGAAGCAAACAAAACCACAACCGTCGATCTCTGGTAATTAATCCACATGAAACCCATAGAGGACGACATTAGTCGTCCTCTACATTTTTTGAAGTACCCACGATACGACAGATAAGTTAAAGGTGTGATGCCTTAATTGTAGGTTATTGCTATGCTGACGTGTAAGCCATGTCTATCTAGCATTAAAACCAGATTCCGTGAAAGTATTTCGTCTCTTTCAATATAAAACCTCATATAGTTAGCCACCTATTCAATCTATTATATTTCTACTCTTGACAAAACTAAAACATAAAACCTAAACTTGTGACTGCCACCATTTTATCCAGTCGCATCACACTCATGGGGTAACGGTTGAACTAAAAAAGACCCAAGAAGACCAGCCTGTAGTGTATAAAAAGGGCTAAAAACTCTGGTAGTTTAAACTGTTGACTGGAGTTACTTGCCAACTTGTTTGTGTTGTTGCGCTTTGATGATTTTGATTAATGCTGTTTTTATAAAGGGCGGTAGGTTAACGGCATCATAGTTTGTCTCTTGAGCTGTTGTTTTGTTGGGGGTTTGGGTTGCGGCGTTCCAGTCCTTAAAGTCGGTGGGCAGTAAGTTTTTGTTATAGTCGTCATCCATTTTTGTTGCAGCTAAAAGGGTGGCCAGTGTTTGGGGGTTGTGTTTTAGAATTTGGGTCAGTTCTTCAGTGGTTAGCGCTAGGTCTTCTATTTTGGATACTTCCGCGGCCAGTTTTTCAATGGGGAGATGTCTTTCTTTTAATCTATCAAACACGGTTCGGTTTGCCCAAATGGGTTCCTGTTTTAACAGCGCCTCAGTGACTGCTTTTCGAGCGCAATATCCCACAAGTTTGCCTAACTTTGATGCCGGACCGCCTAGAACTACTTCTTTGCCTCTGCCTGTGGCGGCAACGGTGACCGCATCAGTTATAGAGCCTGTGGCGGAGTCCCCGGTGTAGCGGCTGCGTACATCAAAGTCCCGGAGTGCAGCGGATTTGGCTTCGGTTGCGGTTATAAGAGCCGCAACCATACAACTCTCAGCTGGGTTGCCATCGATAAAGACAATGATGTTTATGGTTCCCACGATTTCTTCTACCGCCATGTCTTCACCGCTGGATTCACCATGTGAACAGCCTGCAGTGGCAGCAACATAAATGGTGTAATCGTCTGTTTTTTTACAAACCAGACTATAGTTTCTAATCTTCGCGGCTGTAACCATCGCTAGATAATCTTTAGTGATGCCTACAATTGCCGCAGAAGAAGTTATAAGCTGCAGGGGATCAAGATGCAAAAAAAGATCACTATACCCCTCAGGAACCCCTATATTGAGAACCGCCTTAACCTGCTTGCACCCACCATTAAATATGGCTGAACCAACCGTTTTTAAGCCATTATCACAAATTACCGCTAACACATTTTCTTTAATGATAAGCCGGGTATTCTCAGCAAGGCTAAATTCTTCCAAACAGCCATCCCCCATTAGCATTTAGGGCTTGACAGAATTTAGGCTGATGGCTTTATTTGGGCACAAATTCACACAAATCCCACACTGTGTACATTGCACTACAGCAATAACTTGGGGTTTGCGGTTCTTGCCCTCCTCTAATGCACCTTGCGGACAGATGCCTATACAGATTTGCCCCGTACAAGGTGGACATTTGGTCAGGTCAATGGTTAGGGGTGATGTTTGTTTGCCCATGCGAATCAACAATTAAATAAGCGCCAAGAATATATCTGTTATGAGTAGGTATTTGGGCATGCAGATAGGGCTAGTTACATACAAACCTGAACATGTCGAGGGCTATGATCTCCATGTTTACTATTCTAAATGGGCTGACGGACAGGCTTTTCCAGCGGCTGTGGGCATGCAAAACGACGTCACTGTCTTTTGTGATGCAAAAGCCATCCGCGACGATCCCTCAATTGTTCAGACCTCCCAATACGGCGCGGCATTGCGACGCAACCGAAGAAACAACCTGCCCTTTGATTACATCTGCCCAACACACCCAGACTATCGCGCTAAAGTCTACCAATACCTAGATGACCTATCAAAACAGGACATATTGGGTATTACTCTTAATCTCTATCATTTTGCTGATCAGGATTTTTGTACCTGTCCACGATGTACCGAACAACACCAAAAAAGTGGTCTAGACTGGATCACCTGGCGGGCCCAAACGATAACCAATTTTCTAGCAGAGGCTAAAACTCACACCAAAGGCACCTTTGCTGTTGAAATGTTTCCCGATCCAGTGCTGGCCAAGGAACGCTTTGGCATAGACTTTGATGCCCTCGCCGAGCTGGTAGATTACTTCCATGTACCCCTCTCCTCACGAGACTACCTTACTAACTACTGGGTCGACACCATCGTGCGCGACTTTACAGCCACTCTCAAAAAACCCGTGGTAGTTGAACTCAGCGCAGAGATGCCCACCGATGAAAAACTCGAAGCCCTCCTAAAAACAGTCGCCTACATCTCCCGACACAACCTAACCGCAACCCTGCTCTTGGTCCATGACTCTGAAAACGCACGCCAAATCGCACGGTTCGCCGTCCACAACAGTAGCTTCCGCGAATGGATAGACAGCTACAAATTCACCAAAATGCAAAAAATCATAGACAACTGGGCAAAAATCTACTAATCATCACACTCAAACTTTACTTGATTTACCCTTTGTCTTTGAAGTTATTCTTCTCCAAGCAAAATCGCTTGTTGATCCCAAAGACTATACCGATCGTTTTGGTGAATTATATATACCTCTTAGGGAACTAATAAGCGGTAAAGCATCAATGAAAATTGAACAGAAAGTAACTTCTTTCATTATGCTTGTTATTATAATTGGGCTAGCCGTTATTACGCCTATACATCTGGTCAGCGCAAAAACAGACAATGCCTGCCCTGCAACAAACTCGTCTGCAACACAAGAAAACTGTTTGCCCCCCTCTATAGATGATGACCCTTTGAGTACAAGCGCTGAATACGTCTCAACCCAAACCCCGCTAGGGTCAAGTGTCAACATAACCTATGCTTATGCTGATCTAAACTACACCGATAGCAACGGCTCATTTTCATGGAATGGGGCCAAGATTCACATAATGGCAAATATCTCTTTAACTTCAGAGGTTAATCTCGAGCATGCAGATGGCAAAATGGAATTCTATATGTTTCATCTCTACTCCGAACAGGGCTCAATTGCCAACATAACCTTCAGCATAGCGTTCTTTAAATCGCCTCGAGTGATTCTAGGATCTACGGCTAAGAGTTCCCCAATTAACGGATCTGGTGGAAATGTTGTTTACTTCAAAGATGGCACCATATTTGATGCCAACAAAATAATCGGTGACAATTTCTGCACTGGAGGAGGGAGTTTCAACAGTTACAGCTACAAAAATAGAGCCTATATTGTGATAGGTGCAGGCCCATTAAGGATTGGTTTTGAGGAAAACCATGCTCAAGTGCTTGCGGCTCTTAGAAGCGCTCAAACACTCTACATTGATGCAACTCGAGTGCTCTGTATAACCTGCCAAGAAAACGAGGATCTCATGATTACACCCACTTTATTTAGTAACGAAGTGCTGTGTCATGTAGAGCTGACAAAAGTAGGTGATAGATTTGGATATGGCGCCTACACAGGCACAGAATACGACTACCCCATGCCCGAAAGACCCTTCCCTGAAAATCTTTTACCCGAAGAGAATTATACGTATGTGATTGCTGTTGTTTTGTTGTTGATATGGTTGTTCTTCTTCCTTTAACTCTTAGCCAACTAACAATCTGGTGCATTAGACTTGTTGAGTTTCTGGCGGTAGACTTTTAGTTGTTCCATATCTAAATCTGCTGTTAGGATGCTGTCTTCTGGTGCGTCGGTAACCTCGCCTAGTATGCCCCAGGGTGCGACGATGGCGCTTCTGCCGCCCCGCATGTTGGAGCTGACGTTGCCTATTTTGAGGATAAACATGCCATAGTCTCGTGCGATGGCTTCGGTTAGGGGGTGACCCTTAACAACAGGGTGGTTGCCCATGGCAGCTACGGGGAGTGTGACAATTTCTGCGCCTAATTCTGCTACCCTTCTGACAAGGTTGGGGTCAAAGCTATCTGCACAGACAATCATGCCTAATCTGCCCAGTTGTGTGTCTAAAACCATCGGGGTATTGCCTTGAGATACGCCCGCTTCAACTTCAATTTGTATGGGGTTAATTTTTTTATACTTAGCCAGCATGATACCGTTTTGCCAAAGCGTACTGGTGTTGTAGTATTTACCCCCGTCTTCTTGTAGAACTGAACCCCCCAAGAGATAGATGTCACCGATTTCTATGGAGACCCTTTGGAGAAAGTCAAGGGTTGGGCTGCAAGTTTCTCTGCTAATTTTGGGGGCATCACTAAATTGCGCCATACAACAAGGCACAGTAAAATATTCAGGCAGTGCGATAAGAACGGGGTTGCTTTTGGCGGCTCTGAGGACTGCTGTTTTGGCCGCGGTTAGATTATCTTGGAGGTCGTTGCGGATTTCCATGTGAAGTATGCTGACTTTCAATGCTCAAACCTTTGTGTAGTGGTGCTGTTTTGTTGGTTTTTAAGTTTACTGTCACATATCTGTCTGGTTATGTCGGTTTTTATTGGGGTATTTAGGCATGTTATCATGATAGAATATTTGACTGCCGTCTTATCAATTAGTTTTCGTGGGCCGAAGTGAATCCCTTCTATTCTATTGCTAAACAACAAGGCGTAGAACTGCCACCTCAATCTCCAAGCAGGTACCCACATAACTATACTCTACCAAAACACCCAACAAACCCACCCCGACTGCTGCAACGACTGCCACCAAAAACCCTGTCAATGCAACCCAGCTCCCCATACAATTTCAAACCTGATTGTAAGCGTCTTTTTTGGTTTGATGACATTGGGTATTTAGGGTGGTTATTTGTGCGGTGTCTTGTTGTGTTTTTGGTGCTTTTTTGTGGGGTTGTTTATGTTGGGGCGTCTTTTATCATATTAGTTAACTTAAAGTTAACTTTATATGTACGGCAGATGACAAAGCCTGTTACATTGAGTGGTAAACAAGATGAGCTTTAATGAGTCTGAAGTGAACGCGCTCCTGCCGGCAGTCAAAACTCTTGTAAACAAAGTCGTTAAGCAAAATCTTGCTGAGGGCTTTCTTTTCTCCGCTGGAACCGACACCCAAATCATGGCCTATGAGGCAGTTAAATACAAACCCGATATCCCCTGCCTCACCCTAGCCTTCAAACATGGTCAACCCAAAGACGCTGAGTACGTCAAAAAAATGGTTGAACTCCTGCATCTAAACCACGAAACCTACCAGTTCGACAAAGACGACGTCTTTAAATTCTACCCCCAAGGCGTCGAAGCCCTCAAAAAATTCGACCCTATGGAAATCAGAAACAGCCTGCCTGTCTATATCGGCTTGACCCTACTCAAAGCTCAAGGTATCAAAACCGTCTACACCGGCGATGCTCTAGACGAATTATTTGGATACCCCTGGCAGTTCCACCTAACCGAAGAACAGTTCGCCATAAAACAGCAAGAAATGTGGGCCGAGATGGGCTTTGCTTCCTTTCCGATGGCCGCCTCTCTTGGTATGGAAATCAAAGCACCCTACCAAGACCCAGAATTCATGACCTGGGCAAAACAACTCCCGATTAAATACAAGATTAATTTTAACAACGGTGTCAAATACGGTAAATGGATTTTGCGTAAAGCATACGAAGACGTTCTTCCCCATGACATCATCTGGAGACCCAAAGCACCGCTTGAAGCAGGAACCGGAACCGAAGTACTGCGCACCTACTTCAACGATATCATCGAAGAAAAAGAATTCAACGAAAAGAAAGCCGCCATAAAAGCCGAAGACGACGTAGAAATCCAAGACATAGAACAACTGCTCTACTACGAGGTTTTCCGCAAGAAATTCGGCAAACCAAAAGACGTATACCCCAAAGTCGAAGGCGCTGTCGAATGTCCCAAATGCCACAGCCATCTCAAAACTAAAATCCAGTTCTGCAAAATCTGCGGAGCCTACCCCATCTAATCTCTTCTTTTAGAAATCTCCTTCTTTTATCTTGACTTTTGGGAAAGACTTATTCCTTAGTCTGTTACTTTCAAACTTGAATAGAGGAATATCTTTGGCTAATCTGTCCCAGCTCAAATCTGCGATGGCAGTATCTATCTTCCTGTCTGCTTTCATTTTTGGTCTTTTACTGATTGGCATTATCTATTTCTTGGGTATGGACCTGTATATGGGACTGTTTATCGCCATAGGCGGCTCGGCTCTTTTTATTTTGTTTCAATACGCAATCGGTCCTGCCATCGTTGTTGCAACCACACGTCTTCATTACCTAAAACCCGGCGAAAATCCCTGGCTGGAAAAAACAGTTAAGGAACTATCTGACAAAACCGGCATACCCCTACCCAAACTAGCAACCGTACCCAGCAACACCCCCAACGCTTTTACCTTTGGCAGAAGCACCGCAGGCGCAACCCTAGCCGTTCACGAAGGATTGTTAAAGCAACTAAACGAAGGCGAAATCCGAGGAGTCATAGCCCACGAACTGGGACACATCAAACATAAAGACTACATAGTCATGACCGTTCTCTCAGCCCTGCCCCTAATCACATACTACATTGCACAAGTAACCCTGTTTGCAGGCGTACTCAGCGGCGGAAATAGACGCAGAAGCAACAACAAAGACAACTCTGGCGCCATCTTACTGGTCATAGGGGTCGTCTCATATGTCGTCTACATAATCACCTTCCTTATTGTCATGCGCCTAAGCCGGCTGCGAGAACACTATGCCGACGCTTTCTCTGCATACCTAACAGGCTCACCCCGAAATCTCCAAAGTGCACTATCAAAAATCACCTACGGCCTATCTATAGCACCACCAAAATCAGTTGAAAGTGCTCGCGCCTTCTACATCGAAGACCCCGATATGGCAAAACAATCCTTCTCATATATAATGAACAAAAAAGACCAATACGACCTCAATCACGACGGCGTACTAGATGAACGCGAGTTAGAACTAGCAATGGAAAAAGAAGCCAAAACAGCCGCCGCACAAATGCACAACCTCTTCTCAACACACCCCGCAACATTCAAACGCATCCTTTTGCTCCGCGAAATCGAAGAAGAAATGGAAACAGGACAGTACAGCAGCGACAAAATGTACAGTCACGTCTAACAATACTCTTTTTATGACAAAATTCCCGAGTTGCATGCGAAGACTAATATTTTCCGCCTGTAATTTAGTACAAAACCGAGAAGGGGCATCAAAAAGATGGTTAATTATTGTCCTGAATGCGGCGGAGAAATGCACTACATCTCCTTGACCAAGAACTACGTCTGTAAAAGTTGCGGTTTATCCTGCACTGGCCAGGAACTAAACGACCTCCATGACAAAAACCGTCCTGACTACGAAACCGAAGATGAAGTCAAGCAAGCCCGCCGCAAAGAATACCTCAAATGGTACCTCAGCAAAAAATAGAGCTCATCCGAAAGGCAAATCCAACGCCAATATAGTCTTGACTCTACAACACATTCTCATAATTTGATAAACCCCGCATAGGCTCGGCATGAACGTATTTTAGTCGCCTAGGATCTATCCGTATTTACGTTTGAAGATGAACCGCACCATTAAAGGCCATGTATCACAAGCAAATCAATTAAATCCCTCACTTAACTATTGATTCATAGGGTCATATCTATGATGGTTGATATAGAATTTATCTGCATAGGCAATGAATTGCTCATCGGCAAGATAGAGAATACCAACGCGCATTGGTTAGCCCTACAGGCTACCGCTTTAGGCGCCAATGTACGACGGATTACTGTTATCCAAGATATAGTTGAAGAAATCGCCGCCTGTCTCCATGAAACATCGGCCCGTAAACCCCACTTCATAGTCACCACCGGTGGCTTGGGACCTACATTTGATGATAAAACCTTCCAAGGCATCGCCAAAGCCCTAGACCAACCACTCAAAATAAACCCTGAAGCCCTTGAGTGGGTTAAGACGAAATGCACTGAATATGCCAAAAAAAGCGGACTTGGCAAGGAGGTGGAAATGACCCTGCCAAGGACAAAGATGGCAATTTTTCCCGAAAATACCCAGCCCATAACTAACCCTATTGGTTCTGCGCCTGCCCTAAAAGCTCAAATTGGCGTCTCAACTCTGTTTGCCCTGCCCGGTGTCCCATTAGAAATGATGGCAATCTTTACCCAAACCATAGCCCCGCTCATCAAACAGGCGGCAGGATCATGCGTTTTTTGCGAACGAAGCCTTTTTGTGGATGGTATTGCTGAAGCCCAACTAGCGCCTCTAATCGATATAGTGATGACTGATAATGCGGGGGTTTATGTGAAATCCCATCCCCTGCAATTACCCCCCGGTAATGTACCACGCGTAGAACTCCATCTAACCATAACCGTTGCACAAGAGCATAAACCTGATATGTTGCTCCAAAGGGCTATAGAGCAACTGACCCAGCTGATAAATAAAACCCCGAAATAGCCTGCAATCAGCGTGGAGACTTTGGGAATAGTTTTGGGAATAGCCATTTAAGTAATTGAAATCACTGGAAGGAGAATGTGGGGTAGTACATAATGGAGAAAACAGTGCTTAGACTGGTATGTCTGCTGGTAGTGTTGACGACGGTTTTATCGCTGATGCCTATTAGTGGTATACAGGGGCAGGCGGTGCAGGATTATACGTCATCTTTTTTGTTATTTAACTGTCCCGATGGTGATCAAACATATGAACTCAACCTAACTATACCTCAAAATATCTACCAGTACTATACGATGAAGAGTCACTCTGTATTCTCCACCAATGCGTTCTCCAAATTCGTCACACCCAATGTGTTCAAACCTGTCGCTGATACGCTCTGGCAACTCTACGACAACACTGAAGACTTTACCAACGGTGTTCTGACCCTTGTTCACCAAATTACCTATGAAGAAACCATTCCAAGCAGATACCCCGTGGAAACATTGGTCATCGGCAAAGGGGATTGTGATCTCTTTGTCTATATAGCCGCTTCGATTCTAGAGGCAGGCGGCATCCATACAGTTCTGCTATTCTATGAGGAGAAGTCACATATGCAGCTTGGAGTGGACTTGGGCAACTCCCCTAGTGATGTACGAGACGAAGTGTTCTATATTACCTACCAAAATGTTCCCTACTATATTGCGGAATGTACCGGCAGCGCTTGGAGAAGAGGCTGGCGCGTCGGCGAATGCCCCTCGGATTACCAAAACATCACTGTTCAAGTGATACCTCTTGATTACATAGAACAGACATCCATCGGACAAGCATCGGTATCTATTCGAGAACTTGACCCCAGTGTGGTTACCCTAAAGGTTTCCTCTGCATTAATGATACAAAACACCGAGATCTCTATAAGTGGACAGATTCTGCCGATAACCGCAGATGAAAATGTCACCATACGCGCACAGACTAGCGGCGGCTGGATGACAATTGCCACTGTACCTACCCAGCAAGACGGCAGATTTAACTATAACTGGACACCGCCTGCTGTGGGGCCAATCAAACTTCAGGCAAGCTGGGCCGGCAACCATCAGAACAATGGCGCATCTAGCGATTCCCAGGGTATAGTTGTTCTACCCCTCTACTTTGTTGCCGTAATCATCACTTCGGCAGTTGCGCTAACAACTATGTTTGTGACATTTATTAAATTAAGACACAGAAAACCTCAATTGTTGCCTGTAGCCGACGAACTCGAATCCCAAATTATGGAAAATACTAACTTTACAACCGAAAATTATACAGATATAGCACAACTCTCTGAAAGCACTGGTTTTGAAAACAGTCAAGATGCACATGGAGATTTTGAAAACAGCCAAGATACACGTGGAGACCTTGAAAATACTGAAGAACCACCTGATTAACAGACAAAACAGCTATGTATCCCCGTTATCCAGCAACAGTGTTTCCAATCTTCTTTAAATGATTGTCACAGGATTCATACTGACTCGGGAGACCAAAATTTTTAATGCTTAATCTTACAAGACACAATAATAATTAATACATTAAGAAAAAGTGAATGAACAGACAAAGAAAAGTAACTGTTGTTACTTTACGATTTCTCGTTTCTTCCAGCGCAGGTTTTTGCCCTTGCATTTTCTGCACTTAAGCGCTGTTTCCGCATTGCGGGAGCCGCAGTCTCGGCAGATTTTCATGTAGAGCCGATGTTTCTGCGCGATGGTTTTCTTCACTGGGTCTAATATCGGCATTTTATTGTTAACCTTCTGTTTTGGGTAACTCTTTGATGGTTACGCCTCAAATATACCTTTTGGGAGATCTTTTAAGCTACTACTTGATTACTTCAATGGTGACATATGAGCGGGTGTCTTCTATACCGTCTATGGCGTAGAGTTTCTTTAGAACTTCATCAAGGTTCTCTCGTTCCACAATAATTAAGCCGTCAACCTCACCTGCGATTCGAAATGCCCGAGAAACTTGGAGTTCCCGGAGTTCCTCATAGACGTGTATGCGTTTAAACGGAGAAACTTTGATCAGTATGAAGGCTGGTGTGGTGGATATGCCTAGTGCGCTGAGGCCTTTTTCTGTGACATCTATAAATCCTCTGCCTGTACGGATGTAGCCGTGGTTTTTGAGTTTGTGCAGATGCACATTTAGAGCCTGGCGGCTTATGTCGAGTTGAGATGCGAGTTCATCTTGTTTGACTCTTAGTGTATAGGTGTTTGTGGCTTTTCCTTTTTTGTAGAGCATTTTTAAGAGCTGAATTGAACGTTTAGTTAATGGCTCCAATCTGATCACTTGTGTAGTTTGTTAAACTAAACCTTTACAATCGTAAGTTGCTTAAGAATCTGATGTTTCTCTACTTAGAAACCACTTATATATCTCCCAAAACTGTCCGCTGTCTGTCCATTACTGGGCCGGCTTGGCGATTCCGCAAGAACCCTGGTACGCTTACCACAACCTATTTATGTCAAAAAAAAGCTATGAACCCATTTAAAAGTAAACTAGGAGTGAAGCGGAAGTGACAGAAAACATCAATGCAGTCTTAATTGGGAAAAAGCCTACGATGAACTATGTTCTTGCATGCATCACATTTTTCCATGGCGGCGCAAAAGAAGTCAGCATTAAAGCACGCGGTAGAAGCATAAGCAGAGCAATCGACGTTGCTGAAGTGGTAAGGCACAGGTTCTTGCCCGAGGTCAAAATCAAAAAAATCGGCATCGGCACAGACCAGTTCCAGCCCCAAGATCACGATGAAGGATTTCAGGGTAGCGCCACTACAAACGTAAGCACCATCGAGATAACGTTGATGCGTTAAGTCACGATTAAGCAGAATTCCTTCTTTGCAGGAAACCGACTCGCAATGAAAACCGAACTATGCAGTTTCTGCCTAAAAAGCGGCATACTATGCCAGAAGTGTTCATCAAAAGTGAAAGCTGGCGAGATCAGCGATTTAGATCTCAAAATCACCCGTTTACTTCTCAGCCTCGAAGAGAAGTACCCTTCCCTGCAAAACGTATGCTTCTACAAAGCAGTTGACGTTGAAAAAACGTTAGCCATCCTCGTTGGACACGGCGATGTCCCCAAACTTTTAGGTTACGGCGGCAAAATAGTCAAAACCATAAGTGATGAAACCAACAAAAACGTCCGGGTACTCGAATACGGCGTTGATGACCGCAAGTTCCTCGAAGACCTCTTTGTGCCCTTCAGCATCCTGACCATAAACACAATTTGGCTCCCCGACGGAACCACTGAAACTAGGGTTATTCTACGGCGTAAACGTGGGCAACAATTGCCTATGGACCTCAAAGCCCTCAAGGAAATCGCCAATAAAACACGCAAGATGTCTCTGCGTGTAGAAATCGCAGATTAGGTTGCAACCATATGAACTTGGACTCTATCGATGACTGGGTTAGAACTCAGTATACCTCACAAGTGACACCCGACCTAGACGGCAACGAAGTAACCCTTTTTGGTTGGGTCCAAGAAGTACGCGACCTAGGCGGCCTTCGCTTTATCATCCTCCAAGACCGCGAAGGCACCGTCCAAGTAACCATACCCAAAAAACGCGTTTCACCTGAAGTTTTAACAAAATCTGACGCCCTCCAAAAACGCTTCAGCCTAGGTATTAAGGGCACTGTTAAAAAAACAAACATGACCAAACGAGGCGTCGAAGTCGTTCCCTCAGACATCAAAATTTTTAGCACCGCCACCGAACAACTCCCCATCGACATCACCGGCAAAACACCCGCCAACATAGAAGCCCGCCTCGACGCCCGCCCACTGGACCTCACACTAGAATCAAGCCTAGCAGCATTTAAAATTCAACACGTAGCCCTACAAGCCATTCGTAGCTTCCTCTTTGATAAAAACTTCATGGAAGCACACAGCCCCCGCATCATCGCCTCAGCCACAGAAGGCGGCGCCGAACTGTTCTGCATCGACTACTTCGGCCAGAAAGCATACCTAGCACAAAGCCCCCAGCTATACAAAGAAGAACTCACCCTGAGCTTTGAAAACGTCTTCGAAGTCGGACCGTTTTTCCGCGCCGAAGAATCCCACACCCGCAGACATCTAAGCGAATTCACATCAGTTGATGTTGAAATGGCATTCGCAAACGCAGATAACGTCATGGAACTACTTGAACAAACCATAAATCACACCGTCAGCGTGGTTAAAGAAAAATGCCAAACCGAACTCACCCTCCTAGACCACACCCTTGAAGTTCCCACATTACCCCTTAGACGTTTAACCTATACACAGGTGCTCGAAGACCTCAAAGCCCAAGGCGTAGACATCCCCTGGGGCGAAGACATCACCACTGATGCCTTCCGTGTCTTGGGCAAAATCTACCCCGGCTTCTACTTCATAACAGACTGGCCCACCCACGCCAAAGCATTCTACATAAAACCCCAGGACAACAACCCCCAGATTAGCGAAGGCTTTGATTTGATGTATGGTTACATCGAATTAACCTCAGGCGGCACACGCATCTGCGACAAAACCCAACTCATTGAACGCCTAAAAGAGAAAGGCCTAAATCCCGACTCTTTCAAGATGCATCTCCAAGCCTTCGATTACGGCATGCCGCCCCATGCAGGATGGGCAATTGGACTAGAGCGATTGACGATGATTCTAACTGGCATAAAAAACATCCGCGAAGTCACCCTATATCCCCGCGACCGTATACGCTTAACGCCATAATAATAAATCGCTTCGAGCTATAAACAGCCAACCTCAACAGAATCTACTCTAGCTCCTTTATGTTTGCTGGGCTCTTGATCGCTCAAACAGCTCTTTGATGTATTCGCCAACGGCTTTATCGCTTTTTTTGGCAATACGCTTCACGGCATCGTTGATACCTGTGGAGTACTGCACTGCCTTTTTGGGCTTATCTGCAATGACTGTTGGAACCCCCAGGCTTTGGGCGGCTCTGCGCAGAACCAGTTTTCGCAGGGTGTCTGCTTTGGGCTCGATTTTGCATTCAAGCGGCAACTCTAACGCAAACTCGGCAATGGCATACGAAACAAAAGGGCACCTCAATTCTACATCATAGAAACCCATGATCTTTAGATCCCGCTCAAGATTGTTCTGATGCATAGTGATAACATCTTGATACATGGCTCTGCGGGTACTCTCTTTGCTGTCTTTGCAGGCTTGATTGACATAACGCTGATAACCGCCAAACAATTCATCTGCCCCCTGCCCCGATAGCACCGCTTGGAACTTAGCTTGCATGGCCTGCTCTGCAACCCAGTAGAAAGACACCCCAATGGCGGCCTTTATGGGGTCGGGTTCCTCGATTAGCTCTACCACACTGGGCAAAACGGCCTCAACATCAGAGTCTTTGAAGAGATACATCTGCAGGGGCAAATCCAGCGCTTCAGAGGCTTTGATGGCTTCCTCGGTTTCCGGCTGGTTTTCTAAACTGACATGGAGAAGACTGACCGGTTTACCCTGCTTGGCGGCTAAATAGGCTATGACACTGCTATCCAACCCTCCCGAAAACGCCACGGCAACCTCTTTTAGATCCTCCACTCGGCGCCGAACAGATTCGACAAGGAGCGTTTGTAATGTCTGTGCGGCCTCCTCAAGGGTTACCTGTTTTGGCTCAGCATAACTTAGGGTTTTGATTGGTTTGAATCTAAACCCATTTTTATCTGCAAACCCAAGCGTTCCTGGCGGAAAAGACTTTACTTCTTCAATACCTAATTTCCAGAGTGTTGCTCGGTTGGTGGCATAGGCGATAATGTCGCGGTTCTCGCCAAAGTAGAGCGGTTGTGTGCCCATCGGATCTCTACATGCGACTATCTCGCCGTTTTTTAGTATCCAAGCCGCATAAGCGCCATCTGCTTTCTCAAGGAGCGCCTGCAGAGAGGCTTCACACTGCTGAGCACTCTTGATGGTTTGTGTAAGGAAGGCCGTTTTGGGCGCTGGGGCATAGATTTTGCCCTCAAACAGTACCGTTGCATCATCTAACGCCAAAAAATCATATCCCGCTGCGGTTCTGGACTGAGTGGTTGTAAACCCTGCCACCGCAGAAGACTCACTGCGCTGTTTACTGAGTAGTGCAGGATTTTTGTCAAAGTTGCCCTTCTTTGGTGTCACAAGCCCAAACTGCAGGGGTTGTCCAACATCAATGCTTCTAAGGACATCTAATGCCGACTCGACAACGCTTTTGCCTTCTTTACTTAAAACCGCAACAGTAACCTTCACATCTACAACTCCATCAATCTGCTAATACATGCTAAAACATTAAGCTTGAGAGCGACTATAAAGATAGCTGAACTCGCCCCCTATCTCAATATAGCTGTCGCCAAGCAGACCAATCTCCTCCAGACAGTAGACTGGGTATGGGGAGGGCATCAAAATAATGTTTTGTCGTTCCTAAACGAAAATCAGAGCCGGTTATTTCTTGCAAGCATAGCAACAGTATAGGTATGGTGGTTATGCAAAATCCAGAAATCAACCATTTTTTCGAAAACAATATCCGTAGTTCCGCAAGGTTCTGACTATTTGATCGTTAGCGCTAAATTGTGAAATCTTGTTGTCGAGACGGTATGCGTCCGTAAGAGGTACCTTGGCATCGTCGGAAGGTTGCCGGTTGGTTGGGTGTATTTGTATCCTGAGTGGCCTGTCTAGGTTTTGGGTGTAGATGTGTATTCTCGGTAGGTGTGGTTTTGGGGGATTTGTTTGTTTAGGGTTTTTGGTTAGGATTTGTTGTTTGTTGTCTATTCTTGTTTGTAGCGTATACGAGTGGTCTCTGTGGTCTTTGGTTTGTGGTATATTTGTGTATGTTGCAAACAACAATATGGTATATTGTTTCACGACACACAACTTTGCACAGTGGAATAGTGATTGATTTGTATTGAATCATACTTGAAGTAAATTTGCTTAATTAACGCAATGCACGCAGTTAAAAGCAAAAACTTGGGACATTAACACGCAAAATCCACACACCATTCATTTCTTTCCAGAGGAAGCATGATAAGGCTAATATACTCTTTACCTAACGCTCATTGCTTAAAGATGTGGCTCATCTATATTTATGGCTATGTCTGACAGAAACAAAATATAAAAAGGTGAAAATATGCGCGATAACGCAAAATCTATAATATCAACAATATTGGTGCTGATGCTTATTGCTGGAATTTTTGCGGCATTACCGCTAACAGTAAACGCGGCGCCAGGTGATAATGCAAAATCTATGACAATGAAACCGGGGGGAAACGCGAATGTTTTGGACTACATTTTCGTTTTCAACATCCTCGACGGTGCAACAGGTAACACAGCAAAAACTACACTTGATCCACATACTGGTAGACGCACCGGTAATAATCCGGGTGGACAGGTAAGTGGTAATAATCTCGAAACCACTGCTATATTTGACGACAACTCAGGCATATGGAAAATCGGAGATAAAGTTGTAAGTGTCGACATTTATGACTTAAACTGGAATTACATAACAACAGTTCTATATGAAGCATTTACACATCAATCGGGTAACGGTGTTATAACATATGAAGGTACATCAGGTGTCGCTGACGATGGAATTGTCCAAACTAACGGAGGCCAAGCCAACTATTGGTTCAACGGTATCAATCCTCCCGCTACCACTCGAATCATAGTTGAGAAAAAATGGCTCGATACAAATGGGCGAAACATACCCGCTCTTAGTAACAAGTATGCTGGTGTGATTGTTATAACTCCTACTAACTCGGAACAACGCTACAATTATCCAGGCTGGCCATCTCTGCCCGCAAATATTGTCGTACCCACAAGATCATTGGGCGGTGCTCCATTAATGCACACATTCACTGAAAACTTACTACTTCCACTCCCCGAAGGATATACCGACCCTACATTCTCGAGTGTAGAATGGAATGGCGGTGACGCCGGTTATAAAGAGACTAACGGTGTTGTCAGTATTGATACAACAAAAATAGTTGAAGGAAATACATATACACTTACATACATCAACGAAGTAACAGTAGCCCCCGTCGTAGGAAGCTTAGATATCACCGCAACCGTCAGTGGAACATATGACGAAGTAACATTGCAGGATATCCTTGCTCAGGATTTCTACAATTTGTACAAGCAGGATTTCTACAATTTGTACAAGCAGGATTTCTACAATTTGTACAAGCAGGATTTCTACAATTTGTACAAGCAGGATTTCTACAATTTGTACAAGCAG
>WQVG01000023.1 GCA_009781675.1 Candidatus Bathycorpusculum acetigenes | reverse complement strand
GTAAATATTGACTCAATTATACTCCATTCTTTATCAGTTAAATCACTATCATATCTCAAACAGTTAACCACAACATGTTATGCACACCGCTAGTTAAAAATTTATTGAGGACAGGTTCTTAGAAGCGGCAATGTTGGCACCCTCAGCCTGCAATAGCCGTCCGTGGGAGTTTATTGTGGTACAAAATCGAGAAAAGCTTGAGGCAATCACCAAGATCCATCCCTATACGCAAATGCTTGCAACAGCGAGCTGTGCGATAGTTGTGTGTGCGGATTTGAATTTGCAAAGCGGTGTGTCGGAGGGTTTTTTTCCTCAAGATTGTGGGGCGGCAACACAAAATATACTTTTGCAGGCTGCTGAGTTGGGTTTGGGCACTTGCTGGTGCGGCATATATCCTAAAGAGGACAAGGTGAGGGCGTTTCACAGTTTGTTTGAACTGTCGGATAACGTTGTTCCGTTTTGTGTTATTGCTGTGGGCGTTTCTGCTGAAGAAATTGGTAGCCGTGGTTTTTACGAAGAGGGCAAAGTTAAATGGATAAAATAATTGTATGGGGGAAATTTGTTTGGGTAAGTTGATTAAAAATATTGAGCATGGGGTGGTGTTACCCTTAGCGGATGAGGTGGCGTATCAGACTGGTCAGGTTGTTAGTAAAACGCTTGCGCAAAATGGTCGCCATAGTTTGACGTTGTTTGCTTTTGAGAAAGGTGAAGAAATTAGTTCACATGCATCTGAGGGGGCTGCTTTGATGCTTGTTTTGGATGGTGTGGGGAAAGTCACCATAGATGGAAAAGAGCATTTGCTCCATGTGGGGGGAGGCTATTGTTATGCCCGCGAGAGTTCCTCATGCCGTATATGCAGTTGAGCGGTTTAAGATGCTCCTAACAGTATCATTTCCTCAATAGCCAGCTCACAAGTATTAGCCAACCGTCTGATTTACCTCTTTTTAGAGTTAATATTTGGACAGTAGGGTTGTTAGAGCGGTTTTTGTTTCCGTAAGCATGACCTCTATAGATGGTAAAGGTTCAGAACTTAACCTAGTAAGCCCTACCTCCAAATGCGGCTCAAAAAGCTCAACTAGATCTTTGGGAAAAAGTTGATCAACACCAACAAACCCAACATTTTTTGCCTCACACTTACACAGAAACAATTCTCTAACTTTAACGCGGTCACATCGGTTAGTTTTCAAAAGCCGCCAAACATCATAATAATCCTTAATCTTACCCCGTTCAACTAACGCCCGTAATTTCTCTGCCAAAATCGTCTCAAGCGAATACACCCTTGCCACGTAAGGAGGATAATCAAACATGTTTGGAACCCCCTGCGCTACCACCTCTCCTAGAAATTTTTCGGTGGTAATTTCAATTTTGACAGTGTTTTTACAAACTGGACCGTTATACTGAAAGCGGCTCTGAAGATACGTTGAGCTCAAAAAAGGAGGCTTACTAAGAACTACAGAGATATCACTCTCTTTGACTATAATGTCTGGAACCTCATTGGATAGAATTGGCGCAAGGTCTTCTAAGATGTTTTCTCCCAGTAGGGTGAAGTCTAGGTCTTCGGAGAGTCGCCATTGTCCGGGAAAATAAACTTTGGAGAGAGCTGTGCCACCTTTGAAGGCTAAAGCGTCAGAAAGTCGGCTCGAACAGATGCCATAGAGTAGCCAGCCCAAGACATAGTCTTTCTCCACTAGGTCAAGGGGTAGTTTCTTTTCTCGGGCTATTTTTCGTAGTTCTTGGGGTGTTATCATGTTATCCACTTTGAAGGTTCAATTATCACATTTATGACTAGTTTCCATTTTTCTACTATGGGGCCTCTTTTTTTGAGGGAACAATCAAGCAAGGAGTAACCTGATGAAAGGGGTAGAGTTGAGATTGTTTTGAGTGTTTTTTCCATGTCTAATTTTTCTGCGAGGTAGCCTAGTCGTTTTAGGACGGTTTTGTTGCCGATTTTTTGGGCATAGCTAACTAGTTTGGTTTGGTCTAGATCGTTTTTGGCAAAGTATAGGGCTTTGGCGGCTTCTTCTATACCGCCGCAGTGCTCAGGGTGGTCTAGGCAGTCGATTATGGTTTTTTCTTTTGAGGAGATGTTGATTTTTTTGTTTTCAATTGTTGTTTGTTCTGTGCCAAATATTTTGTGTGGGGGGATGGTGACGAATCGGATTTTGGTGTTGAGTATTGTTTTGGAGTTTTTGGGTTTGGTTGTTGCTACATAGGTTGCGTTGGGGGTTTGGTCTGTTAGGCCGTGGTAGTTAAGTGCGCTTGCGTAGGATATGTAGTAGGGTTCAACAAGAACAGAGGCTAAGATAAAGCTGTGTATTGTATAGTTGTCTGTGCCGTTTGTGCCTGCGTTTAGGGGGGCTATTAGGTAGGTGCCTTTTTTTATTTTTTGGATCCATTTTTTGCGTACTAGCCAGTCGAGGAGGTTTTTTGGGTTGTTGGTGTATTCTTTTAGGTCGTTTGTTGTAAAGATTGTTTTGTCTTTGTAGCTTAGGCTGGATAGTACTTTGGCTTCTCGTTCTGACAATGTTCGGCTATATGATGTGATCAATTTTCGTGTACACACTCGAATATCGTTAAAGTATTATAGTAAGAGGCTTATAAAGTTAAACCTAACAACCGCTTTAAAAATCCAAGATTCAAACCTATCCACATGAGCTAACTAAAACGGATTAACATGAAATAACGTAAAACTACAAGTATCAGCGAGGTGGGGATCGTATGTGGGCGATGGTTTGTTTCTTTGTATGTGTTTAGCTCTCAGCGAAAAACTCGTTTGCATTTAACTTTTTATGATGTTTTTATTCAACAACCAGGGCTATATATACACATTCAGCCATAAGATTCTTTAATAAAAACGCGTGAGCTAAACACATACGTTTCTTTTTAAAGGTTCACGTTTTCTATTGGTGTGATTGTCGTGTTTGACTTCGAACTCACGGTTGAAACTGTTGTAATCAGGTGCTTTTAGTGAAAGTCTTGACCTATCAGTTATGTTCTCTAAACAGCCCCGCTACTACTACGATGCGGATGCGATTCGTGAGCCTTGCAGTGCCGATAGCATTGTGGATTTTCAGAGACGCAAAACATTGACCCATAAGAACAAAGGACAGGGTACGTATGGGGAGGTGCGTCCGGATTTGTTCCGTAGTTGGGATGCATATATGCCCCAATACGGTACTAAATTTGTTGAAAATCTTGAGCACGATATAACCTGGATTTCCCAGCAACAAAGGGTTATTCTGTTCGTAACCTCAACAATATGCGAAAATTTGCGCAATTCATAAATGATCAAACAAAACTACAGACAGTGTCTGCACTTTTGAGCTGATCTGCGATGGAATAAAGTTGCTTCTCACAAATACATCCAACCACCATTTGATTTGCCCTCTTTAGGGGTTATATGCAAAGAGGACTATCGCAAGGGCGAGGGTGAAGAATATCATGGTGGGGATTGTTGGCGAGGCAAGTACACCGTTTTGGTACAGTTCGCTATGTTCCTCTAGATTATCTGTGTATTTTTTCAGGTTTGTTTCGGCTTTTACAAAACAAAGCAACTTTCTAGCCGGTTTGCCTTCCCTTTCTTCTTGAACTGCCACTGTTTCGGATGGAAAATATCTAAGCCCGCCCAACTTAGTTAACGGTATACGTCTTGCTGTGAAGAGCAGCCAGATTTTTTGGCGTAGAGTGAGTTGGATTCCTTCAAACATAGGCTTTCTCTTAAGGAGATCTTTTAGATTTAGACTAAAAATGGATAGGGGCCATATCAGGCTTAAGATGGTTGAAATGCAAAATACCATCAAAACTACTGGTAATGCAGAAAGACCTAATGCAGGATTAAAAGTAGGGGGGATTGTTGGAACAGTTAAACCAATAAAGACTATCGCTTTCACATCTGCGCCTCCATAAAAGTTCGAACAAAGCAAAACAAACCCCAAAAACAACGAAACCCCCAAAGAAACCAAAACAGTCTGTACATCTAACAAGCCAAATACTAATTTTGCCAGTGTCATCATGGATCCTATGGGATAGGCAAGGAGCCAAACCCAGTTAGCCACTTCTCTTTTCTTTAAATCAAACATAGAGGCATAGGTTAAAACGCTTAACGTAAAAACAAACGGGGCCCACATTAGTAACTGCATTTTTCTTCTCTATAGAAATTGTGAGACTTTTAAAAGCTAAGCAAGGGTTTTTCATCTTCTGGATAGGGAAAGGGACGGCTGACTGGGAAGGACGTCTTTTGACATAATTCACCCATCTCCTCTTCTGTTTTCTCTTCTTTGTTAAAGGGTTGTTTTTCGTTTTTTGGTTCTTCTTTTTCTTTTGTTGTATGTTCGAAGCCTAATTGGGTTCTTGAAACTGGCACCTTACCTAACGCTATGGGGAGTTTTGCTATCGCCGTGGGCAATCCTATAATTTGTGCTAACTCTTGAGTGCTAAGCACAATTGGTTGGCGCTTTCTAAATGCCACAAATAAACAAACCGCAAAAAACACTACAAAACCCAGAAACCCCAAATCCACACTACTAAACCCTGAAACAAAAAGTTTTAAGGGGTTAAAAAAGCCAAAACCCCCTGCAAGCAACAAAATACTTAACGGTACAACCCACCATAGTCGGCAGAGAACATTATTGTGTACCCCATATCTTGGGGGTGCTCTAAGAGCGGCTGTTGGGGGTTTGGGTTTTTTTGTTGTTTTGAAGGTTTTTAATCTGTTGGTAGGGGCTGCTGGCAGGGCTTTTTTAATTGCTTGGACAGCTTGCAATGAGGTGCCAAAAATAAGTATTTTGCAGGTAAAGAGGTTGCTTGCGAGTTTTAGCTCTGCATGCTTTACAAGTTCGCGACTCCAAGAATCCACTCTATTCGGTCCAGACCGTTCACCCCTAACAGAGGTAGAGGTCTCAGTTTTGGGGGCTTGCCCAACACCGGTTCCTATCAAATCAACAAGGGGATCTAAAACACTACCCACCACTGACGAGGAGGCTGTTTTGTGATAGAGTTTGTTGTACACAAATTTTTGTATACCCAATGTTGCGTTGGGATCGGCTTGGGCAACCACTTCTACACATACCCCCAACCCTGCTGTAGATGCAACTAATTGGTCCACAAGATTAACCATCACCTCGGGTCGTTGACAACTAAACACTATAGGCAGAGCATAATTTTTTGCTAGCTCCAAGTCTACGCAGAAGGGGTATTGAGGTTTTAGCGGATCAACATCCCCTATAACCTCTACGTCAAGTAAGGTTCGTATGATATTTGTCATCTGCACCCTTGTCTGCTCATCAGAAAACTGGAGAAAAAATCGAACCAACGCCCGCTCACCGCCCGCCCTGCCCTCTCGGGGGGCAACAATAAAAAACCTAAACGGCCTACCCAAATTATGCAGAGCATCTAAAACAGACGCAAAACTTGCAGACTCCAACTTGGAAGTAATAAAAGGCCTAACTTCAACCCACTGCTCACTTTTAACTAAATCCATCCTACATCAGCAATTAAGGTTCCCTAACCTTAAAAGAAAACAAACACAAACATTAAATGCACAAATCTCATTGGAAAACACGATACCTATGAGCACCACAGCGGTAGTAGCTATTGCAGTGAGAGCAGCTGGAACCCTAGTAGAACTTGACCCCGAACAATTCTCAAAAATAGCAACCCGACTACAACAAGAAAACGGAGCCTTAATCATACACGGACAAACAGGCGTTATACAAAAAAAAGACACCTACCTAGTCGGAAACCAAGGCATAATCCTCTACTGCAAAAACACCGGCACACTTACTTCAATAAAAATAGACATAGAAGCAAAACAACTCTCCATATTAGTATAAAACAACTTGCGGTTTTAACACAAACACCGTAAGGCAGCTTTAACGTTTTGCCCTTTTTAAAACTCTTGGGCTCTCTTTTATGTAACTATATGTAACCAGAAAAATGGGTGCTTGAGAACAAATGGTAGGAGCTAGTTTTTGTAGGCGAACTCTTCAGAAAACAAAGCACAAAAAGCGTTTGCGGGGTTGTACGCCTTGTTTGTGTTTATTATTAGGGGTTGGTTTGTTGTTTGCCAGTTTGTTTTGTCTTGCGGCTCAAAATGTGCAGTCCAATAATGATGATGGCTGCGGTGGGGATGTTTTTTTGGGTGTTGAGCCTTTGTTAGATAAGTATGGTTATGTTTCTATAAATGAGGATGGCACTTTTTATCCCAATGATCGCTTCGAGCTAACCTATAGCACAGAATTAACAAGTGAGGCTAATTTTGAAAAGATAGAAATCCACTATGACCGCTCCGTCTTTAACATGTTTAGCAATAGCAGCACTTTTGGGGTGGAGGGGGTGGGTGGGGGTAGTTTTGAGGTTTTGTCCTCTGCATCGGCGGGGCTGTATTTTTTTGTTGTTGAGGTGTGGGGCAATCGTTCCAATACTACTCCTACTAATGATGATTTTGGAAGTGAAAGTTATGTGATAGCGGAGGCAACGCTATCGGTTAGGGTGGTTGCGTATGATCCTTACTTTACCGTAGCTCTTAGCTATACTGTTCCAACTGGAAATGGTTCAAGTAGTTATGAAAAACCCTTTGCCCTAATTGTACGCTATGACGGTAATGGCCCAACTTGTACGCTTAATCAACGCGCTATAATCGATGATTACACATGGACGGGCTACGCACAAAAACTTCCCGACAACAACAATATGCAACAAACCCTACCAAACCTTTCAGTTGCTAGTTTTCTTAACCAAACCGCAAACAGCCAATTTCTAACCCAAGGCCTAACCACAAAAACCAACCGCCCAGTCCTAAATGTGGATAGAAAAAGCTACCCAAACACTGAATTGCCCTTGATGTTTTTTTGGGAAACAAACACCAACCACACCTACAACTGGACAAAAACCCTCCCAGCAACAGATGGATCGAATTATGAGGAGTGGTTTGAGTGGCAGACCAGTCTCACCTTTCCACCCACAATAAACCCCAACTTGGATAATCAGGCTTTAAATCAAGAGGATTTGCAAAATCAGCTCTTAGACCAAATCAACTCCCCCAACGGAACCCTAACCACTACCCCCTTTGGCAACACCATCACAGCTCTATATAGCCATAACAAAGACATAGAGCAACTCGCCAAAAACACCAGCGTAAGTAAAAACCAAACCCTCCAAACCCTCAACCCCACACCCCAATACTTCACCGCACAGCAACGTTACGCAAAACTCCAATACCAACTCGACCCCAAAGCAGCTAAAGAAATCACCAACCAAAACTTCACAACCGCCCTCTACTACAACCTAACCCTTGGCTCCAACATATTTGGCACCCCAAGATATTTTGACGCCAACTTTACCTGCGAACACCAATACTTTGACAAACCCCTACGCGCCACAGCCTACAAATGGAACCCCACCCAACAAAACTGGACTACTGACAACACCGTTAGCATAGAAGCCACCTTTGAATCCGCCCTAAATACAACTATCACCGATATTTTACGCTCAAACCTTGAAGAACAAACCACCGACCCCATAGCCATAAAAATGGCGTTTGAAGACCTCTATGACTCAGGTCCCCAAACCTTCAAAGGCACAGGCACCCTAAACACCAACCTAAAACGCACAAGCCCCCTATACTACAACCTCCAAATAATTGCCGCTGGGCAACAACAAAAAGTCACCCTGCAAAAAACCGTACAAATAAACTTTCAAACCAACAACACCTACACTCTGCCTCTAAACTTTGACCCCAACTCACACCTCCAAGTAACAACTCTATCCGACAGCTCGCAAAACACCATGTTAATCCTAGATGCACCAGTAGAACTTGGGGGACTATCCAACATAACCGTTTATCTAATAACTAATCTACCCACAGAAAACCCGAACACTCTGCAAAAAAACCAACTTGACCTTAAACTGCTTAAAACCCTACAACTAACCATGCCACAAGAACAAATCCAAATGTCCCCTGAACACGAACAATTCAGCCAATACTACCAAGGCTACAGCACAGTATTTGAAGACAATTTAGGCTTTCAAGGACAAACACAAATCGCCCTACAAAAAGACCAAACAGTAACTGCTCTAACCACACAAGACGAAGCGCTACTCTATGTAGAAGCCACAAACATCTGGGACACAACCTTCCACAACATCGTTTCCATTCAGCCTTACTCTAAACCTCACTGGGATATACCCCTGAACGAAGTTACAATGTACCTCATAACCCTTATCATTATTGCAATAATTGCCAGCTTTATCATATATTTCATAAAAGCAAGACAATAAACTAACCGAACGTTTTTGAAAAGTACGATAAATGGAACTGTAAGTTTCTTCGTATCGGAAGGACGCTGACATAAATCGCCCGGCGCTTGAAGATAAACATGAGGTTAAAATATGTGTTCCGACTTTTTTAGTTGAAGGAGATGAGGATTAAATGCAAGAGCCTGTTGTTAGCAAGGATTTTACGATGGAAGATGTATTAAAGGTAAAAAAGTATTACTCTCGGCGGAATAGGCAAATCCCTCTCGAAGAACAAATCGCCGAGGCAAAAGCGGCGCATAAATATTTTGATGATTATATGGCGAAAATGGGTATAGTCAAAAAAAGTACCCCTCAATGCCAGACCTGAGAATAGCAGCTATTTCTTGGGTTTTACCTTTTTTCCTATGGAAAAAGCCTTCTTGCAGGTGAAAACTCACAATTTCCATACTTCGTGTGTGATAACCATTTTTCAGGTGCCTCTTGTTGATCAAGGTAACTAAGCACGGAAATGTCAAGGTATATTCGTGGTTTTCTCATGTGTTCTTTCACTTGCTAAGGATCTGTCACGAAATAACTTGAGCATTTTTGTCGGATAAAACCATGAATTGTACCATGAATGCGATCAAATTATTTAATGCCAGTTCCTAACAATGTTGTGCTTTGTTTTCGTTAAAACTCTATTGTTTTTATTAACATTAGACCTTAGTCACAATTAGTGTTTGTCGGTGGGACAGATGTTTAATTGGTGTACACTTGAGGTGTTTGTGTTTTAAGCACCTGATTTTTGCATCATTTGTCATATGTACGCCTAATCCGCGAATGACCACATAATTAGGACTAAGGTCTATTTGTGTTTAAATGTTGGTTTTTAAAGTGACCAGTTCTTTTTTTATGGTGCAGTAGTTGAAGTTTTCGTTCTGGCGTGAAAGTCGAATCTGTAAAAAATTCCAAAACATAACTTATAGGCTAAAGTCTAAACGTGCCTTGCTTGGGGTGGATGCAGGTATTCTTATTGCGTTTTTCACTATTACTATGCTTGTTATTTACCTTGCAACGCCAGTGATTATGTCAACACTATTCAATATAATAATTGGTGGGCCTGAAGGCATCTACTCTTACCTCTTAGAGCTTCCTTTGATATCTGCACCAAGCAGTAGTGGGGGAACTTTAGGGCAACAACTCGGAGTGCCTATAACGTATGTGTTTGGTATAATGCGAACAATTGCGCTTGCAATGTTTGCTGTCGTCCTAATCATAGCTGCCATATGTTATGTCCTTGAGAATTTTCGAATAATGAATGAGGGTACCGCATCAAACATTATTATGAATAGTGTCTTTACGTTGATTCTCATATTTGCTTGTCAACCTGTGTATAATGCTGTTGCGGGGACTATCAATTTGTTTGTGGGCTGGCCCAGTGTCGGTGGATCGGGGCTTTTGATCTCATCGGGTAGCGTTATAGATGTCATCGTAGGGTACGGCACAGGCGGTATAGGAACAATCCCTTTACCCAATCTCGATCCGTTTACGGGCTTTTTCTTTTCAGGTATTTTGATAATGCTTGTCGCTTCTCTACTTATGCTGACATTGGTGATGGGTGTGACTAGACTCTTTTTTGTAGGTGTTTTAGTCGCTGTCCTGCCCATACTTCTGGTTCTACGCCTAATTCCCCTAACAAAGCACTTTGCTGATACTTTGATACAAGACCTCATAGGGTTTATGTTTGCCAGCATCATGGCCTCTATTGTTCTTTTGTTTGGCTACCAAATACTCATAACAACAACTCTTAACCCCCTCACCCAGATTTTGATAGCTATTATAACGTTGTTTGCTGCGGCTTATATGAGCACCATTTTTGTTGGTAAGTTTGGTGCTTTGGGGATGGCGGCGGCAAATCTAGTGGGGGGAGCAGTCACCACTGCAACTGGCGCCGCCATGGGTATGGCAGGTGGAGCACTTCTTGGCGGCGGTGCAGGCATGGCAAGTAGACTTGGCAGCGTAGCGGGGAAAGGTCTCACTAAAACAGAGATGCTTGGGCAAGCAGGTCAAGGTTTTGTATCTGGTGCTGCGCCTGGGGCGGTGACTGGTTTTCTTGGCGGTGGTGGAGGCGGCTTGGTTGGTGGGAGCAGATTTGGCAGAGGCTCCATGGGTGGTATGCGTGGTATGGGTCTAACTGTTACTCGTTCTATGAACATGCAAAAGGGGTCTGTGCAGGATTTCCTTAGTAACCGAGCAGGATCAACCCTTACCGCAGCCCTTTACAAGAATTCGTCGGGTGATGTTCTTCCAACCGCAACACCCCAAGCAAGCGCGTTTTTCATGAGTGAGTTAGATAAGAAATCAGGCGAGGATGTGTATAGTGGGTATGTTCCTAAATTCCCGCAATCTTGGGCACTACATCACAGGTGATTGGTTTTTCCCATTAAAACAACATAACAGTTAAATGCCTGTGGTACTCACATGAGTACCACACAGGTGCCGCGCATGGTCTTCATAAGATACGAAAAAAGAGGCAACAAAGAATACGCCTACCAACTAACCTCCTACAGAGACAAAACAACCAAACAAGTAAAACACCAAAAAACATACCTAGGCACAGTCATAGACAAAGAAAAACACATATACCAAAAACCAACCAAAACAAACCAAACAAAAAACAACGAAAAACTAATTCTAGACTTCGGCGACACCTACCTCCTAAACACCTTCATACAAACCCACTACAAAACACTCCAAAACACCTTCCAAGAAAAAACCCCCACCCTAACCACCCTCATAACCTACCGACTCTGCCAAACAAACGCCATGACACACGCCAACACCTGGCACCAAGGCAACGCCATCCACCTCCACCACAAACAAGTCAACCTCACCTCACAAAGAATAAGCGAATTTTTAACCGAACTAGGAAACGAACACCTCCACCAAACATTTTTCAAACAATACCTAACAACCCAAACCAACAACAACACCCCCCAACAACCCCAACACCCCCCAAACGGAGTAATCATAGACACCACAAGCCTCCCCACCCAAACCCACATCCCACTCACCGCCTGGGGCCGAAGCGGAGAAGAAATAGACAAACAAATCCGCTTCCTCCTAGTCGTCAACAAAGAAACATCGCTGCCCCTCTATTTTAGGGTCCTGCCGGGCAATATTGTCGATGTTTCCTCTCTTTGCAACACCACAGAGGAGCTAAAGCAGTATGGGGTGGAGAGTTATTTTTTGTGTGTGGATGCGGGGTTTTTCTCTAAGCCCAATATTTTGGATCTCTATGACAAAGGTATTGCTTTTTTGACTAGACTGCCGGCGTCTACCTCTCTGTATAAAGAGCTTGTGGAGCAGGAAGTGAGGGGCTTGGAATCGGCAGCTAATGGGGTGGTGTATGGGAAGCGGGGGTTGTTTATTTTGCAGAAAAAAGTTGAGTTGTTTGGCCGGGTGGGGTTTGCGTATGTGGTTTTGGATCCTGAGCGTAAGGGGCGGGAGATGAAGCGTTTGATTTTGCAGACTGCTGATGAGCAGGTTGGGCGGGATGATTTGGGGTATATGTTTTTGCGGTGTGGGGTTATGGTTTTGGTTTCTTCGTTTGAGCTTGCTTTGGGGGATGTGGTGCCTACTTATTATTTGCGGCAGCAGGCGGAGGTGTTGTTTGGGTTTGCTAAGGATGATGTGGGGTTTTTGCCTTTGCGGGTGCATCGGGAGGAGTCTTTGCGGGGGTTTTTGTTTTTGCAGTTTTTGTCTTTGATTGTTTTTGCTCACCTTAAAAAATCACTGGGAACCGAGTTCTCAGTAGAAGAAGTGCTACTCACCATGAGAAACCTCAAATGTAAAGTCTACGAGAACGAAATAATAGTCTGTGAGCCAAACCGAGAACAGAAAGAGATCTGTAAAAAGCTAGACATTGTAGTGCCCAAAACCCTGGGAATTTAGGATGTTGCAGGCAATTATCCTGAACTGGCAGAAAATATCCGAAACCCAAAAACTGCTGGACAGGAAGTTAAGCGTCATCTCCAATCTCTACCACCTGAAGTAGCCTTTAGCAATTGGCAACGAGCCCAAAACCAAGGTAGCCTCCCAAAAGAGGGGCGTATGACCTTTTACCAAAACGCTCGTGACGATGTTGGTATAAACAAAGAAACAGTTACTGCAATTCAAAAAGGGATGTACTCGCCAAATCTTGAAGCCTTAGATGCTTACCCAAGATTTGCTATCGACACATTTAATGTAGGCACTGTAACACAAAAAGGAGCAATAGCAAACGCAAAAATTTTTGCAGGTATCAAAAAAATAGGTGTACAACAGAACATACGAGACGCTAATCTGCATGCAGAGACAAAATTTTACACTGCAACCTCGGATGTTCTAGGCGAGCGGTTCTCTCAAGTTTCAGGAGTAAATATGACTGCAAAAGAACAAAAAGCATATGGCTGTACCATGGTTAAAGTTCGTGATACAATAGGCAAACAAAACCCCCTATTGGCAAAAAATATGGCCCACTACATCATGGGAAACGAAAAAAGTCATTTTGCTCGTTTGATGACTGATGAAAAGTTTACAACTCAAGCAGTAAAAGATATGGAATCCCAGAAAACCAGTGCATGGCTCGCCAACACTTTAAGCGTAAAGCAAAGAGACATACCTTCACTTGAAACCCTATTCAAAACAGAACCAAAAACAAC
Organism: Candidatus Bathycorpusculum acetigenes; assembly: GCA_009781675.1. Taxonomy (GTDB): domain Archaea; phylum Thermoproteota; class Bathyarchaeia; order Bathyarchaeales; family Bathycorpusculaceae; genus Bathycorpusculum; species Bathycorpusculum acetigenes. The sequence goes on along the minus strand of WQVG01000023.1, from coordinate 11,222 downwards.
GACTACTACTATGATAGATAACGCTACAACAATTTCAATTAAAAATACGTCCCCACAGACTATTTCACCTAAACAACCGCACAGTAAACCCAGTGAATTACTAGAAATGCAGAAAAGACCCCAGTGAAGAAAATATCAGTAATACTAAAAATTATCAGTCATAACCAAATTTTTTGAATACCATACCATTTTTTCTGACTTTTCCAAAGAATAACCAAAATTCAAAGGTTCTACAGATTATCAAAATCGCACTCTAAAGCTTCGCAGAGTTTCCAGCAATGTTCACGCTCAAGAGCAACAAGATATACACTTACACATTATTAGCTTAATCAGTTACAAAAGCTTAATCAGTTACAAACCTCCCAATGCCCAAAACGCGCTGAGCCAACACGTTTCAGTTTACCTTCCGATTTCAACAATTCTACCTCACGGTCTATTGTACGCGCTGAAATACCTGTGAGTTTAGCCAAACCCTTTATCGTAATACTAGGATTATCCCGAAAAGCACTAAGAATAACATTAACGCCATTTTTAACGTCATTAACGCCATTTTTAACGTCATTAACGCCATTGTTGGTGTTAATCGCAACGTCAAAACCAGCAGCAAACGGAAAAGTCACTATCAGAAAATCCCCTGCAAACTTGAAAACACTCTTGTCATATGCGTTCAAAATCCTGCCCATGCCCGAACCAAGCTGCTCCACCAAACCAACATCACGAAATACACGCATAAGCTCACGATTTCGCGGCATTGAACAACACTCAAAAAAACTCTCACGCGATAAGTCTTCCGGCAAACCACCATATGACGTAATCGTTATACGATCAGAGAAAATCTCAACAGTAGGAGTAGCGTTACTGCTGTAATCGTTATGAACTATAGCATTAATCACCGCCTCACGAAGCGCAGTACGGTCAATCATTTGCTTCTCAATCCGCTCTTTTGGCGTGATTTTTGTGAATATGCGATTTTCAACGTCAAGACGGTCAAGAACCTGATTTGTCGCCTTTATCAAGCAACAATACCCATATTCATAATTCTCAATGAGATCAACCTTATTCACTCCAGCATATTTTGCTACCTTAATTGAAACACCGTTTTCATCGGCAAGCAGGTAAGCAACAAAGTTGTCGTTTCCATCGGGCGTTAGCAATTCAAGCGAGGTTTTGAACTGCTCGTTCAACTTTAGTTTTTTTGCCTGATAATAAATTTCCAACTGTTCAAACGTCAAATTTTTTCGCGGCGCAGGGATGTTGCCAAGCGAAACGGGGCGGTGCCGGGTGTATAAGTTGTCAATCATCTGTGTTGTCATAGGCTGGACAGAGTTGCCTATGCGAATAAAACAACCGCGTTCCGAACGGCCTTGACTACGTATATAGTACGGTTTTTCCATGCCGCTTGAAACAACAACTTTGATAACGGGAACGCCGTCAATTTTTTCGATCACAACGTCAAATAACCCAAGAACAGATGGAGAGATATTGTTTTTGATTCGGTCAACAATTTGCCTCTGAACCAAATCAATATTGGAAACGCCTACGGCTTTGCCGTCATCGCTAACACCAATATACAGCAAACCACCTTTAGGCGTATTAAGGAACGCGACAACAGAGCGTTCGAGTTTGTCATTTAATTCGCGCTTGTACTCTATTTGGTTGGATTCAATGTCTGACATTGATTTCCTCTCCATCTATGTTGGTTTCATCGCTCTTGTCTGCTTCCATTATATTAGCGAAGTCATAATCAAGGACTTTACAGATTTTACGCAGGATACCCGTAGTCGTGCTCTGCTCCTTTGACAGTTTCACCATAAGTGTGGTACTGGCTACTGAGGCTTTGCGCAAATTAGTTTTGTTCATTTTTTCATCAATAGGCAAATGCCCACGCATGTTGTGGCTTTCCATCAGTACAGTCCTCCCAGCATAAAATCCCTATAGATGACATCACAACTATGACTAAATGTCAAGCATATATTTGAATTTACGCAAATTATTACCGCAAATAAAAATCAATAGCAGACATTCTCCACATGTAGACTTTCATCAAATATATGAAAAGCTGTTATGCGATGTATGCCGTTGCTGTTTTTGTTTGTTCTTGTTTGTGGGAGGTTATTTTTGGTAGGAGCTCACGAACTTTTTTGATAAAGTATTCTGCATAATAACCTGCTTTTTTTGCGTCAACTGAATTTAGGTCGGTTGCCAAGTCGTAGAACCTAAATAGTTCAGGGTCATTGACCAATTTAGCGACTTTTGCAACTGTTGTTATGTCAAAGCTTATTACGTTTGTTGGGGGCCATATTGCGTGAATTCCAAGTTTTGCTGTTAGAGCGTTGTATGCCGACCAAACTGCTACAAGGGCTTGCTGGTCCGCTAGATAACTGTCAGCTAAGTTTAGTTCCCATTGGATGTAGGTTTCTTCGAGGTCAAATTCACGTTTTTTATCTGTAAGTATGTCGTCTGAAAAGTTTTCCAAGATTGGGTCACAGTTGAAGCATTTTGTGTAAGCTTCCATAGCGTAGCTTTCGAGGTCGCATAGTTTTATGATTTCACTTGTTATCCAGCAAGTTATTCGGTCGTTTTTCCATCGACTGTAATTGTATATACTGTTTAATGTTGCTGCGTAGTCGTTCATGATAAAGGGTAGTTCTTCTTTTTGTACAACGTCTAGAAATTTTTTCTCTGCAAACTCGTATATGATTTGGGGGATTTGATGGAATAGTTCAAAGTCTTGTTGGTTATTCATTTTTTCAAATATTGCGTTCCAAGGTTTTGCGTCATAGTTCATTTTTTCAACGATTAGGTTGGCTGTTTCTAAGAGTTTGTCTTGTGTAGGTTTATCTTGTTTTAGTTTAGCAATCATATAATCGTGCAAGAGCCAAGAAGACCAGTCAATATGGCTTTGTTCTCGGAGGTACTTTTGGAAAATTTCTTCAACAGAGAGGTTGTTAAACAAGTATTTTCCAGGCATGTACTGGGTGGTTACATATCTTTTTGCTTGTAGAATTTTCCAGTCTGCATCTTCATACGTTTCAATGTGTTCACACTTGGTACATTTGGAGGTTTTTGTTTGGTCGTCAAATAAGAGTTTATTGTTTTTCTGGCTACATCGGATGCACCAGTCTCTGTGGTCGCTCCATACGTTGAATGCCCATTCTTCAGTTGTTGTGTCTTTTTGTTCAAAGTTAGTGCTCATTTGCGTTGCCTCCAGTAGTAAATAGGCTTATTTTGTCTTTTAAACAGAGTGTACACCTTCATGTTTACTTAATTGCATAGTTACATCACACTGCTATATTCTCTAAGGGTTCAAATGCCTCTTGAAATAGACTCATTTTCTCTCTAAAGTCCTTATATCCTGAAATTAAAAAGAACAGCCAGTTATGCACCTTTAAAACCTCTATTTGTAGGTGAATTGGCTATTTGAGAATTTTTTGTATGAGGTTGTCTTCTTTTTCTTGGGTTAGGTTGAGGTATCTTGTGAGTGGTATGGTACACCAGTTTGGGGTTAAGAGGATTTGGTTGATTTGCCAGTACTTGTTTTGTGTTTGTTCGAGGAGGGTTTTTTGTGTTTGGTTTTTTGGGAGTAGTTGTATTTGGGATTTTTTGGGTTGTTTGGTTGGGAAAACAAGTTTTGCATCTTCAATTTTTACTATTCTTGGACTAATAATTGCAAAGCTGTACTTTAACTCCGTTATAGGTTGCCCTTTTGAGAGTTTTAGCATGTTATATGCTGCTAAGCTGCTTGTTTGTGCATGTTGGCTGTTGTAGTTGCTCCAAGCGTTTTTCCAAGCGTTGTAGAAGTGGTTCCTAAACCTGCTAAATGTTGCAGGTGGTTCTTTTGTTTGTTCTGTCCACCATTTTACCATGTTGGGATACTGATTTAGTAAACCGTAAGCTTCGCCATCTAGTTTACAAGTAAAGATTTCAGAGAGGGTCAATTTATACAGCTTTATCACTAAAGCAAGGGGTTGTATCTTGATTTAAATTAACGAAAATACGGTCATTTAAAATTTGGAAGCCTTTTTTGTGACGTTTCCATCTGAGAAGGCCCTTGTCGCATCTAATGGGGCGATAAATGGGGAGATAAATAGTCTTTTGGGGTTTTATGAGTACAAGAGGATAATTACGTGGGTATTAGTGTGAATTAAATGATGGGGCTGAATGTGTGCTGGTGTAGTTTTTAAATATGTTTGGTTGGTGTTGTGTGGTGGGGTTTGCGATTTAATTTGTGAGGGTTTGTGTAGTGGTCTGTTTTAGGATGGAAATATTTTAATTTTAGTGAGAAATAGTTTAATTGTAAACCTCTATTAACTAAAATTGAAAGTGACGGTGAAGGCATGAAGTATTATTCAGAATTAGCAAAAATGCAATGTTTCACAAAAATAGACCTACAAAAAATAGTCGGCAACAAAAACACTACAGGCTCAATACTAAAACAATACCAAAAAAAGAACTACATAAAACAGATAAAACGCAACCTCTACGCCACCGTCAGTCTAGAAACAGATGAACTAATCGCAACTCGATATAAAATAGCAACCACCATAACAAAGGACGCCTATCTATCTCATCACACTGCCTTTGAATACTATGGATGCGCAAACCAAGTCTTCAACACCGTCTATGTTTCAGGCAAAACACGCTTCACAACCTTCAAATTTGACGATATAGACTACAAATACCTCTACCCACGCCTAACTGTTGGTATTGTAAAAAATCCTGATGGAATCCGCGTGACCGATATGGAACGAACCACACTTGATAGCATAAACGATTTTGAAAAAATAGCTGGCCTAGAAGAAGTGCTACAATGCCTCGAATTAATTCCCTATATTGAGGAAAATAAACTTTTAGAGTACCTAAAGCTCTACAACAAACATTTCCTCTATCAAAAAACTGGCTATATTCTCTCGCAGCTCAAAAACCCCCTGCGCTTATCAGACAACTTTTTTGATAAATGCAAACACCACATCGGTCAAAGTGTCCGCTATCTCCATAAGGACTTTATCTCCACTGAGAGTTCTGAGGTTGTTTTTGATAAACATTGGCAACTCTTTGTACCCAAGAAATTGATGATGATAGTTGGAGTGGAAAATTGATAATGAGTTATGATAAGTTGGTGCTTGCGCGGCAGGCTAAAGAGTTGGGTTTTCAGCGTGATACTTTTGAGAAGGCGTTACGGTTAGTTGATGTTTTAAAGTTTTTTGAAGCTGACCCTTTTCTATCCACTCGTTTGGCGTTAAAGGGTGGTACGGCAATAAATTTGATTATGTTCAAACTGCCCCGTCTCTCAGTTGATATTGATCTTGACTATGCCATAAATAACTCTAAAGATGAAATGCTGGCTGAACGAGAGCAGATCATTGATGTGCTTAAGAAGTACATGGCGATGAAGGGCTATGTTTTGAGTGATAAGTCCAAGTTTGCTTATGCGCTTGATTCGTTTGTGTTTGTTTATGTTAATTCTGCTGGGGTGAGGGATAACATTAAGGTTGAGATAAATTATTCTTTGCGTTGTCATGTTTTGCCCCTTGTTAGTTGTAGTGTAGAGAGTTTGGGTGGTGTTGGTGGTGGGGTTGGGGTTTTGTGTGTTGCGCCGGTTGAGATTTTTGCAAGTAAGATTGTGGCTTTGTTGTCTCGTACGGCTGCTCGTGATCTGTATGATGTTAATAATGTTTTGGTGAGGAGTGTTTTTGGTGAGGGGGAGCAGGAGTTGGTTAGGAAGTGTGTGGTGTTTTATTTGGCGATTAGTGGAGATGTGCGATTTGAGTCGTTTGTTGCTGAGGAGGTTGTTGAGCGGGTTTATGGTTTGGGTTGGTATCAGATTTCAAGGGAGTTGCAGCCGGTTTTGTGTAAGAGTGAGGTGTTTGATTTGGAGGCGGCGCAGGCGCGTGTTGGGCAGTATTTGAGGGGGCTTTTGGTGTTAAATGCTGATGAGCATAGATTCTTAGCTTCTTTCAAAAATAATGTGTATTGTCCTGAGATCGTGTTTAGCGGCGGAATATTGGAACGCATAAGTCTACACCCTATGGCACGATGGCGCACACGAGAAGAATAACAACCGCCATATCGTGAGACCAAAAAATAAAAGTTAAAAAGTGGCGCTTTTAAAAGTTCTATTAACTCTATTTTTAGGTCTCTATATGCATAATAATAATGTACGTAAAAAAATCTCTAAATCTAAAATGCTGACAGGCATCTCAGCTTTTTTTAGCAAATATTTCCACAAATTCAAAACGGTGCTCAAGTTGCATTCAACAGCCGGTTCGGGTTCGAACACAAAAAAGACAAAGGAGGCAAACTAAGTTGACCCCAACAGTAACCCTGTTACTTTCTAACATTCTAAGCTCCAATGTGTTACCCACGCTTATTGCATTGCTTACTACCACGTTGTTTGTCTATCGATCGTTGCCCTTGGTTCGATCAGAGGGGCCAGAAGAGCAAGCCAGAGCGCAAAAAGTTTTGGTGGGGTGTGTTATTGCAGGGGTGCTTATGGCGGTAGCGAAGCCTGTGGCGTTCTGGGTGACGGGTTGGAATGTAACAACGATGCAAGCAGGTCTGCCTGTTGAGTTGATTAGTGCGGTTGATAATCTTTTGCAGCTCTTGATGTACATAGGTGTCGTGGTCGTCATTGCTGGCTTGATTTATGGTGGAATCCAACTAAGCCGCACCAATCCCAAACCAACAACAAACCTCGCCACCTAAACTGCCAAAGATGCCCCTCAAAGAACTACTAACCCTCATAGTAGCTATCCCCACCTTTCTTTTCCTATCTGCTATTTTTCCCCAAACCCACGCATTGTTTATTGTAGGCTGGTTGTTATGTTTAGGCTTTGATCTACAGTCAACCTACAGGTTTTACCTTGAAAACTCAAGCCAATTTCAGAACAATGAGCGCAATAAACTCTTCGTATGGCTAACAAAAAAATTCAACTTCAAAAAAGCCACAATACTCTTCCCCCTGCTAATCGAAATCCCCCTGCTACTGTTTTTTGCCCTTCTACCCCTACAAACCCTACACACCTACCTGTTCCCCAACACCCCAAACCCACTAATGGTTTGTATCATGGCAAGTTTTGGCATATGTGCAATCGGTCACCTACAAGCAGCCCTAAAAAACACAGAATACAACTACAAAACAACCCCAATATGAGCCATGGTTACGCCAAAACGACACAGCGACTGTGTCGTTTTGAACCAACCATGGCACACCAACAAAACCACTTCTCAATAAACACTTGACAAACACCACAAAAATACCGCTCACTCAAACAACCCACTAACATTATCATAAATGGTATTTTTGCCGTCTATCCGTCCTGCTAACACGTTCTCGCTCAACCTTATAATTTTGCAACATAACCCCAATCTTGACATTACTCCAAAAACCATAAAACTCTTCTCTATTCTCAAAACTATCACCTACCAACTGCCACAAAACCCCTTGAATCTGATCAATCGTAACCTCCACATACCCTACCTCACGAAGCTGACCCAACGCACGCTCCAAATCCCACTTAGCCCTCAACGACCGCTCTTTATGTTGTTGCTCTTGGTATAATTTATCTGCCACTAACCGACCAAAATCAGTTAAACAATAATAGTTATAGCCATGACCTTTTGGATTTGATATTAAAGAATTGTTTTTCGATGTTTGTGGTAATATTATTGATGGTTTGAGAATGTGCGCTTTAACTAGTCTTGTGAGGCCGCATTTGTACTTGTTTTCTTTACTGAGCTCTTCGGGTTGATCTTTCTTTGGATAGGAACTAAATTCTATGCCATAAGTTTGACATATCTCATTCCAGATAAGGATAGACTTGCCGTGTGGTTCATCGCCTTTCCTCATCAGGTTGATGATATTTTTTTCTATTTTACCCGGCTTAAAACCATGTGATTTCACCGGTGTGGACATTTATAGATCCTTTCCTAACTGGATCGCAACGGCTGCAAAGAACTAACTCCACCTCTTCTTTGTCATTGTCGTCGTTTTCAGTGTTGATTATTTTGTTTTCGTGGTCATTATCGCATTTATCGCAGTGAACCAAAAATGTATATGTGTTGAAGTCTACGCGTTCAAAGAGCAGGTTTTCTTTTTGAGCTGTAACAGTTTTTTTCTTAAAATTAACCTGATGAAGACGCCCACATTTGCAAGTATGTTCAACCGATAATAACAAAGCCCGCGGCTTATCTTTCATATCGGTTTTAGACCTTTGCTCCCTATCATGCTGGCTATCTGTTTGTGAAAACAGCTCTTCAGAGTCATCTGTACCATCGTTGTTGTTAGACCATCTGGATTGCAAAAAATCTGTGGATGTGCCCTCTTCGTCTTCTCTGTCTTGGTTGGGATAATTGGGTGGGTAGTATTGTTCTTCTTTTTGGGTGTGTTGGGGTTGGTTTTTTTGTAGGAAGGCGGTTAGGAGTCGGGTTAGGAGGTGGGTGGCTATGGGTTTTTGGTATGTTTCTGCGAGGTTTTCTTGTTGGTCAGGGGGGAATTTGGATATGAGGTGGAGGTGTTCTAGGGTGTATTCGGGGTATTTTTTTAGCGATTTTTCAAGAGTTGCTCGTGCTTGGGGTACTAAATCGCTTAGGGAAAGTATCCATTTGAGTTCTTTACTTGATAGTGCTCCTTTGTAGGTTTCTTCGAGGTTTACGCCGTTGTCTTGGTCGCTCTTTATTACGTCGTGGAGTTTGAGCCAGTTGAATCGTCCTCGTAGTTTGTTGTAGCTAACGCAAAATGCTTTGGCTTGCAAGTCGTCTGCTTCGCGAATGATGACGGATATTTTTGTCCAGCCAAGTTCTTTTGCGATCTCCCAGCGGTGCTCTCCATCGACTAATTCATATTCTTCATCAGCCATCAATCGTACTACGATGGGCAGGGTTTTTTCGGGTCCTGCTTGGTGCATGCATTGTTTGAGAGCTTCTCGGTCTTGCTCGTCCATAAAGTTGGTGTTCCAAGGGTTAGCTCGGATTTGGTTAAGTCTAAGGTTCAAAAGAATCTAGCTCCTTGTCAAGGTATTGGCCAAGTTTTAGGGCGGCGCACTCTTTGGGCAGAGGTGGGGCAGTGCGTTTTAGGGTTGTAGTTAGGGCGGAGAGTTTGCCTGTTCCATTTTTTGTTAGGTTGGCAAATTTTTGCAGGTGCAAGCGGTTTGCTATGAGTTTGTCTGCGGCAAGTATGGCGGCGGCTGCAACTATTTTTGGTCTGCAACAAGCTACAATGCCTTGGTTTTTGTGGATCATTTGGATGGCGTACTTGTTTAGGACGTTTGCGTAGGCGTTGTTTATGATGTGTTTGTTTACAAGCAGGTTTATGGTTTTGTTTATGTGTGCGGTGATAAGGGTTGTATCGGGGATGCGGTTTTGGGTTTTTATGAAGCGGTTGGCGCGGTTTTGAATTTTCATTAGATTTACGTTGCCTATTAGTGGTGTTATTTGTTGGGTGTATTCGTCGTAGCTTAGGGGGTGGTTTTGTTGTTTTAGGGCGTCCCATATGGATAAGGCGGTTAGTTGTGTGGCGGTGAGGCGGATTTTTTTGGGGTTTTGGCGTCTCATGGAGCGGCGTAGTTTAAGTACATAGTTGAGAGCCATCTGTGTGGTATTGTTTGGCAGGGTTAATGTTTGTACTATCCATTTGGTTTCTTTGGCTATGGTTCTTTCTAGGTATTGGTATGAGTCGATTTCTGTGCCTACGGCTATGCTTGTGAATATTATGGGGTTGCTGGGTGGGTGTTTGGGTATGCGGTCGGCTGGGGGTGTGAATGCTATTGTTTGTTGGATTACTAGACCACAGTTTCTACATACTGTCTCTCCAGTTGTTTGGTCATGTAGATGGTTTGTTGTGTTGCATTCGGGGCAGGGTTTTGTTTCACACAATATTTTGCACCTCCACTCGATTTGTGGTTGGTGGTTTTGGGTTGTTGGCTGGGGGTGTGTTTGATTTTGAAGTTGGGGCTTGCGTTAGAATTTTTTTGTTTCTTTTTTTGGCCATGTTTTTCGCCTTTGGGCTTGCAAGCGTTGTTGTTTGCCTTATAAGCCCGTAAATCGTACGCTTTTAAAGCCGAAAAAAATTATTTCGCTTTCGGAAGCAAGCCCTTTAGCGTTTGTTGTTTCTGCATTAACTTTGTGAAGGGGCAGTTGCTGTTAACGTGTTAGGTTTTTAAGCTAAAAGTTGTTTGATTACGTGTATGTGTATGGATCTGTAATATCTGCTTGACTAAATCGCTCTGGTGATGCCGCTCAACAGCGTCTTAGCCTTATTTAAACAGACATCTAAAGTTCCGGCTTTATGGCTAGAATCAGCCAGACTTCGGGGTACATTTTATGGATAAGCACCTGATTTGGTGTTTATTGTTATGCTGTAGATGAGATGTTGTTTGTTTCGTTTGTTTTTGTGAGGTGTTTTATAGCTCTGTCAAAATCACTTTCAAGTTGTTTCATTTCTCGTGCTCTGTAGATGTCAAATTCTTTTTCAGCTTTCTCCATTGCCTGTTTATGAGAAACAGCTCCTTTACCCTCAAGCAATTTTCGCTTGTTGGCAAGCATTTGTCTATCCAGTTCTGCAATCCACACCGTCATAGTCATGGTATGTTCCTCTAAGGCTTGTAGTTCTGCATAATCAAGAAATTGCGACACCAACAAATTCAACACCTGCAATTCTTTCTCGCTCAAATAATTTTTAGCAACACGCACATCCTCTTTAGTGATATAGTTTCCATTAAACCCTAACTCTGCACTTTTTTGGTAATATGCCATTTTAGCATTTTGAAACTCGCAGAAAAACACCCAAAACCAAAAAATAACCCCAAATAACACAAAAACATTTAATACACATATTACCAATATTGGTAATATGAGCATCCCGGAATGGGCCAAAAAACACCAACAAAAAGGCACCACCATAGAAACACACAAAACAAAACAAGGCACCACCAACTACTACCTCCGCAAAATAACAAGCAAATACAACAAACAAAAAAAACGCGCCCAAAAAATCAGCGGACCCTACCTAGGAAAAATAACACCCCAAGGCCTCATCCCACCCAAACACCAACAAACCAAAAAAACCATAAACCCCACAAAAATAACAACCAAAGAACACGGCGCCACCCAACTCATACTAAACACCAACCAACAAACCATCCAACACCTAAAAACCCACTACCCAAACCACTACAAAGAAATCACAACAACCGCCATATTCCGCCTCATACACAAAACCCCCC
>WQVG01000022.1 GCA_009781675.1 Candidatus Bathycorpusculum acetigenes | reverse complement strand
TAGTAAATATTGACTCAATTATACTCCATTCTTTATCAGTTAAATCACTATCATATCTCAAACAGTTAACCACAACATGTTATGCACACCGCTAGTTAAAAATTTATTGAGGACAGGTTCTAATCAGCTCAGCCATATTGACTGTATCGATCTTTTTGGGACTTGTTTTATTTGCAGTACTCACGGTTTTAGCTTTGTTAGCAAGCCTGATCTTGGCTAGTGTGACAACAGAGGTTCTCAAAACCCTGCAAGTACGACTCTTAGGTGCAGTGACAAAAGCAGCCGGCAAAAACGCAATCTGGCTACGCCTCATAATCACAGTGTGTTCTACGCTTCTGCTCTATCTCATTTACTTCTCAGTTTTTAATCAGGTCTCACCTATGTTTCTTTTTGAAGCCGTGGCCGGCGGGCAAAGAACGCTGTGGTTTATTCCCTATGTGTGGCCGGGGATGATGCTTTCTACGTTTATGAGCAATCTTTGGATAGAGTCCGTGGGCTTTTCTTTGGCCACCGCCGCGTTAATCATGGGGGTTTTCTTTGTTGCGATATACACCAATACCCGTTTTGGACTCTATGAGTTGCCTGCACTTAGACTCTCACATGGAACCTATACACCTAAAACCAGCTTGTTTGGGAAACTGGGATTTTCCTCCACTGAAACAGCCCTTATGAAAAAAGATTTCAAAACCATCACCCGCCGCCCTGAAATAAGCGCCATCTTAATTTTGCCCATAATGATGTTTGCCTCGATCTCTATAAGCACCCTAATTGGAGTCCAAACCAACGGCCCCACACCGATGGCAGGTTACTTTATTCTATTTGCGATAATAGTGCTGGGTCCAAGCCTGTTAATAGCGAGCCGTGTGGGAAGTATATTGCCTGGGTTGGAGGGTAGAAGTATGTGGTATCTGTTTGCCTCGCCTATCTCCGCTAAGATGTTTAGCAAACCAAAGATTTTTTTAACCATAATTCTCAGCTTGGCAACGGCCTTGGTCTGTGGGGTAATCGGCGGAGTTATGTTTAGGCCTACACCATTAACCATTGTGGTGATTCTGCTTGAAACCGTGTTTTTGATAGTTGCCGGATCAGTGGTTTCTGTTGCTATAGGCATCAAAGGCGCAGATTTCCAAAGAGACTTTCCACACTGCCTAAAGCGCAGAGAGAGTTGGGTCCACGCTCTGCTCTTTTTTGCGGTTTGCTTCGCGGTTGTCGCACCCATTATCCCATATGGTCTAAGCATTTTTGCCATGTATGCGCCCGTTTCGATTCTTTCGGGTTTGGTGTTGCTTCCAGAGTACTATGTGTATCTTGGGCTCTTTGCGAGTGGGATCATCGCAACAGGTATAAGCCATGTTTTCTGCAGAGTTGCAGAAGATAGTGCAGAACAAATTCTGACGACTACCATTGGACCAATTTAGACGACAAATAGTAGATAGTGTTAGCAGTTATCAACCAGCCTATGCTTGTTAGGCTTGGTTAGAGCAGAAATTATAGCAGTTATAGAAATAATTTATAGGCGTTGGGTGTACTTAGGGTTAAGAGGGAGAATGGTGAGCGCTGACAGAGAGAAGCTCGATCAGCTTCTAGCTAGAGTGGAAGAGTTAACAGTTACCCTAAACAAGGCTTCAGAGGAGTTACGGGGAATTTATGCTTCGTTGAAATCATTAGCCGTCGGACAAATTACTGCATCTAAACCGGTTTCTGCGTCGTCTTCGGCACTCTATGCTAATACTGCACCGTCTCAACAGCCAACAGTCAAACCTGCAATCTCGCCAGCGTCAACCGTTTCAGCTGAACCTTCAAAGTTGCGTTCACTCGATGACATCCATATGAGCTTCCCCGAAGAACTAGAAAATCGTCTTGGATTTGAAGAAAAAGACGATTATATCATAATCAAACCCAAACAGTTCTTGGGTAGTGAGAATTTTGCTAAAATTGCATCCGCGGTGCGCGGTATGGGCGGAGAATACATAAGTGCCGGTAGAGACAGCCATTTTAGGGTGCCCAAGAAAAAACTAAGCATCTAAGACTATTTCGAAGCTTGTAAACTCTGCTGGGTATGGCGCCCAAGCTACATCAATACCTGTTACAGAGGCACCTCTTGGACCATAACGACAAAACTCAACTAGAGCCTTCACGGCGGATTCTTCACCCTCAAAAACTGCTTCCACTCGGCCCTCAGCAAGGTTACGCACCCATCCAGTTACATTTTGATGCACAGCTTGATCCTTTGTAGTCTGCCTAAAATAGACACCTTGAACTCTACCGCTAATGTAGATGTGCGCACGGGTTTTGGTCATGCTAAAGTGTTTTGCAGATGCTTTTATTAACATTTGGCAACACAAAGACAGCATCTAACCATTCTGATGTTGGCTACCTATGGGCCGCATAAAATCAGTTAATCAACGATATGTAGCCGATATGGATTTTTCACTTTTAGTTATCCCTCCCCTGTCTAAAAGGGTCGGTTGTTGGTTTGGCTTAAAAGTACTTTTCGTCGATTAGGATTGGAGAAGGGTATGTTCACTGCTAACAGTAATAGTGGGAAATTGATAGTTTATGCCTCAACGGGGCTTCAAAGTAGAAGCCGATTTGAATCTGTGCAACAAGCGGCCAAGGAAACTGCAGAACGGCTAAAGCTTGATTTTGAAATTGTGCGATTTAAGCGCTCAGCTTTGCCTATCTATGTGTACTATGAAGAGAACACCGGTGGAGAACCGATTCCGATTTACTGTGATGAGGGTAAAATTTCAGGTTTGGAAGAAATTTGTAGCTCCATGCGGAGTATGATGTTTGTGTTGTCTTTTCACCCAAAGCATCCATCACTGGCGCAAATGAGAAATGAGTTGCTTAGACTTTCCTAAACCGTATTGCTTGGTTTTCAAGTCCAACTTCATAGATTTGGTTAACGTCAAAGGTTATGCCTAAACTGTCGTATTCATGTTCAGTTAGGAATAGGATAATTTTAGGCGTTGCCATCTGACTGCGCTGAGGCAGAAACGGCATCTGTGTTTGAAGGGCCTGCATAATGTCTTGGGCCATCTTGACATCATCAGACTGCGGCCGCACGATGTAGGGATTGACTTCGCGTTCTTCGAGCAGTTCAATTCGTTTACCTAGGTTACCGTCTAAGTCGCGGGTGGATTCGATTTTATTGACTCTTACACGGAACAAGCTTTTTCACACTCGACTTAAGGATAGGAACACTTGAATTTAAACTATCCATTAGACCATATACAAACGGCTGTTTATTATATGCCCAGGGGTTTGCATCAGCTAAAAACCTATAAGGTTACACTCGATATTTTCTTGAAGGCGTAAATATGGATGTATTTGAAGCGGTTCAAGAGCGGCATTCAATACGCAACTATCAAAACAAACCAGTACCAAAAGAAAAACTGAAAAAAATTCTAGAAGCCGCACGGCTAGCGCCCTCAGCACGAAATATCGAGCCATGGCACTTTATTATAGTTAGCGATAGAGAAAAACGCCAAGTCCTCGCCAAAGGGGTCTATGCCAAATTTGCCGCTCAAGCGCCCCTGGTCATAGTGGCTTTAGGGGACAAAAAAGCTTCAGCTAACTGGTATGCCGTTGACACGTCACTGGCAGTGGAGAATATGATTTTGACAGCAGTTGGAGAAGGATTAGGGACCTGCTGTGTGGGTAGCTTCAACGAAGCAGATGTTAAGACAGCACTCAAAATTCCAGACAACTTTGAGATTATAGTTATGCTAACAATTGGCTATACTCAGAAAAAGCTAGATTTATCCAGTAAACTTTTGGGACTAATACGCAGCCGAAAAGGCCTCAATGAAATTACCAGTGGAGAAGAATTCAGCAAACCATTTGAACTCTAATAGCAAAATAGCCCCTTGCAACTTGTTATTTCTTGCCTATTATCTGGCTTAAACTAAACTTAACGCTTGAAAATTAGCGACTCAGCCCAGGCTTGATAGTTTACTTTTTATGCCGGGCCTTTAAGCGTTCAAAGCGTTCTGTTATATCGGCTTTCCGCTGCTCGGTCTTTGCAGTATCGATTATGTAAAATGTGCCGTTGCCGGTGTCTATTAGCACATCACCCTCATGAACCCCAGGGCTGATTTTTGAGAGCGGTATGTCTGCCATTACTCCATCGATTTCACAAACAGCCAAGCCACTCTCGATTCTATCAACAATAATCATCTTACAGGACCATAATGGTGTAGCTACTGATGATATTTAACCTCGTGTATGATAAAATTTGCAAATCAAGCCATATGAGGAGAGCCTTGGAGGGTTTATTTTTTCTTGGTGCCTTTGCCTGCTTTGGCTTTTTGTTCTAGTTTTTTTGGTAGATATTCATCGACGATGTATGTTAGGCCGTATCTGCTGAAAGCTTCGAGTTCGGTTTTGCGTTTGATTTTTAGGAATACTTTGATTTCGCGTTGCCAAACGGGGTCGTTTTGGTATCGGGGGTCTTTTTGTAGTTCGTAGAGTCGTTTGATGTCGACTTCATCGAGAGGGTCGGTGGGTAGTTTGTAGTCGATGATATCGCTTGCCCAGACTCCGCTCCAGACTGCGTCGGGGGTGTTTAGGTCGCGTAGGTGGGCGGCGTTGGCTGAGCCGCTGATAATGACTTGGGCGATGTGCATGCCCCAGGGGTCGCCGTCGGTTAGAATGTAGACGGGGAGTCCTAATTCGTCATGGAGGCGTCGTATGAAGCTACGGGTTTGTCGGGGTGCTTGGCCGCCGCAGGAGATTAGGAGGGATTTGTGTTTGTTGTGTACGTTTTCTTCGATAAAACGGGTGAAGAGGGCCCCTTTTTCTATGGCTATGACTTTGTCTGCGCTGGTTTTTATGAACTCTGCTGAGGTGATGGCTGGGCCGATAAGGACGCCGTCGGGATGGCTGGTTAGATTTACGGTTTTGCCTTCGTAGCCAGGTACGGTGTAGCCGACGTCGATGTCGCCAAATATTGCGCTGCGTTCTTCGGGGAAGATATTGAAGTCTTCGCGTGCAAATCCGGTTAGGGTTTCGAGATCGGTGATGATGTTGTTTGATTCTTGTTGGTCTTGGAACGTCATTTCGTAGGCTTGTGCGGAATAGTAGACATCTCTTAGGGTGCTGGTTTTGCGTTGGCTGGTTAGTTCGTTGCTAAACAGTGCTACCCAGGCTAATTGGGTGAAGGGTTTGATGTGGCGTATGTTTCGGGTGCTTCTACCGACGCTTTTCTCGCCTAAAACGTATTGGCGCACGCTTTCGTCGTAGGTGATGTTTTCAGTGCTTCTGCTGGGCATGGCGACTGCGGGGAATTGTCCTTGGTCGAGTTGGTCGTAGATGTCTTTGCCGAAATTTTTGAGACGGTTTAGGACTTCTTGTTTTTTCTCGGTTATCTTAGCCTTCTTCTGTGCCATATTTCTGTACACTCTTTAGCAGTTTTTCTATGTCGGGCTTTTTTGTTTCTCCTGCCAGGGTGGTTGAGAACTCGGCGATTTTAGGCAGAAACTTGCTAAATATACCTAGCCGTTTTTTCTCGTTATGTACGTGTTCTTGTTTGGCAAGGAAATGTTGGAGTTGTCTTGCAACCTCGCGTATTGCGTTAGCTTCTTCGCGTCTGACTTCGGGGCGGTCAGATATGAATTCTTTACCTACTGTTTTGTAGGGTACTTTTGTGCTACAGATGTGCACGACTATGGCGACGGGCATGTCGGGTTGGACTTTGTAGCGTTTCCAATTCATGCTAGAAATAACGCGGTAAGCTACGTCGCTTGCTTCGTCGTAGAGTAGGGGGATTTTGTTAGCGTATCGGTAGATGACAAAGTTGCTGCGTTTGGGTACGCCGCCGCCGTAGGCCATAGCCATCTCTACGATAAAGGGGTGTCCGGCATAGGTGCTGGGTTTGCGCTGATGTACGACGAGGTATTCGGGGTTGAGTTCTTTTGTGACTCCTGCTTTTAGGAGTTCCTCGCCCAGTGGAGAGAGGCACCCGGCATCGGGTGGCAGAAAATCTTTGTATTTTTTGAGGTTCTGCATCAACCGTACGATCTCTTCATGGCTGAGTTTTTTGGGGTTTTTGTTAGCAGGAATGCCGGCGAATTCTAAAAATTTCGTTGCGGTTATTTCGCCGACGCGGTGGAAATGTCCGCGCAGAAACGTGGACATGTTGATAAATTCTGTTATTTGGATAAGTCTTTGCAAAAGCTCCACGTCTACGCCGTAGGGGTGGGGCATGGTTTCTTTGGGCGGTTCGGGCATGACAGTTGTTGCCCGGGTGAATTTGTATAGGCGCCCTTTGGGGTCCACGAAGGTAAGGTTGGCGTAGGGGTTGACCATGGCGGTTTGTTTGAAGTACTCGATGATTTTGGGCATGGCACGCAGATAGTCGCCTTCGAGTGTGAATTCGATTATGGTGCCACGCCAGTTGTCTTTGTTTATGAGGACTTTTCGATCCAAGATTATGGGTTTGTTGCGCTGGATGTCTATCATTAATTTAAAAATGTAGATTTTTTCTTGTCCAGTGCTTGAGGTTACCGTGACTGGCTGATGGGTTGTGATTTGTCCGTATAGGACGGCCATTTTGCCGCCAAGGCCAAAGGTGCCACGGGCTTGTTTGAGTTTGTATTTGCTTCCATAGAGCACCTGTCCAAAAGCAGAGGGAATGAAGCGGGAGGGGATACCACAACCGTTGTCTTCGACGCGGAGCTTGTAGACTTGGGTTTCTTTTGTTGCTTCAGATTCAAAGGATAGGCGCACATAGACATCGGGGGGGATTTTTTGGCTTTCAGCAGCATCAAGACTGTTTTCTACAGCTTCGCGGATAGCGACAAATATGCTTCTGGAGGGGTTTGATAATCCTGCGATATCTCGGTTGCGATAGAAAAAGTCGGATGCACTCATTTCTTCGAAGGTTGCTTGAGCCACTTTGCTGCTTACACCACTTTCCCGTTTTACGTTTGCGAAGGTTAGTATACTTGTTGCTTGTTCTTTAAGTTAACTGCATCGGGAGTGTAAAACATTTGTTCTAAAAAACAGAGCATCATGCTCTGATGGACATTTTTGCCGCAAAAATGTAAAATAACATCCGCCATCAGGTCAGGAATAGAGAACAACTCGTTTCGCCTCTCGGAACACTCCCGCAATAGAAAAACAACTACCAGCGGTTTGTACATAAAAAGTCCAGTAACTAAAAAGAAGCCGGGGTGGGTTTACCGTTGTAGTCGGTTTTAAGCACATTCATTCCACTAATGACTGCTTCCATACTGGCTTTAACGATGTCTTCGCGAAGTCCCATTGCGGTGACTGTGCGGTTGGCTTTGCGCATGTGCACGACCACTTCAACCATGGCATCTGTGCCGCCTGTGATGGCTTTAACGTTGTACTGCTCTAAGGTTATGGGTTCAGCTTCAGCTATAGCGACTTTGACGGCGTTTATGGCAGCATCGACAGGACCGACGCCGATAGCGCTACCCCAGACGTCTTGGCCCTGAACTTTTAGGCGTACCGAAGCAGTGGAGGTAACTTTATTTCCGCCAACAAATGTCATTTCCACAAGCTGGATGGGTTTATCTCCACCCAAACCCAGAACGGTTTCTGCGATAGCTAAAACATCAGCGTCCATGACTGTTTTGCCCTTATCACCTAATTCTTTTATGCGCTGCATGATATCGTTGAACTGTTCCTCGTTTGGGTTTAAACCCATGTTGGCAAGGTTGGCACGTATGGCATTAGATCCGCTGTGTTTGCCGGGGGCAATGCGGCGGGTACAACCGACCAGTTCGGGGGAAATGGGTTCGTAGGTTAGGGGGTTAGCCAAGATGCCCTGGGTATGGATGCCTGATTCGTGGGTAAAGGCGTTTTCGCCGACGATGGCTTTGTTGGGTTGCGTATGGATGCCAGTTAAGCGGCTGACTAGTTGGCTTGTGCTGTAGAGCAGGGGGGTTTTGATGTTTAGGTTCAGTTTGTAGAGACTGCGCAGGGTGATGACTATTTCTTCGAGGGCCGCGTTGCCTGCCCGTTCGCCCAAACCGTTTACAGTGGCATGTGCTTCTTGTGCACCTGCGCCTAAGGCGGCGATGGTGTTGGCAACGGCCATGCCAAAGTCGTTGTGGCAGTGTACCCCTATGGGAACACTGATTTTATCAGTGAGTTTACTAAAGAAATCAAAGCTACGATCGGGAGTCAGGATACCCACAGTATCGCAGGGAGTTACGCGGTCCACACCAGCATCGACAGCCGTTTGGAAGATTTTGATTAGGTAGTCAAAATCGGAGCGGGTGGCGTCTTCAGCAAGCAAATCCACCTTTAACCCGTGGTCTTTAGCGTATAGAACACAGTCTTCGGTTGCTTTAAGTACCTGGTCACGGGTTTTGTGGAGCTTGCATTCTATGTGGAGATCGGATGTAGGTATGATCATACTCATAGTTGATGCGCCGCATTTTAACACGGCATCTATATCGCCTTTGAGGCCTCGTCCGGCACTGCTGATTTCTGCACGCAGGTCTTGATTGGTGATTAAACGTAGAGCAGCCATTTCACCCTCTGATACCGACGCAAACCCGGCCTCGATAACATCCACACCAAGCTCATCGAGCCTTTGGGCTATACGTAACTTATTTTCAGCTACAAGAGATACTCCAGGTGTTTGTTCACCATCACGCAAAGTGGTGTCTAAAAATTTTATAGATTCAGGGAAGCGGTTGAATAAAGCAATACCCCATTGAAATCACATCTCCAAAATTAGAGTTAAGCCAAGATATAAAATTATGGGTAACAACATACCATGGTTTTAGCGCCCAACTTGAAAGTTACTCAGAGGAAGCACTAACTATCAAAATGATCACCAATCAAAACTGGCTACCTGATGTTTTTGGTGGGCCGAGCCGGACTTGAACCGGCGACCTTTGGCTCGTAAAGCCAACGTCCTAACCAGGCTAGACGACCGGCCCACGGTGCTGAACATAGAAATGGCAGAGGCTAATATTAGAATTATGTTTTTTGGTGCCTAATTGCTCAGTAGTTTAAAATGGGAGGTCTTGATGTAGGGTTATCGGGTTAGTTTTGTATTTTGAAGCGCAACATAGCGGCTATGCCACCGAATGCGTTTTTGAGCATTTGGCCTTCTTCGGTTTCTGTTGAGATAACTTCGACTTCTGTATTGGTGAGTTGTGAAAGATCTGCGAGGTCATCTACTAGGTCTTTTTTATCCACAATAGTCAGTGAAGGCGCTTTGCAAGAGCTGCAAGGTTTTTCGATCAGGCCTTTTTCAAAGTCTGCGAGATCCTTGTATTTGATTGTGTGTTCTTCTTGGGTGTTGCATGCACTGCATTTCACGGTGACTCGGACGAGGTCGGTGTCTTCTGAGAGCAGAACCAATCGGACTGCGCCCATGTTCATGAGGCGGCGGACTTCTGCTTCACCGTAGGTGATAAATCCGCTGTCATGGCCGACTTCGTAGAGGAATTTTTGCATGATTTCTTTCTCTTCGATGTAGCGGACTTTTTTCATGATTTCGGGAGCTTTATCTACCACTTCTTTGACGCCTTGTTCTTCCACATATGCGGTGTCAAGTATGTCTATGATTTTGTTTTTGAGCTGGTAGTTGAGGTAGTCGCCTTTTTCAAAATCATATTTGGTGGGTCCAGGTCCTCCGATAATGATGCCTTTGAGGGTGTCTATGGGTAGAAAAATTTCGTTTGCATGATTTCCTACACGCATAAAGTATTCGTTGAGTTGCATGTCACGGAGGCGTTCGTAACGTCGGGCTGACTGCCCGCCGGCTCGGGTTTTGCCGGCCACACCAGAATGCATCTGTCGTATGATATCGAGGCGTTTGCCCTGCAGAGTGGCGATGGTAGCGTCTGAGGCATCCACAAGGAGAATGCCATAGGTCTCTTTTTCACGGAGCATTTCTTGGAGATGTTCAGTATGGAAACGACTGTCACAGCGGTAGAGAAAAATCTTGATCGGCTCGGGGGGTACAATGACGAAGCTTTCCATGCGCTCAGTGCCGGGCCCACCGCCTTCTTGGGGCAGAGCACCGGTGAAGATAACGATACCTTTTTCTCCGGGGTCTTTGAAAAGTTTGAGTTTCTGCTGGGCTTTAACGATGGCGTCTAGCACGTTTTTGCGGGTAACGTTGGATTTTATGTTGGTGGCAGTGCCGTATTCATTGCGCAACAGGTTGAGTGCATCACTGATTTGTTTATCAGGCGGTACATAGATGGTGATAAGTTCAGTGTGGTTGCCCTCTTTGCTCGCTAGGGCATTGATGGTTTTGCGTAACCTGAACAGTTCTAAAGAGCTCTTTTTTGGGGTACTCAATTAGTTTCACGAAAGGAGTATTCAAATAGTTACGTTGAGATGAGGAACATAAAAGTTCCGGACTCTAACGAGCTAGACTTTGGTCGCTTTAGGAGCAACCTCAACGGGATTTTGAGGTGTTTCTGGGATACCGATGGCGTCTTTGAGATATGCCTTAAAGGGTCCGAGTTTGCCCCCATAGTTACCGGCAGAGATTTTTACAATCCCGGGACAGTTTATGGCTGCAACAACACCTACCTGCATAGCTTTCTTTACGGCATCCAGAGTTAAGCCGTTGATAACGATTTCAAAGACAGATGTGGCGCCTTTGGGGACCACAGTGTCGGGAACGATTTCGCGCAAGGTGGGGCAGTAGGCTTGGTTGGTGGAGGCTTTAAGTTTATATTTAAATGAACCAGCTTTGCTTCCAGACCGGCATACTCCGCCGGGGAAGGGCATGATTACGTCTGGAACCTGAGCGCGGATGGCATCAACAGCGGCTTCTGAGGCGGCGAGGCATTCAGGCATGGTTTTTGCAAATATCATAAAGTTGCCGCCTGCCACTGCTTCTGTGGCGCCAAAGCCGTCTTCTACAAGAAAATTGCCTTCCATGACGGGGATTTTCCAACATTTGCGTCCGCCGATGAGGGCTTTTTTTTGGAAGCCGTCGCCGAAGTAGCGGAGACTACTGCCGATGAGTAGGACGCGTTTACCTAACAGTCCGTTAAAGGCGGCAGTTGTGGGGCAGGTCATGGTGCATTGTCCGATGCGGCCCAGCAGGGAGTGTTTGAGTTCAAAACGGTCTTTGTTATAGATTTGAATAAGTATGCCTGGTCGGTTGTCAGGGGTCTCGCTTGCAGGCACGGTGCGTTCGATAGCGGCTTCTGCGGAGGCAGCAATAACGCTTGTTGCATATCCAGTGGTTATGGATGCAGCGATTTCGGCCCATTTCTCGTTATGAGCGGTTATGAGCACTCTTGCAGCCCAAAGTGGGAACATTTCTGCAAAAGTATCTTCCACCTGAACCACACCATAAGCTGTTTTAACATAATACATACGCGTTTTTTCATCATAACTTTGGATTTCAAGCGGACTATCATTTGAGGACATTAACAAGACCTGCCAGTTGAGAGGTTTTGTATAATTTAAGAGTTTTCATGGATTTTCAGTTTAACTTGGCTGATTTTTCTCCAATCAGTCAACTGGGCATCATCCATGACTGCTTGGCGAATCAGAGGGTGAGGATGGGTTGGGCTTCATAACTAAACTGGATTTATCGGTGGTTGCAAGCTCATATATACAACTGATATGAATGGCTTTTTTGGGGCAAGTTTCAGCACATTGGTAGCAGAACACACATTTGGAGAGGTTGAGTTGAGGATGCTTTTTGCCCTCTGTTAGGACCATTTCGATTGCTTTAGCGGGACAATCTCGGCTACACAATCCACAGCCAATACAAGCAGAAAAATCAAAAACGGGTTGACCTCTAAATTTTTCGGACAGATTTGGTTTCTGGTGTGGGTATGATTTTGTGGCAGGCTTGGTAAACACGTTTTCAAGTACCGTCTTAAACACTGCAGGAACACGGGATTTCTTAACCAAACCATTCACCATACATCATATATGTGGATAAAATTTTTATGTTTTGGAAAGCGCTGTTTAGCCGCTTGTTGGGATGTTGATGTTGGATCCTTGGTTTTTGGTGTTGGTATCAATATCTTATTATCATTTATCCCTAAATATAGAAGGAAGGTTATGTAATGAATACCCGACTCGATTGGCAACACATCTTTGAGCAATGTAGAGTTAACATCCAAAAAGCTATTGATCCCTGTCTTAAAACGCGGGGTGAGGCTCAGCCGAATCTGGGCATAGGAGCAGGCGGCGATTTTATGAAACCGGCGGATTTAGCATCGGAGACAGCCATTGTTGAAACTCTAAAAGATCAGGGGGTATCATTCACGCTTATCAGTGAGGAGTCGGGGATTAGAGAATATGGTGTGTCCGCCAAAGACTGCTATCTCACTGTTGATCCCATTGATGGTACAACCAATCTGACCCGCAGGTTGCCGTTTTACTGTACCTCAATTGCGGTATCTAGCACACCCTATCTTGCTGATGTTTATGCAGGTATGGTTGCAGATTTGGTACACGACCAAACTTACAGCGCATTTATCGGGGAAGGCGCCTTTTGTAACAATGAACCCATACATACCTCAAAGGCTCAGATGCTACACGAAGCCTGTGTGGGGTTAGATCTAAACGCCTACAAAACGGACCTAACTCTGGACTGTAGAAAAATTATTCAAAACATCAAACATACCCGCCATTTTGGTGCCAACGCATTGGAAATCTGCTACGTCGCGGGTGGCATAACAGATGCCTTTATCGATCTGCGGGGTAAAATCCGTACCACCGATGTTGCCGCAGGATTTTTAATTGCTAAAGAGGCCGGAGCCACAATAACAGACCAAACAAATCAACCCATAAACGTGCCCCTTGATCCCAAACAAACTCTGAATTTTGTTGCTTCCGCAAACATTAAGCTTCATAGGCAAATCTTGAGCCTGATTGGCAACGATGTTTAGTCTGCTTCTACCCCAGCCTGCCGCTATGGTAAAGAATCAAAAGAGCAGAACACTTCTCATAGCAGATCCACACATCGGCTGGGAGATGGAGTTGCAAAAGAGGGGTATCTATGTACCAAGTCAAACCAGTAAAATTCTGACCAAACTAACTGGTTTACTTATTCAGTATAAGCCAGATGCGTTGGTTATTTTGGGTGATATCAAGTACACGGTGGTTTCCAGTGAGTGGGGCGAGTTGCAAGATATTCCGGACTTTTTTAAAAAACTTCAAGCTCAAGTAGAGAGCATATCGGTTGTTCGAGGCAATCATGATGCTAATCTCAAACCCCTGCTTCCCAAAAACGTCGCATTCTTGCCTGCTACGGGTGCAGTATTTGGGGATGTTGGCGTGTTTCATGGTCATACATGGCCATCACCGACTCTGTTGGGCTGTAAAACGCTTGTGATGGGGCATCTTCATCCGATGGTAGTTTTCCGCGACCCCACTGGCTATAAAATGACAAAGCAGGTGTGGATAAGAACAACCCTAGACAGCGAAGCTTTAGCCAAAACTCTGCTCCAAAAGGGCCAAATCAAAACTGCAGGGTCAATTAAAGAAACACTTCAGAAACACTTCAACATCAAACTCAGGGCAACAGAACTCTATGTTATGCCCAGCTTTAATGATTTCTTAGGCGGCAAACCCGTAAACGAAACTCACCCACACAAAGAACCCAGCACTGAACCCCTCATCGGACCCATACTACGTTCAGAAGCAGTGGATGTTGATAGTGCAGAGCTGTACATGCTAGACGGAACCTACCTTGGAACCCTAAGCACAGTTACAGAAAGTTAATAAAATTATAACCATAACAAGGGTGAGACTTTTTCACAACCCTTATTTCTACAACTCACCATCGCGCCAGATTGTACCGATAAACCGAATACATACGTAAACTTCAACCATATCAACTGCAGGGACTGTTGGTAATATAATACGGTCATCTATAACTGTTCAACTCAAAAAGAGGTAATAACTAGTTGAAGTTTTTAGCATCACATGAGTAGGGTATAAGCAACATGGCGGGGTTTGGGCAGGTTTGGAAGCTGTTGGCTAAATAGAAGTCTATTGTTTAAACTCAGGGATGCTTGAGCTAACTCTTATATTTGCCACATGTTATATGGCTAATATAGTTAAGGGAGATAGATGTATGAAGCTTGTAACTGTCCTTTTACCTGAGGCTTATCTGGAAGGGTTAGATGAATTAGTCAGAGCAAACATGTATCCAAGCAGGAGTAGCGTTATCCGTAGCTCAGTTCGCGACCTGCTAAAGAAGGAACTCTGGGAAAACAAACGCAACAGATAAAATAATTCTAAATTCGCTTTATTGCCTCACACAATCGCTTGGCGGCTTCAACCGGATCCTCAGATAGGGTAATTTCTCTGCCCACAATAATATAGGTGGCGCCGGCTTTAATTGCAGCTTCTGCCCCTCCGCCCTGTACACCAACGCCTGGCGAATATATCGCGGTACGATCGTCTAGGATTTGTTTTATTTCAGTGATTTTTTCAGGATAAGTGGCTCCTACCACGACCCCATCAGCGCCCCACTGTATTGCTTTTTTGGCAAATGCGACATATTGGGGCATCTGTTGGCCGGTGAAGGGGTCAACTATGGTTTGGCCATAGCCTTCTCCGGCGCCTTTGTGGCTCATATATGTTAATAGAATAACGCCGCGGTTGCGATGTTTTGAGACGGCAAAAAGCGGTTTTAGGCCTTCTTCCCAGCCTACAAAGGGATTGGCGATGATGGCGTCAAATCCGGCGGCGTAGTAGTATTCGGCTATAACTTGGTTGGTGGCGCCTATGTCGTTGACTTTTGCATCCATGATGGCTAGTAAGCCTTGTCCTCGGATTTGTTCAACAAGTGACTGTACACCGTCAAATGTTCCCAAGGGCAGGGTGAGGTGGTGGTTGATTTTTACGGCACAAATGTAGGGGTGGACGTCGTTTAGGATTTTTTGGGCTTTGATAAGTATGTTGTTGCGGTTCTCAGTAGCTGTGAAGGGAAAGTCGAGGGCTAAGATTATGGGAGATTGTTTGCCTTTTGCGGCTTCCTGCATTTTACCCTTAAACGACATGATGGTACCTCAAGTGTGATCTTGTTGTGTTTTATCATCAAATGAGGATTTAAACCTTCAATCAAGACGCGAAGCTTAAAATCTGCCTCCGCTAATTTGGCGTATAGTAGTCAAGTTTATCAGGTTAGAGGAGAAAACATGCCAAAATTGACTCTTGCTCAAAAAATCATCGCAAATCATCTAGTTGAGGGGAAATTGGTTGCTGGTGAAGAAATAGCGCTCAAAATCGATCATACCCTTACACAGGATTCTACTGGCACCATGGCATATCTTGAATTTGAATCCCTAGGTGTGTCCAAGGTTAAAACTGAGCTTAGTCTCAGCTTTGTTGATCATAATATGCTTCAAAACGACTATCGTAATGCCGATGATCACCGCTATCTTCAAGATGTTGCGGCCAAATTTGGCATAATCTTTAGTCGTCCCGGGAATGGTATTTGTCATCAGCTCTATCTTGAGCGGTTTGCCCGCCCGGGCAGAACATTACTGGGCAGTGATAGCCATACACCCACTGCAGGGGCCATGGGTATGATTGCGATTGGTGCAGGAGGCCTAGATGTGGCTGCGGCCATGGCAGGGGAACCTTTCTATTTAGAGATGCCCAAGATTGTGGGTATAAAATTGACAGGCAGGCTTCAAGCGTTTGTTTCAGCCAAAGATATTATTCTGCAGGTCTTAAAAATATTAACGGTTAAAGGCGGCGTTAATAAGATTCTTGAGTACTATGGTCCAGGGGTGGAAACTCTTAGTGTCCCCGAGCGCGGAACCATCACAAATATGGGTGCAGAGACAGGCGCAACTACATCTATTTTCCCCTCTGATAAAAACACTCGTGTTTTTCTTGAAGCGCAACATCGCGGCATGATGTGGGAGGAACTCAAAGCAGACCAAGACGCAGTTTATGATGAAAACATCGAGATCGATCTCTCCACCCTTGAACCCCTAATCGCCTTGCCACACAGTCCAGATAGCGTGAAAAAGGTCAGCGAAGTTGAAGGCATACCAGTTGATCAAGTCTGCATCGGTAGCTGTACCAACTCGTCGCTTGGGGATCTAAAAACCGTTTCGGCATTGCTAAGAGGCAAAAAAGTGCATGAAAACACCAGCTTAACAGTCTCAGCGGGTTCACGTCAAGTTATGGAGAATTTGGCAACAACAGGAGAACTTGAACCGCTCATCCAATCAGGTGCAAGAATATTGGAAAATGCTTGTGGCCCCTGTATTGGGATTGGGCAATCACCGCCCACAGGTGCCGTATCGCTACGCACATTTAATCGCAACTTTAAAGGCCGATCAGGCACAAAAGATGCCCAAGTCTATCTTGTCAGCCCTGAAACAGCCACTGCCGCGGCCCTTAACGGAAAAATCGTTGACCCCCGCAAACTGGGCAAATTCCCACAGATCATCATGCCAGAGAAGTTCATCTTAAACGATGCCATGTTTATTCAACCCAGCCAATGTACAAACAAGGAAATCAGCCGAGGACCCAACATTAAACCACTACCCAATTTCACGACATTGCCCAAAAAACTACAAGGAAAGGTTCTTCTAAAAACAGGCGATAACATCACAACTGATGATATCATCCCCGGCGGTTCAGAAATCATGTCATTGCGAAGCAACATCCCCCAAATCAGCACCCACACGTTTTGTTATGTAGACAAAACCTTCGCATCACGCGCAGAACAAAACAACGGAGGATTTATCGTAGGCGGCGAAAACTATGGACAAGGCAGTAGCCGCGAACACGCCGCATTAGCACCTAAATACTTAGGCATCAAGGCTATTATCGCTAAATCGTTTGCCCGCATCCATCTAGCAAACCTCGTCAACTTTGGCATCCTGCCGCTAACGTTTGTGGATAAAAAAGACTACGATAACATCACTATAGACGATGAACTAGAAATAAAAGTTGATGACCTAAAAGAACACCTCACAGTCATAAACAAAACCAAGGGTACAAACATAGCAGTTAACCTTAATCTAAGCAGAATAGAAAAAGAGCAAGTACAGGCAGGCGGAAAATTAGCACTTATAAAGGCTAAACAAAACAGCAAAGGCCAGTGACAGTTCCCTATTCAAGGCTTCTGTCGGCCCTTCTATAAGCATCATTAGTAGCCTGCTTCTGACAAGGTGAAGTTGCGGTTACGTGTATTTATATGAATCAAAATTTAGCATAGGAGCCAAATCATACTTTTAGAAAAATGAAAAAAATTAACGGAAAATAGTTGATGGTGACGCGCTAGTCACCAACACATTGACTAATCATTTAACTTTCCAAACTGAAGAGTCGATAAGTTGCCAGGTGATTACAAGGTTCATCTGCGGACTATTATATCCTTGAACATTAGTTAAGATGTCAAGCATACCGGTTTCTTTATCAAAGTAGACCGTATTGGTTTCAGTGCGCTGTCGAGTCATAGTTTCATCGGTGGTATCAAAGAAGACATCCTGCAAAGACCAACCATTTCTAACACGGCTTTCGTCGGCATATGGTTTGGTTTCAACGTAGTCTACCGTGAGACCGTCGGCTCCAAGGGGACGGATCAGATCACCTTTCTTTAGGTTTGATGCATAGATAGGCCAGAAGGTATTATCAGAGGTTTTATTTCCAAAGGACAGGTCTACCCATTCGTTATTGACAATCTCAGTTCCGTTAATGAACCGCCAAGTTGTTGTAAAAGAAACCACACTATCCTCGACATCAGTTATAGCAACCTTGTAGTAGTCGGTTTGATTAAACTGGTTAAATCCATCGGGTTCAACAGCCTCCTCACTTCCAAGAGTAGAGCGGCTATGTATTGAATAGGTAAAAACATCCCCCACCTTTACACCCGGAACACCGGGCTTAGCAGGAACCGGCTGGACCATATAGACTAGCGCAGCACTAAGGACTATGAGGGCAACTATGAGACCAACGATAACGTATATTCGGGAAGAATTTTTCTTTTGGCTATATGACATAGGTTATGATGTAACTGTCACCTATTTAGTTTTTTTCCCAAAACAAGACACAACGACAGCGAGATACAGAACAAACACAAAACGGCACCTAAGCACCAAACTGCTACAACACAACGGGAGCATAAATAACCCCAAACATTGACACACATCAATACACATACATACCCATAACAAATACAGAGTAGTGAATTAGTTGCTATCTTCCGGTTTGTTCGCTGGAGCATAAATTGAGGGCAAAAGAGCCGCGTTGGTTCTAATTAAACCAAGTTAGAATGTTATAATTTTTTAAATTGGATCAAAATTTTTTCTAGTTCCATAGCGGCATTGAAAGATAATTCGTCGCGGTCGTATTCGATTCTTTTTAGACCCTTAAGGTTTGGGGGCAACTCTACTTTACGCTCAACTAGTAGGATCACTTGTGTGTTGTACTTTAGATAAGCAGCGTTGATTTCGGAGGTGACAGTGGAATTTAGAATATATAAGCCACTGTATCGTCGTTCCTGTTCAGCCGCAGCGATGGTGATTATGGCGCAGTCGCAGTTTTTCATTAAGCCGAATTTGTTTTCAGGGATTGGAACGGCTGTTTCCTCTTTATCGCCTATCATATAGTCATAGTGGAGAAAATCCAGCATCTGCTTGATTTGATCAGCAATCTTAGTGTCGCTGTTGGATATGAAAACTCTAGGTTTTAAGTCGCCATTTTGGGATTCAATCGGTATGCTAGACATTCTTTCAATGGGTTCGACGCGATCCATTTGAGGTTGGGGTGCATATGTGGCTGCTGAGGGAACATCAAAGGTGACCTGGGAACTGGCAAGACTTTTAAGCCTATTAGCAGAACGCTTATTCACAAGTTCACTTACGCGTAACAGTTGGAGATCAATCTCATTGTCCATGGCATCTACTTTTGCTTCGATAGTATCGCTGTCAAAGTTGAAAGCCACAACAGTACCTCTAAGAGCCCTACCCCGCACCAATAATTTGACGAAGTCTTGCACCTCAACCAAACCCACATGGTCGGATTGTACAATTAAAAGCGGCTGACCCCCCTCAGTAAATCCAGTCACACCCAGAGACGAATCCCCAGGTCGACCATTGAACTTTTTGATGACCCACTCCTCAAAGGCACGGGAGGAAACTCTGCGAAGACTCTTCTCATTTACACTCCGCCGCTTAGAGAAGATAAATACAACTGCTACCACAACACCCACCACCACAACCGCTATAATTCCAGCAAGAAGCAAGGGATCAAAATCAGCCGGTTGCGGTTCGTCAGTAGCCGTTGGCTCCACAGCAGGTGACGTTGGGGTCTGGCCACAAACAGTTTGGGGAAAGATAACTACTGAAAAAGAGAAAAATACGATAAAGACCACAAACAACAGTTGTTTATTCATATTTTCGCATCCTGTATGGCAAATGGTTAACTCCCGCCTATAGTAGATGGCGTACAGTGAATAGAAAGGTATTGGTTATGTCAACTTAAATAATTTGGGGAAAAAAATCAACCACAACCAAATAAACCTAACCGCCAGTTCGTTTGTTCACATCCAAAAACTAATAGAAGCCTAACCTTTGGCTACAACCCATCCGAGTTGGTTAACATATAAAAACGTTTTTTTCCATACATTAATAGCTGCTCAACTAAACAACAAAATAACAGTTTAGATTCCTTCGACCGTATTTTTATAGACGCCCTATTGCAACACCGTTTAGTTCTGGCGGCATCCTAACTACGGAGGAAACAAATTTTCAGGTTATAACCAAGTACATCACAAGTCTACTGCTGATTTTTATGGGCTCCATGGACTGTGCAACAACAGCAGTCGGAACACACTACTTCGGCACACAAGAGCTCAACCCACTGATAGCAGACCTGGTTCATTCAAACCTGCCCGCATTCATAGTGATAAAAATCACAGTAACAGTTGCAGTAGGTGTAATTTTTGTGGTCGCCGAAAAAACATTGAAAAATAACAAAAACAAAACAGACAAATCCTTTAAAATCGCCCACAACACCCTAAAAGCCGCCTATATTGGAATCATGATGTTTCTGGGTATAGTGGTTGCAAACAACATCATAGTGCTTCTAAGAGTAATGTAACCCAAAAGAAATTTCATAAAGCTACGCTTTCATAGAAACGCCATGAAAAAAAACAACACGTTACCAACCATTCAAACCACCAGGCTTAACAGACAGAGCCATCGCCTCAAATAACCAACAATTAACAAACAACCTCTCAAAACGGTGGTTACTATCATCACTTAGCACCATTTAGAAAAGGCCCAAATAATCACTGATGCCCCAAACATTTTAAAACATATACCAACATACTTCCCTAAGTCACCGTGGTATCCTTGAGTCTAAACTACCATTACATGCAATTACCCCGCGAAGTCATCATTGGGGAAGGCGCCCTTCGTCGCATCCCTGAAGTTGCATCCAGACTGGGGCTTAAAGGAAAGGCCTTGCTACTATCGGATGCACAGTGTTACAAGCTTGCAGGAGAAACGGTATCAAGTGTTCTTGAAACAGCAGGACTATCGCCAGATTTTTTTCTGGTTAAATCAACAACCGTAGATGATCTTATAGCTGTTGAGAGACAACTAAAAGAGCTAAAGCCGCGGGTTGTCTTTGGTGTAGGTGGCGGGACTATCATTGATGCCGCAAAAATTAGTTCAGTCGGTCAAAATATTCCATTCATAAGTGTACCCACCACTGTATCCCATGACGGCGTCGCCAGTCCACTTGCCTCTATCAAAGGAGATAGGCCCTACTCGGTTCTCGCACATGCACCCCTGGCGATAATTGCGGATACAGAGATCATATCTATGGCTCCTTGGCGGTTTGTAGTCAGCGGTTGTGGAGATATCATCAGCAAATTCACTGCCGTAAAAGACTGGCAACTGGCATATCTAGAAAAGGGCGAATACTATGGCGACTATGCAGCAAGTTTGGCTCTGATGAGCGCCAAACTCGTCACAAAAAACACAGATTTAATTATCGATAAAAAAGAAGAAGGCATCCGGATGCTGATGGAGGCTTTGATAAGTTGCGGTGTTTCGATGAGTATCGCCGGTAGCAGCCGCCCCTGTAGCGGCTCGGAGCACCTTTTTAGCCATGCATTAGACATGATAAATGCTCATCACGCTATGCACGGTGAACAATGCGGAGTGGGAGCTATCTTGACTGCGTTTTTGCATGGATCGAACTGGCAACAAATCAGAGCCGCACTTCAAAAAATTGGAGCTCCCGTTACCGCTCACGAATTAGGGGTCAAAGACATGGATGTCGTAAAGGCTCTCCAAGTTGCCGCTCAAATCCGGCCTGAACGCTATACCATCTTACATAAGCTTAATTTAGGCTTTGACGCCTGTGAAACCGTGGCACGAGCAACAGGCACAATCTGCTAAACCTTAAGAGGTTCAATTAAAGCAAAAGCATTGCCTTCAGGGTCTTCTGCGGCGGCAATCCAGCCGACTTCAGGAACCTCCTGCTTGGGTTGTATGATTTTACCGCCTAATTTAACGATTTTTTCTAGAAAATCCGTTATGGATTCCACAGAGTAGTAGTTGATGGACTTGCCCTCAGGAATTTGCCGCTTGTACATACCACCGTTTACGCCGGGGCGTAGAATCATGCCCTTGTTGTCTGTGGGAACAGTTTGGATTATCCAGTATTCAATGGGTCCGCCTGCTTGGACGATTTTCCAACCAAAGACGTTTTCGTAGAATTTCTTGATTTTCTCCACGTTATTTGCTGGGATCTCAAAATGTACTATGGTGTGATCCATCTTGGTTCTCACCTCCAGACTACTTATGTGCTTAGAATGTATCTATACTACACGACTATAGATTTAACTTTTTTTAAGTGGTAAAAAACGGTTGTTAATAGAAACGGAAATATATAGAAGTTAGAGCCTACTTTGGCTCTTCAGTTTTTGCTTCTTCGACTGGTTCAGCTTCAGGGGTCTTAGGCGCTTCGTCCGCGGGTATAATGGCTTCAGGTTTGGGTTCAGATGTAAAGGTTTCCACAAACTTGGTTTCAATCAAATCAGGTAGAAACTTTTGGAGATCCATGGCGATGCCGCGTTTGGCAATTTGGATGCCTTCTACGTAGAAGGTTTCCTCAGGCATGTCGATGGTTAGGTTCTGGGCGTGGATTGTTATTTTAAACTTGCTTTCCTCAACTACTGGAACTCTGCGGTGAATTAGGGCACTGATTTTTTCTTCTGCAACATCGAGTTTTTTGTTTACAGTTAGATCGTAGATAAGGGTACGGCCTGCCAAGGCGGGGTTAAAGTCCAAGAGCACCCGTCCCGCACCTATGGAGCGGATGGTGGCTGTTTTACCTTGGAATTCAATGCGTGCACCGACAACTGGGTTGATTTCTTTGGCGTATAGTTGCTTTATGGGGACCCGACGGATTTTCTCGGGGTCACGGGGACCAAAAGCTTTGTCTGCAGGTATCTCTACGTTTGTCTCTTTGCCGATTTCGGCGGTTAATAATGCTTCGTCGAGGGCTTTTAAAACCCAACTTTCACCTACGACGACGAGTTTAGGTTCATAGAATTCACCCTCTCTGTAGAGGCGCTCTTTTTTGGCGACATCTTCTTTGGTTGTATCGAAAACTTCATTTGTTTCCTTAACTTTCGCTACATAATCGATAAGAATGAAATCTCCTTTTTGTAGGGCCATCTTTTGAATCATCCTTTAATATTCGGGAGTAGAGTTCCAAAGCGGCATAAAAACTTATCTAGCCAAAAACCCCTCCATCGCTACCATAAACAATTCACAACCTATAGACCAAAAACAAACCTGTCAGGGTTTAAACCATTCCTCTTTTACGCCTTGTTTTTACAGGGTTTACATTGACAGGGGTCTTTGTTGCAACAATCGGATTGGGGTGCTTGGTGTTTTGGTATAGTATTGGTTATATGGTCCTGCTTGGAGATTGATAAATGCAGTGCCGGTTGAAAGATCAACTGTAGATGATGCACCGCTGGGGTCCACAACAACCCTTGTGTGGACAAAAGCTAAAAGTCAACACATACAAATAAAGAAAGAGCTGTTAGAAGAAGCTCTGTATGGGTGAGTCTTCTTGTGTGGTTGTTTTGCCTTTGATTTCTTCGATGCGGGTTTTTGTTAGGGCTCTTATGTTGTTAAAGTTGGCCATTTCACCATAGTTTACCAAGGTGATAGCTGTGCCGTCTTCGCCTTTACGTGCGGTTCTGCCGATGCGATGGAAATATACTGGGGGGTCTGCTGGGACGTCATAGTTGAATATGTGGGTTATGTCGGGTATGTCTAGACCCCTTGCGGCAACGTCTGTTGCTACTAGGAGGTTACGTCGGCCATGGCGGAATTCGTTGATTGAGCGGTCGCGTTGTGCTTGGGTGAAACCTGCATGAAGCACTTGGGTTCGGAATCCGCGTTTGTAGAGTTGGTCGGCTAAGCGGCTGGTTTCATGGCGGGTTCTGCAGAATATTATGGCTTTTTCGACACGGCTGTCTTGGAGGAGGTTGCAGAGTGCGTTGAGTTTGCCGCCTTGGTTGACGACTAGGTAGTATTGCTTCATCTGGGTTAGGGCGATTTCGTCTTTGCTGACAAAGATTTTTTCTGGGTTGCGCATGTATTTGTTTGTTAGGCGCATGACGTTTTCGTCCATGGTTGCACTAAAGAGGCCTGTTTGGCGGTCACGGGGGGTTTTTGAGAGAATGAATTCCATGTCTTCGATAAATCCCATGTCGAGCATGCGGTCGGCTTCGTCGAGTACGACAAAGCGGATGGTGTTTAAGTTGAGTACTCTGCGTTCCATGAGGTCGATTATTCTGCCGGGAGTGCCCACGATTATTTGGACTCCACTGGCTAGGGTGTGGATTTGTTTGTTGATGGATTCTCCGCCGTAGACGGCTAGAACTTTGACTCGGGAGTATTTGCCGAATTTTGCGATGTTATCGGCGACTTGTACGGCTAGTTCGCGGGTGGGGACTAAAACGAGTCCTTGGACGCCGCGGATGTCGCGGTTTAGACCCTGGACCATGGGGACGCCAAAAGCAGCGGTTTTGCCGGTTCCGGTTTGGGCTTGGCCGATAACGTCTTTGCCTTGGGATAGAGGCAGGATGGCTTGTGCTTGAATCGGAAAAAGGGTAGTATATCCGAGTTCTGTTAGACTCCTTAGAACTTCTGGATGTAAGGGTAGATCCTTAAATGTTTGAATTTGCATTATTGTTTTTCTTCTGTCACAACTTGTTTTTTCATGATGTCTCTAAAAGCTGGATAGCTTTGATACATGAGGTAATGTGACGATTTCCAATGGGAGCGACGCTATAAAAACTTTTAGCAAAAATTCAGGCAAACTCAAAGGTTAAAAAAGCAAAAAACATCAGAAAAACTACAAAACTATAAAGACATGGGTCAGCGATGAATGACGAGCTCTCACAGCCAGGGGCTCGAAGCCGTCGCCTCACATCATCCCAAGCACTACATGCAACAAAAGGGAATTTATCTATTTTGTATTCTACTCAGTTATACTCTTGTGGAAAGAAAGACTTAAGGCAACACACCACAGGGTAGGCTATATTGTAGAGATAAATAAAAATAAGAAATAGTGGAAGTATGAAATTTGGGTTTTTATGGCGTTAATTCGTCGAAGAATCCGAGAAGTAACTTTGCAACACATTCGCCCAGTTCAGTTTTGGTATAGTACTTTTTGAGCGGGTCGATGCGTTCGCTTTTAGCCAAACCCAAAGATTCGATCTCGATCATTCTTGCTCTAAAGGTGCCGTCGCTTAATGTCAAGTTGTTGTCTTGCATGAAACCTTTGGCATCTTTCCATTTTCCGCGTCCAACATAGAGTAGGAGCAGACAGTCTATTGCATGGTCTTTTTCGAGCATTGTTTTGATAGATGCTAGTTTGGGTTCGGTGAGCACACGCTTTATCTTCTCTTCGTTCATATTACTCTTCACCATCGTTGTTTTCCTCCTTCTTTTGTAGTAATAAGACGCCAAGAATATTTGAACTATATTACAAATCACGACATATATCTCCAGACGCCTATCTCCACGAATAACCTCCAACACCATACAAAACCATAAACACACCAAAACACCACAACATCAAACAAAACACCCAAACACAACCAACGTCACAAAAACAAAAACCCACCCACTCAAAAAGCAACTACACCAAATATCACCACACAAATCTCATAAAGTAAACTTTCATTGAAGTGCAATGGAAAAGCCGGTTTGCCCTGCTAACTAAACTTTTTACTTTTTACTCTGCTAATTTTTAATTAAGGTGACTGAAAAGAAACACC
>WQVG01000021.1 GCA_009781675.1 Candidatus Bathycorpusculum acetigenes | reverse complement strand
TAGTGTAAATATTATACACTACACATTTAAAATTTTCGCAGTTCAACTATCAAACATGGAAAAACGCCATCAAAGCAACCCCAATTTGTAGTGTATAAAATCAAGTTAAAACTCAGGATTTTAGCACGCTTACTGGAATTGCTAACGCCGCTCATTGATTGTCCCCTGACAAGTAAGCAATAACTTGTTATGATAAACTTTTTGTAGGTATATAGTGTTAGTGATACTTAGCGCCTAAAGCCTGTCTCTGAGGACGAGAGCCTGGTATAATAAATAGGGTTCAGCTAAAAGTTAGATTACTCGGGGGTAGCTTCCTAGAATTTTTACGAAT
Source organism: Candidatus Bathycorpusculum acetigenes (assembly GCA_009781675.1). Lineage (GTDB taxonomy): Archaea > Thermoproteota > Bathyarchaeia > Bathyarchaeales > Bathycorpusculaceae > Bathycorpusculum > Bathycorpusculum acetigenes. Next base: position 25,108 of record WQVG01000021.1, on the reverse strand, counting down.
GTTGCGTATGTTTCTATGGCGGTTAGGGCTTCGGTGCAACGTTTTTCGGTTCTGTGTCCTTCGAAGTCTAGGTAAAAGTTGTATTGCCAGGCGGTGGTTTTGGTAGGGCGGGATTCGATGCGGGTGAGGTTGATGTTTCGAGTTGCGAATTCGCCTAGTGCGTGGTAGAGGGTTCCGGGTGCGTGTTTGGCGCTAAAGATGATGCTTGTTTTGTCGTCGCCTGTGGGTTCTGCGTCTTGGGTTCCCAGTACTAGAAATCGGGTGTAGTTGGAGGGGTTGTCGGCGATGTCTCGGGCTATGATTTTCATTCCATAGAGGTCGGCGGCTTTTTCAGATGCGATGGCAGCGGCGTTTGGGAGGTTTTGTTCTTTGATAAGTTTGACTGCGCCTGCTGTGTCGTAGGCGGGGATGGTTTCCCAGTTGTGTTTTTCGAGGTAGAGACGGCATTGTGCTAGTGCTTGGGGGTGGGAGTAGATGGTTTTTATGTTTTCGAGTTGGGTGTTTGGTTTGGTGATTAGGACGTGTGCGAGTTTGACGGCGATTTCGCCGCAGACTTTTAGGTCGTAGGTTAAGAAGAGGTCGTAGTTTTGGTTGATGCTGCCCTCGATGGAGTTTTCGATGGGTACTACTCCGTGGGGGACGGTGTTGGTTTTGACGGATTCGAAGATGCTTCGGAAGTCTTTGCATGGTAGGGGTTGGGCTTTGGGGCCGAAGAATTTGTAGACGGCCATTTCGCTGTAGGCGCCGGTTTCGCCTTGGTAGGTTACTTTCATGGTTTGGTTTCCTGTTTTGTGCTGCGGTTTTTTAGTAGGCATTTGTTTATACCGTTTATCATGGCTTCAACAGATGCCATGACGATGTCTTCGCGTGCTGCGCGTGCGCTGATGATGTTGCCTTTTTCGTCTTCGACTTTTATGATGACTTCTGCGACTGCGTTTGAGCCTCCGGTTATGGCTTCGAGGCGGTATTCGCTGATGCGGATTTTTTCGAGGTTGTTGGTTAGTTTTGATATGGCTTTGAGTACTGCATCAACAGGGCCTACGCCGGTTTCTGATGCGATGTATTCTTTGCCGTCAAGGGTTAGGCGGACTGAGGCGGTTGGGATGACTTTTATGCCGGTTATTACGGCTAGGTCGCATAGGTCGACGATTTTTTGTTCTCCGATGACTTCGCCCATAACTGCGGATGTGAGTGCGAGGAGGTCCGCGTCGGTGACTAGTTTGCCTTTGTCGCCTAGGTCTTTGACGCGTTTGACGATTTCGTTTAGTTGTTCTTCGGTGGGGTTTATGCCGATTTCTGTGAGGGTGGCTTGGATGCCGCGTGTGCCGGCTAGTTTGCCGGCGACGAGTTTGCGGGTTCGGCCAACCAATTCGGGGTTGATGGGTTCAAAGGTTAGGGGTTGTTCGGTTACGCCGCGGGTGTGAATGCCTGATTCGTGGGCAAATGCGTTTTCGCCTACTATGGCTTTGTTGGCCTGTACTTGTATGCCTGTTAAAGAGGAGACTAGGCGGCTGGTGTTGTAGAGTAGTCGGGTGTTGATGTTTGTTTTGTATTGGTAGACGACATGTAGGGTGGTGACGACTTCTTCTAGGGCGGCGTTGCCTGCGCGTTCGCCCAAGCCGTTGACTGCTGTGTGTATCTGAGAGGCGCCTGCTTCCACTGCGGCTAAGCTGTTGGCAACTGCTAAACCAAAGTCGTCGTGGCAGTGGATGCTTAGGGGAACTGAAACAACGGTTTTTAGCTCAGCTATGAGCTGGGTGGTTGTTTTGGGTATCATTATACCTACGGTGTCAGGTACGTTTAGGCTGTCCATGCCTGCGGTTTGTGCGGCTTGGCAGATTTGTTTAATAAAGGGCAACTCAGAGCGGGTGGCGTCCATGGGAGAGAATTCGCATTTAACCCCATGTTTTTTTACATACTCGATGCTGTCAACAGCGGATTCTAGGACCTGTTCAGGGGTTAGATTGACAGCGTATTTCATCTGTACCGGGGAGGTTGGAATAAAAACATGAATTAGATCCACATCACAATCCAGGGCTGCATCGATGTCGGAGCGTTTTGCACGTGATAGAGCACAGATCTCAGAGGTTAAACCCAGTTTGGCGATGTCTCTAACAACTCTTTTTTCACCCTCGGAGCTGCTGGGGAAGCCGGCTTCGATAATATCGACGCCTAGTTTACTTAGCTGCTGAGCGATCTCGATTTTATCATCGGTTGTCAAAGAGACCCCTGGAGTTTGTTCTCCATCACGCAGGGTGGTGTCTAAGATACGGATAGTTCGAGTTTGAGTTGTTGATGCTGCGGTCATAGATTCACCAATTATGTGGTGGTGGTTGTTGTTGTTTTAGTGTTGGGTTCAGCGGTTAATGCGTCAGCGATGGCTTGGGCCATGTTCTCAGTTGTGGCTTTGCCGCCTAAATCTGCAACAACTGGGCCGTTGGCTAAGGTTTTGATTATAGCTGTCTCTATTGCTGAGGCTGCTGCTAGGCATTGGGTGTCGTTGTAGCGTTCGCCTAGCCAGTCAAGCATCATTTTTGCTGAGAGGATCATTGAGATGGGGTTGGCTATGTGTTTGCCTGCGATGTCAGGGGCACAGCCATGGATGGGTTCAAAGAGGGCAAAGTTTTCGCCTATGTTTGCGCCTGGAGCCATGCCTAAACCGCCGATGAGTTGGGCGGCTTCGTCGCTTAATATGTCGCCAAACATGTTACAGGTGCACAATACGTCGAAGTCTTCGGGTTTGCGTATGAGGTGCATGGAAGCGGCGTCCACATACAGTTCGTTGTATTGGATATCGGGGTATTGTTTGGCGGTTTCTGCGCATACTGTTTTAAACAAGCCGTCAGTGACCCGCATGACATTGGCTTTGTGGATGGCGGTTACTTTTTTCTTGCCGTTACGTAGCCGGGCGGTTTGGAAGGCTTTTTGGGCTATACGTTCACAGTTTTTGCGTGTGATAACTCTTAGGCATATTGTGGTATCGGTTCCTATGGTAAATTCTATGCCCTTGTAGACGTCTTCAGTGTTTTCTCGCACAAAGATCATGTCGATGTTGGGGTTGGCAACAGGTGCGTGAGGGTAGGCTTTTAGGGGGCGTATGTTGGCGTATAGATCAAATATTTGGCGTAATTTGACAATGACATCGGCGGCAGTTTCGCCTACTGGGCCTTTTAGGCAGGCGTGGGATTGTTTAATTGTTTGTAGGCTATCTTCGGGCAGTGCGACGCCGTGTTGTTTGAGTACCTCATCGCCTGCGTTGGCGGTGATTAGGTTTAGGTTTAGGCCGAATTTTTTCTGGGCACCGTCTAAAACTTTTAGGGTTGCTTGGGTTAGTTCGGGGCCTATGCCGTCTCCGGGCATGAGGGCGATTTTGTAGTGGGTCATGGTTTGTTCATCATCTTTTTGTGTAGGTTTTCGATTAGTCCGCCATCGGAGAGGATTTCCATGATAAATGGTGGTAGGGTTGTTCCTTGTAGGGTTTGTTTGTTGGTTTGGTTTTGGATTTTGCCTGTTGTTAGATCCACAGAGATTGTGTCGCCTGATTTTGTGGTGGTGGATATGTCTTTGCATTCGATGACAGGTAAGCCGATGTTTATGCTGTTGCGGTAGAATATGCGTGCAAATGATTCCGCGATGACGCATTTGACGCCTGCATATTTGAGGGCAAGGGGGGCTTGTTCACGGCTCGATCCGCAGCCAAAGTTTTTGCCGCCGATTAGAACAATGCCGTTTTTGGCTTTATTGACAAAGTCGGTATCTAGGCTTTCTAGGGCGTGTTTGCCTAGTTCGTAGGGGTCAACTATAACTAGGTATTTGCCGGGTAGGATGACGTCTGTGTCGATGTTGTTGCCAAATACTATGGTTTTAGCTTTGATTTTACTCTCCATTTAGGCTTTAGCCTCCAAGGGGCTGATGATTCTGCCAGCTATGGCAGAAGCGGCTACAGTTGCAGGTGAGGCTAGATAGACGTTGGCTTGGGTGCTGCCCATTCGGCCGATAAAGTTTCGGTTGCTTGATGCCACACATGTTTCACCTGCGGCTAGTAGTCCTATGTGTCCGCCCAAGCAGGGGCCGCATGCGCTGCCACATACGATAGCGCCTGCGTCAGTGAAGATTTTAAGCAGGCCCTCGTTGTTTGCTTGGCTCCAGACTTCTTGGGAGGCGGGAATGATGAGTGCGCGGACGTTGTCTTTGATTTTTTTGCCTTTTATGATTTGGGCGGCTATCTGTAGGTCTTCTAGGCGGCCGTTTGTGCAACTGCCTATGAAGGCTTGGTTGATTGGTATGTTGCCGATTTCAGATATGGGTTTAACGTTGTCTACTGAGCTTGGGCATGCGATTTGGGGTTCGAGTTTGGAAACATCGAATTCGACTGTGCGTTCGTATTCTGCGTCAGGGTCGCTTTGTAATTTGTCTATATTGGGCATTTTTTTGATGCGGTTAACTAAGAAGTCGGTGGTGGTTTGGTCGGGTGCGATTATGCCGTTTTTGGCGCCCATCTCGACGGCCATGTTGCACAGGGTCATTCTGCCGGCTATACTCATGGCTTTGATTGTTGGACCGGTGAATTCTGCGGCTCGATAGATTGCTCCATCGACCCCTAGGTTGCCGATTATGTTTAGAATTAGGTCTTTTGGGTAGACGTGGTTTTTGAATTTGCCTTTGATGTCGAGTTTGATTGTTGGGGGCACTTTGAACCAGATTTTGCCTGTTGCCATAACGGCGGCGGCTTCAGTGCTGCCGATGCCGGTTGCAAAGGATCCAAATGCTCCGTAGGTGCATGTGTGGCTGTCTGAGCCTACGATGACTGTGCCAGGGGTAACGTGGCCTTTTTCGGGCATAACTTGGTGGCAGACACCGCCTCGGCCTACATCGTAGATTGTTAGTTTTTGGTCTTTGGCAAAATCACGCATGGTTTTATGTAATTCTGCTGCTTTCACAGATTCAGCTGGAACTTGATGGTCTAGTATTACAACTATTTTTTTGTTGTCCCACACTTTTTGAGAGCCTATTTTTTTGAAGGCCTCTACGGCTAAAGGTCCAGTTAAGTCGTGCGTCATTACCATGTCGACGTTGGCGTCGATGATTTCTCCGGGGTGCACGATTTTTTTTCCTGAGGCCTTTGCCAGGATTTTTTCTGTTATGTTCATTTTTATCTGTTTCCTAATTATTTAAGTAAGTATAATTGGGGCAATTGCTTAAGAGCCGACAATTAAGCATTTCCGCGGCATTAAAGCGGTTTATTCGTCGATTCTTATTGATTTTGTGCCCCTTCCCAGTGCTGTTATTCCTGTTCGGGCGAGTTCGAGGATGTCAAAGGTTTTCATGAGGTTTAGAAATGCATCGATCTTGTCGGGGTTTCCGGTGATTTCCACTGTTAGGCTATCAGTAGAGACGTCAACTATTCTGCCGCGGAAAACCTCTACTAAGTTGATTATGTCGCTGCGTTCTTTAGCATCTTTAACTGCTACCTTGATTAAGGCGAGTTCGCGCATGACGAGGTGTCCGTGTTCGAGTTCGGCGACTTTGAGTACGTCGATTTGTTTGGCGAGTTGTTTGACAACTTGGTCGAGGGTTTTTTCATCTGCGTTAACAGTTATGGTCATGCGGGCGCTGTCAGTATCTACGCTTGGGCCCACAGTGATGCTTTCGATGTTAAAGTTGCGGCGGCGAAATAGGTTTGCAATCATGTGGAGAACGCCGGGCTTGTTTTCAACCAAAACTGATATGACCTGTGTTTTTTCTGTGTCCATTAGTAGTCACCTCTTTGTTGGGGTAGTCCGCAACCTGGCGGCACAAACGGAACTACATCGGTTTCTGAACCGATGGGTACATCGATAACTGTTGTAACGTTGCTGGTCAGTGCCTGTTTAACTGCTTTTTGGAACTCCTCGATGCTCTGGGTGCGGATTCCTTGTGCACCGTAGGCTTCGGCAAGTTTGACCATGTCGGGGGTTTTGCCCAAGTTGACTGCCATGTAGCGACGCTCGTAGAGAGTGCGTTGCCACTGAGCGACCATACCCAGTACGCTGTTGTTTAAGACGATGACAACCACAGGGATGTTTTCGCTGACGCTGCATGCCAGTTCTTGCTCAGACATTATAAAGCTGCCATCGCCTGCAATGTCCACAACTGGACGGTCAGGGCAGGCTACTTTGGCGCCTATGGCGGCTGGGAAACCAAAGCCCATGGTTCCAAGTCCGCCGCTACTGATGAATGTGCGGGGTTTTAGGGCTTTGAAGTAGAGTGCTGACCACATCTGGTTTTGTCCCACCTCGGTTGTTATGATGCCGTTTTCGGGTAACAATTCGCGCAGGGCCATCAGTAGATGTTTAGGAACGATGTCGCGTGGGCGGTCTTTTAGCAGAGGACTTAGCTGTTCTTTGGCCTCTTTGACACGGTTGGTCCATGTGGTGCCTTGGCCTTTGGCCAGTTTGGCCTTAGTGGCGGTTAGCAGGGCTTTCATGCTTTTTTTGGCGTCTGCAACGATGGGTACATCAATCGCTATGTTTTTGTTGATTTCAGCGTTGTCGATTTCTAGGTGGATTTTTTTGGCATCGGATGCAAATGTGTCAAGATTAGCAGTTGCGCGATCACCAAACCTTGTGCCCACGGCCAAGAGTACGTCTGCTTCGCCTATGATCCGATTCGCAGCTGGGTTGCCATGCATACCAATACTGCCCAAGGAGAGCGGATGGGTTTCAGGGAAGGCCCCTTTGCCCATAAAAGTGGTTGCAACCGGCGCCATCAGCAAATCTGACATTTCGACTAGTTCATCAGATGCATCTGCGCTTATGGCTCCACCGCCGGCTAAAATGAGGGGCCGCTCGGCTTTTGCCAGCAGATCCGAAGCTTGACTGATTTTTTGGGGTTCAGGTTCGGGTATGAGTTTGTAGCCACGGATGTTGATTTTGTCGGTGAATTCTACATCGGCAGATCCCATTTGGATGTTTTTGGGTAAATCGATTAGCACAGGACCGGGTCTACCGGTGGATGCCAAGTGGAAGGCGTTATTGACCATTCCGGGGATTTCAGCGATATGTCTGGGCTGGTAGCTGTACTTGGTTACGGCGGTGACTATGCTGATTATGTCAGCCTCCTGGAAGGCATCTCGACCAATCATGTAGCTAGTATTAACACCTGAAGTGGGAACCTGACCGGTCAATGCAACAATAGGAATAGAATCCATATATGCATCAGCTAGACCCGTTACAAGGTTGGTGGCTCCAGGACCGCTGGTTGCCATACATACCCCGACTTTGCCGCTGGCTTTAGCGTATCCTTCGGCTTCGTGGGCAGCACATTGCTCATGACGAGCCAGAATATGGCGAATTTTTGGGTGACTGCAAAGTTCATCGTACACAGGGAGGATGGCCCCACCTAAGATACCAAAGATTATGTCAACGTTATGCTTCTCAAGGGATTCTAGTAGTGCTTGTGCACCGCTCATTTTAGTCATATTCACACATGGTCTCCTGTATGTTGAGGTTTATACTCTCGACTAAGAAAAAACTTGTTAAAAACTCGAATGATTTAGAGAAATAACTGGACAATCTAGTAGAAGTGTACCCGACGATCCCAGCTATTGAGGTGACGATCCCTCATGTTCATACCTCTAACCACCGATTTTTAAAACGTAAGAAAATTAACATAAAAAGATTTTGGTACACAACACAACAATCATCCACAAAAATAACCAAACCATTTTTGAATTTCAGATAACAAACACTACAACCATCCACAACTCCACCGCAAACACACCACCCACCAACCAAGAGGACGTATCCGCCAAAGCGGGTCTATCAGGTATTTGTGTCTGATGAGTTCTCAGAGTTTTTCTGTTGTGACCTTTTTGATAAAGCCTTTGAGGCTTTCAGGCGCGCCATAAACGACCAGTTTACCGTCATTTTGCGGCTTTATCTGCATACCCTGCTGTTCAGCTAACTGCCCAATTCGCTCTGCAGTCAAAGTACCGACGGGTTCAATACGGATCCAGTGCTGGCCTTTGGGTATACCCGTCACAAACCTGTCCTGAGCCACCCCCGACACCAGAGGGGTTTCTGCGTTGGTACTCTCAAGCTGTCTAAGCCAGCCATCAACTTTGGCCGCGCCAAATCTTTTCTGGCCCTCAGCTACCAAATAGGCCTCCACAACAGCAAAAAGCACCTCAGCTTTCTGCATAACATCACCACTACCCGCCATATAGGACAATTCGATCATGGATTTGGCAACGCGCAGATCCTCAACCACTTTAAGCGGGATGGTTACTCCTGACTTTTTGAGTTCAAGCATCATGTCTTCGAGAAGGTGCCAAGACGCCAAACTACGGCTCATAACTTTGCCTCTGTTTAAATTTAGAGGCTATCAGTATTAAGGTTTAGGAGCAGAACTTTGGGGTTTTGTTAAACGTAGGTTTTTTGTATTGTCTTTTGGTTCTAAAAGCTCCCGCACAAGACCATACTGACGCTGATAGATATGGCAGTTTTTTGAGTGGAAAATCAGTTTACCTGTTTTCAACTGTAAGCCGCTACGTTCGCTTATCTCTGATACAAACGCCTCATTGAAGAGCTGCAGGCCTGCAATGTTGGCGGGTAAGCCGCCGTATGCGTCCCAGCTGCGGAAATAGCAGGTGAGATGCATTCGGTCATCAATGAGTTCGGTGTCAATTAAGCTTAGGCAGGGTGGTTCGCTTTTGTTGCCGTTATCATCATACTTGGCTATATCTTGAGGCCGTCTTATGACTAGGGTAATTTGGCGATCCTGTGGCTCTTCGACATATCGTTTGACGGCTTCCTCAACTTGGTCGAGAGGATTTTTTAGTCGACTACCATAAGTGTAGACTTCATCTTCGCGCATTTCGCCGCACCAGAGGTACTCCAATGCATAGCCCTGCACGTACTTGAAATCACAAGGAGCTTTATCGCTGACCAAGGGACGGTTTTCGGGGTGCGCAATTTCGATGGTTAGGTTGAGTTTTTTGGTTTCGGTTTCTTCTGAACCAAAACCGACGTGAAATATGTCACCTTCTTTCCAAATCGCGCTTAGCGCTTTAAACCAAGCATCAGGACAGTCAAATGCAGTTATCTTTAGGTGTTTCAAGCATGGCCCCCCAAGTGCATATTACGTGATAGTTATAACCTCAAGGTATTGGTTAAACCGCTTTATATGTAGCTTATGGAAACAGGCATTTGCTTGATAAAACAGCTATAACATATCAACTGTTTTAATTACAAAAGAGTCCTATTGCGAACTGTATACAATTCGGATGTTTCTTTAACGTAGTTGTTCTATTTTATTTCAACAATAATATCATCAAGTTTATCGCTGATTGTAATACCATTAACTACCATAGTATATTCTACTTCAAAAATATAGGTACCTGGCTCAACAAATTCATACTCAAAAGAGTTTGATAGTTTATCGTTAGCTTTCAAAAATTGGTCACAGCCTAGTGACGGTAGAGCTTTAATGGGGTCAGTATCGTTGATTTCGTGAAAAAATATATAGGGTACATACCAGGTGGAAGTGACGGTAACGTCTCTACCACATTTGTTGGTTATTGTTGCGTTAAAAGACATTTTATCACCCAGATTAAAGATTGTATTGAGCAAATCTACCTCCAAAGGAAAATCTTGTGCACTAAAACGTTCCATTTCTTCGTCAGAATTTTCCTTTGGCACAATATTTAAAACGGCCATGGTGAAAATAAGAGAGAAGCAAATCACGATGGCAACGATTAAGATTTTATGTTTAATTTCCATCCGCTTCACTTGAATATCGTAAATAAATTGAAAAGGCGCTTTTTAGGTTTCTGTTAAGAGCGACTATAGCTCGCAGGCACATATGTTATATTATTAAAGTCTCGTTAAATTTTTTGATAATAAGAAAAGAAGAAGGGTTAGTATGGCATTCCGCCCATACCAGGCATGCCACCCATGCCACCCATACCGCCCATGCCACCCATACCTGGGGGCATTGGAGGTGCTTTGCCGCCTGTGCCTTTGATGCTGATTAAGTCGTCGATTTTGAGGATCATGTTGGCGGCTTCGGTGGCTGATTTGATGACTTGTTGTTTAACGCGGAGCGGTTCTACGATCATTTTGGGTTTCATGTCTATGATTTTGCCTGTGTTGACGTCGATGCCGAAGTTTTTGCTGTCGGCTTTCTCGTGTTGGGCGCGGAGTGCAACGATTATGTCTATGGGGTCGAGTCCTGCGTTTTCTGCTAGGGTGATGGGGATTTCTTCGATGGCTTCAGCGAATGCTTCTATTGCGAGTTGTTCTCTGCCTCCGACTTTAACGGCGAATGCTTTGAGAGCTTTTGAGAGTTCAGCTTCGGGTGCGCCGCCGCCTGCGACGATTTTGCAGTCTTCGATGACGTTGCGGACAACGCAGAGGCCGTCGTGGAGGCTGCGTTCAGCTTCGTCGATGACGTGGTTGGATGCGCCGCGGATGACTATGGTTACGGCTTTGGGGTTTTTGGCATCTCGGACGTAGAGGAGTTTGTCGTCGCCGATTTTGACTTCTTCAACGCGTTTAGCTTTGCCTAGTACGTCTGTTGAGAGTTCTTTGACTGAGGCTACGATTTGGGCGCCTGTGGCTTTGGCGAGTTTTTCCATATCGCTGCTACTGACGCTTTTAACGGCGATTATTCCAGCTTTTCCTAGGAAGTGTAGTACCATATCGTCGATGCCTTTCTCACAGAATATGACGTTTGCGCCAGATTTGGTGATTGAAGTGACCATATCTTTTAGCATGCGTTCTTCTTCGTCTAGGAACAGCTTCATTTGTTCGGGGCTTTCGATGTTGATTTTTGCGTCAAACTCTGTTTTTTCGATTTCGAGTTTGGCGTTGAGTAGGGCGATTTTTGCGCCATCGATGAGTTTGGGCATGCCGCTGCTGGCGATTTCTTTATCTAAGACCATGCCTTTGACGAGTTCGGTTTCATTGAGGCTTTGGCCGTGTTTTTTGATGATTTTGATAAGGTCGATGTCTGCGATGTATTTGTTGTCGACTTTTTCGGAGACCTGTTTTACGGAGTCTACGATGATTTTTGCGTAGTGATCTTCGGCTATGTTTATGTTTTTGCTAGATATGCTGGTGATGGCGACTTCTTTGAGGGTTTTTTCGTCTTCAAATGCGATGGGTAATGCAAGGGTTTTGAGAACCTCTTGAGCTTTTTCGCTTGCTTTTTTGTATCCCTCGATGATAACTGTTGGGTGAATGTTTTTGTCAAGAAGCGCTTCAGCTTTTGCGAGTAATTCACCTGAGAGAATGACAGCAGTTGTTGTCCCGTCGCCAACTTCTTTATCCTGTGCCTTGGCGACTTCAACAAGCATCTTTGCTGCGGGATGCTGCACGTCGAGTTCTTTCATGATGGTTGCGCCATCGTTGGTTATGGCAACGTCGCCCATACCGCTGACCAGCATCTTGTCCATGCCGCAGGGTCCAAGGGTGGTTTTCACTGCTTCCGCAACGATTTTAGCAGCCATAATGTTATTTTTCTGTGCTTCGCGGCCAGTGCTTCTGCCTGTGCCTTCCTTTAATACTAGAACGGGAATGTTTCCTCCACCTTGTGACATAAATTTCACCAATTTTAGTTTCTTAGTAATAAACTGGAATTCAAAATCAAACATTTAAATATAAATTTTTCTCAGCGACCCCGCTTTGACTTTCATTATTTTTATCGCTTTTACGGCATTAGCATTTTTAATCCTGCTATAACGTTGCTTGAAAAGCCATCACGGATTTTTCATGACTCCAAATAGAGTAAAGAACCCAAAAACAAAATAACGCTTACTTTCGATTGTTTGTATGGTACAGCCGAGATTATCGAGTTTGTTATGATGAAAAATGAATAGACGGCAAGTAATCTTAATTTGAAGGTGACGTAAGTATGAGAGATAATATACCCGAACTGATTTTTTCATCACGCAACGATTTCCGTACATGGCTAAATGAAAATGCAGAAACGAGCAAAGGAGTTTGGCTCGTATTCGGAAAAAAGAAAACTATCGTCACTTTATCGGCAAATGACGCTTTGGAAGAATCACTTTGTTTCGGTTGGATAGATGGACAAATGCGGAGCGTTGACAATACAAAATACTTAAAATATTTTGCACAACGCCGCATTAAGAGTCCCTGGTCTGAAAAAAACAAAAAAATAATTGAAATATTACGTAAAAAAGGAATAATGACCGAACTCGGCGAAAAAGCTATTGAAGCCGCAAAAAATAATGGAATGTGGAACATACCAAAGGGTGAACCGATAACAGACGAACAAATCGAAACATTTGCAAAAAAACTGGCCGGGTTATCGCCTGCTTATGATAATTTCAACAAAATGTCACCGTCGGTCCAAAAGGCGTACACAGGCAGATATAATGCAAATAAAAGCGATGAAGCTCGACAAAGGGACTTTGAAAGAATCGTAGATCGACTTAATAAAAATTTGAAACCAATGTAGAACTCTACGCGCCTATCAATGAAATTGTCAAACACAAAAAGGGATCGTTGGCTCTTTTGCTCTCCAAGGCCTACGTCAAACATACAAATGAAAAGAGCGACTAACCGAAATTCCAAGAAGTCGAAACACTACCCAGAGCTGTCTCTCAAAATGTATTACCCCAAAATTTATGCAACTAAAGTTAGTAAACTAAATTAGGAGCAATAATAGCGGATTATGCATAGATAAGGAACAGGATGAAGAGTAACTATGTTGTTATTTTGGTTGGAGAATATGAAAATGATGAACAGTCAATAACAGAAGATGGGTTGGTTAGGGTATGATAGCGGTTCATATGAAGACAAAAAAAGCCATATTCAAATTAGAGAGGGTTTATGAGCGGTTGTTGGTTGTTTCTTTGTTAGTTGTGCTACTGGTTTCTTTGTCGTCTTGCTGTATATTGATGGTACTTGCTGAGGGTTCTTCTCTGAAAGTTGTTGTACCAGTTAAAACTGAGGCTGAGCTAAGGGTCGCAGTTAGTGATGCTACAGAACCCACAACTATTATGCTTAGTGATGATATCGCACTCACAGGGTCATTGGATATTTCTGCTAACAAAGATATTACCCTAACAAGTAATCGTGAGGAATTTTTCAAGTTAATTGGTGCAGATAACGCAAGTACAATTGTAATTAATGACGGAGGATTGTTGACGCTTGCGGGCATCAGGGTAACGCATGATACCGGCTTCATTGGGCGAGGGGTAACTGTTTCGGGGGGTAAACTCGTTTTGTCTGACGGCGAAATTACCGGTAACAATGGTGTGTTTGGTGGGGGTGTGTATGTGTTTTATGGTTCTGTTAGTATGTCAGGTGGTACAATTACTAACAACACCGTAAGCGCTGAGGGACAGACAGAATCAGCCAATATGGCGCAAAGCGCCAATAATATGCAACATTCGGGGGGCATGCATCATTCTGGTGATATGAGTTCAGATAGTGTAGTGGGTGCTGGTGGGGGGGTGTATGTGGGTTATGATGGTTTTTTTAGTATGTCAGGGGGTGCAATTGCTAACAATACAGCGGCACTTGATGGCGGGGGTATATATGTAGATACTGCGGGGTCTTTTAGTATGTCAGGTGAGGGCGTTATTGCTAACAACACCGCAACCCGTCATGGTGGAGGGGCATACGCGAATACGGGCTCTTTTAGAATAGCAGGCAGTGCGGTCATTGCTAACAACAAAGCGACTCATCGGGGTGGGGGTGTGAACATGAATGCGGGTCCGTTTAGTATGGGTGGCGGGGTAATTGCTAACAACACCGCAGGTACGGGGGGAGGTGTGTACATGAGTTTTGGTTCTATGGGTATTATGCATGGAGGCGAAATTTCGGGCAATACTGCCATTGGTACTGCAGAGATCAGTGGCGGCGGTGGAGTGTACAACGAGGGCCTTTTTGCTATGTATGTGGGTGTGATTACTAATAATGCCGCATACAACTGTGGTGGCGGTGTATACAACAACAATAATTTTGAGTTATCAGATAAAGGAGAGATTTATGATAATACAGCCCTAAAAGGTAATAACGTGTATCACTACAACACCAGTATGAATGGTTATGTTGTGCCTGTAGTTACTATGGCTCTATTGAGCGGTATTACTGGAGGCATATTTTGGTATTTCAAAAATAAGAGAAAATAAGGAAAATCGGGATTCAGCAGATCAGCATATAGTTTAATTTTCTGGAAAATATCAAAATTGCATATCATCACAAAAAAGGAGAAGCTGTTAGTTTGTTACACTATGCGGCAATCGCGAATTTGGGTGTTGCCTTTAGTGTCCACATAAACTCTGTAGGAACCAACAGTATAGGTGTCTGCTACATTGCTACTGATAGGGAAGGTTTCTGTAAGGGTGTTTGTTGTGCCATCAGAAAGTTCTTCTGTGATGATGACTGTGAGGTCATTTTTATTGCCGTTTAGCTGGGTCACATAAGCTGAGGGGGTTGCACTGTAAACCTTAAGTTCTAATGAGTTAATTGCATCATAGATAGCATTAGCAAATTCGTCTACAATAGGCTGTTCAGTGATTTCAAGGTCATACTCAACAGCAAATATAGCATCATCAACAGCATCGAAGCTCACATAGAGTTCTCTGTCAAGGGCCATAGCGGTTTCAATAGCAGTGTCAACTGCAGTGTAATCGGCAGCTATGGTTTTTTTGATGGTGTAGGTATCGATCAGTGTGAGACTGTTATCTGCGTTTATTTGATAGGTTGTGCATGTGAAAGTGTTGACGGTCACATCTACTATGCTGAAATGTGGACGGTTAGCCTGTTGCATGATTGCAGTGTAGGCTTGTTTAGCCACAAGAGAATAGTATTTTTGACCGCTTGCAGAGTTGAGGGAGAAATAGACAGTACCAGTTAAGTCGGTGGCTTTGCCGTCGATCAGATTTTCGGGCTGCATACCCTGACTACTTGAGGTGGTGGAACTACCGGACCATTTCATCGGATAAGAGCGGCTGTAGGAGTGGTCATGACCGTTGAATACAACATCTATTCCGAACTCATCAATCACAGGAACATAGGTATCCCGGTAGGTTTTGCCGTCTGAGAGGGCGTGTGAACTACCCTGGCCGTAGACGTCATAGTGGAAATTGAGAATTTTCCAGGTTGCATCTGGATTTGCGGCGATCGCATTTTGCAAAAAGGCTCTCAAACCTGCTACGTTACCGGTGGTGCAGTCCCAAACAATGAAGAGGACATCACCATAGCGGTACCAATAATCCACCACGTCCCTTCCACCGTCGGTGTTGGGTGGGTTATAGAAGACATGGGGTGCTGTTCCTGATCCTTCGTGATTGCCCATACAGGTGGCCAGAGGCAGGGCTGAGAAGATTTCTTTTGGTGTGAAGAAGTAGTCGTACTGGGCCTTGGTGTTGGAGTCAATGTTGTCGCCGGTGCTGGCCATGAAAGCAATGTTAGGGTTCACTCCGAGAGCCAATTCTAAAGTGTTTTTCCAGTTGTTGCCATAGGTTTGACTGGAGACTTGGGGGTCACCAAATACTAGATAACTGAAAGCGGCCGGGTTGTTTGTTTGGGTGGTGTATTCAATGCTCCAGTTGCCTTCGCCATCGCCAAGTTGATAGGTATAGGCGGTGTTGGTTTCAAGATCGGTTACGGTGACTCTGTTGTAGTACATGGTGCTGAGGGATGACACCGAGGCGCTACTTGTGCCGGTGTATTCGATTGGTTTGCTGTCTTGTGTCCAGATGCGAACAGTGGGGCTGTTGGTTTTGATTTGGGTGTGCCATGAGAAATTAATCTGGGTTGCATCTGATCCTGGAGACAGGGTCAGGTAGTTTACGTCCAGTGTTGCGGCAGCTACAAAGGGTAGGGCGGCAACTATCATGCTAAAAAGCAAGCATACTGTGAGAACAACTGATAGTGATTTTTTTGGTTTAGGTGTTGTTAGGTTTATTTGCATTTTTAGTCTCTCCCATGGTAAGGGAGGGTCTTACCAGAAATTTTTGATGTTTTTTTAGTCATTTTATTTTACCTTATAGGATTTTAAGAAAGCAATCGCTCTCCAAAACAGCCTACTTAAAAAATAAATATAAAAACTCCGCCAATAGTATCAATATCAATAACATGATTATACATAACTACATAAAATATATAACAACAATCAAGTAAATAAAAACAATACATAACTGAATGTCGTGTTACAGTTACTGATGCTATAGGTTTTGTCACTAACTATTACCACTATTTTTACTAACCTTAACTACCCAGTTTTGGGGTAATACAATATCCGAAACCTTGTTGTTACGCTTCTTTCTGAAAAATAAGTCAAATTTGCGGTAAAATTCCCTTATTCTGTATTACGGTAATAGGGTAATACATTGAAAGTTATTTTATGCGCTAATTCTTGCTTGTTTTTCGGAAAAGAGCACAATAACAAGATTTTGAACATTGTATTACCTCATAATTTGTGCAGTTAAGGTTACTAATAATAAAAAACAAATTACGACAAAATGTAATAATATCGACTGACGAGGGTTTTCGGTCGGGAGTCGTCAGTTTGTGTAATGGTAACGAACCACTAAATAGTCTGTGACTTTCAGATAACCTAGACGTGTAGGGCAGACCAGCCACACACGCCCACCATACATAATCACCAGTTATCAGCTACTCTGGATTGACTATGTGCCGGAATTCACTGGCTGGAAGAACACACAGAACACAACAAAAAGGAACTTAAACACGTTTTTATAGATAATTTACAAGATTATGTTTGAGATACGACAAAAAAATTCCTTAATTTTTTGGTTTTTTGGACGTTGAAAATGGGAAGGGCTTTGTACTCAAAGGGGTGGAGCCTCGAGCGGGCTTTGATCCCGCGGCCTGCTGCTTACGAGGCAGCCGCTCTACCAGGCTGAGCCATCGGGGCATCACACTGCTTCAATTCTCAATTCACGCCTCAACTATAAAATAAAAGTTACTATAAGCTATAAAGTGTAACATAGTAGCGTTCACAAGCACTTTGATAAAGTTATTAACGTTATATTCTTTGCTGGTCGTTTGAGTGTATTTGTGTTTTCCAGTATTTCAGAGATATCAAAATAAATTGTCAGAACAGTTAAAGGTTAGGAAAAGAGATTGCTAAAACAATCATCATAAGATCATCTCTATAAGAGAAGCGAAATTTTAAATCCGCCCAGCGGCCCATAACCATGGCGAAAACATGTCCAATAACCCTCTTGGTGAACACGAAATAATCCGGTTGATCCAAACCCGTTTAAGTTCTATGCCAGATATGCCTGTGCCCTTTGGTGATGACGTTTCTGCGATAACCCTCGAGGGCACACAAACAGTTGTTCTCAAAACCGATATGCTTGTAGGCAGAACCGATGTGCCTAAAGGTATGAGTTTGTTTGCCGCTGCCCGCAAAGCCATAGTTATGAACGTTAGTGATTTTGCATCCAAAGGTATTTGTCCTACAGCGGTTTTGGCGGCAGTCGGTTTACCTAAAGCATTAGCAACAGAGGTGTCGGTTGTAGAAATCGCAGAGGGCTTAAACGCGGGGGCACGTGAATACGGGACATATGTGGTTGGGGGTGATACCAATGAGACGGGGGATTTAGTCATCAGTATATCGCTTTTTGGCACAACCAGTAATCGTTTGCCGTTGCGTAGTGGTGCTAGAGTGGGAGATATTTTGGCGGTGACAGGACGGTTTGGGAAGCCCGCAGCGGGTTTACGGCTGCTTTTGGGGGACTATAAGGCTTCATCTGAGTTGCGGGAGGTTTTAGTTGATGCGGTTTATAGTCCTAAGGCTCGGTTACAAGAGGGGTTGGCTTTGTGTGGTGGGGGTTGTGTTTCGGCTTCGATTGATTCTAGTGATGGCTTAGCTTGGAGCATTCATGAGTTATCGCAGCAGAGTGGGGTTGGTTTTCTGCTTGATGTCCTGCCTGTTGCGGTTGAGGCAGAGGAATTTGCGGTGCAAAATGGTTTAGATCCGGTGGAGCTGGTGCTCTATGGGGGAGAGGAGTATGAGTTGGTTTTAACTGTTAGGCCCTCTATGTGGGGTGAGGCGCAGACGTTGGTTCAAGCTGTTGGGGGTTGCTTGATCCCCATAGGAAAGGCAATTGATAAAAAACAGGTTAGGCTCATTTTGGGTGGAGAAGAGTTGACTGTTGAGCCGCGGGGTTGGGAACATTTTAAGAGTCAGGTTTGATTGGGTGGTCAAGGGTATAGTTGATGATTGTTATGCATGCCGCGGCTAGGTAGGGTGTTTTTCCGAGGCTTATTTTTTCGCCGAACCTTAGGGCGAAGTCTTCTGCTTTTTTGGGTAGGCCTACGTGGTCACCTAAGATGAAGAGGCAATTTTGGGGGAATTTAGTGTCGGCTATGTTTTTGCCGTCTTCTTCTAGTACATATATTTGGTGGGTTTGGGCTTTGTTTTTTAGTAGTGTTTCAAAGGCAGTTTTGTCTTTGGTGATGCCGGGGTGTGGTTTGCCTGCGAGGGTTTTTTTGAGGATTTGGTGCCATGTTTCTATGTTGGTGCGAACGTCGTAGAGGGTTTCGCCGTTGATCTGGATGTGTTGGGGTGGATTTGGTGCGCCGTTGAGGATAGCATGGAAGGTGACGTCCCGACGTAGGCCATGAGATAGAAAGAGGCTGCTCACGATGCATTCATGCACTATATCGAGGCGTCCTGCATCGTGGAGGCTGGTAAAGTTTGGGTCAGTTTTTCCCATGCGTGAAAAGAGGATAAATTCTCGGGGCAAAGCGTTCACAGTTAGGGTATGGTTTGGCCGCTTAAAGCCTTGCCTTTCTCTACGCTTAGAGGAGCAACAAAGGCAGAATAGGCTTAGCGTTATCTAACAAAGGAGTAGTTGATGCTTTGGTGGTTTATTGGTTGTTATAGAGAGGTTTTTGGCGTGTTTCCAATTCGTTCTCTCAATGGGGTGTGGAAGTCTGTGTGTTGGGTGATTCTTGTTTTGTTTGGGGACTTTTCTGCAGTCTAATGACAGTACCAGGTAGTGAATAGAGGTACGTGATACTCAACAAGCGTGTATGCCATAACCGGCAAGTTACCAGTGTCTGCTGTGTGTGGGAGGGTTCGAAAACCTAATTAACTTAAAGACTCAGAGTCTTAATGAGAATATAACTTATCCTAATGGTGATGTTAGTGGCTATTAAAGTTGGAATTAATGGTTTTGGCAGAATCGGTAGGCTTCTCTATCGAGCAGCTATCGAAAAAAACGCAAACATTGATTTTATAGCAATTAATGATTTAGCAGATGCAAAGACTAATGCGCATCTCTTAAAATATGACTCTGTGCATGGACATTTTCCGGGCACGGTCGAAGTGGAAGGTAATGATCTATTTGTTAACGGTAAAATCCTTAAGTGTCTCCAAGAACGCGATCCATGCAATCTGCCGTGGAATCAAATGGGCATTTATTTAGCGGTGGAGAGCACGGGGTTATTCACTAACCGCGAGGGTGCAACAAAACATTTGACCGCGGGCGCCAAAAAAGTCCTCATCAGTGCACCTGCTGAAAACCCAGACCGAACCATCGTCTTGGGCGTCAACGAAGAAACTTATAATCCCCAAACCGACAACATCCTAAGCAACGCCAGCTGCACCACCAACGCCCTAGCCCCCATCAGCAAGGTTCTAGCAGAAAACTTTGGGATAGAAAAAGCATTGATGACAACCTGCCACAGTTACACAAACGATCAAAAAGTCCAAGATCTCGTCCACAAAGACCCAAGACGCGCCCGCGCCGCAGCTATAAATATCATCCCCACCAGCACCGGAGCCGCCAAAGCCATAGGAGAAGTACTGCCAACATGCGCAGGCAAAATGAATGGGTATTCACTTCGTGTACCAACCCCTGATGTATCTATTGTGGACTTAACCTGTGTCCTAGGCAAAGAAGTCACCAAACAAGAAATCAACACCGCCATGAAAACCGCAGCAGAAGGCAAACTCAGAGGCATCCTTCAATATACCGAAGACCCCATCGTCTCAAGCGATATTTTACACAATACCTACAGCAGCATATTTGACGCAGGCCTAACCATGGTCCTGGGCGAAAAAAGCAACTTTGTGAAAGTCTTTTCATGGTATGACAATGAATGGGGATTTAGCAACCGCATGATTGACTTCATAGAGTTAATCGGCAAAAAAGCAAACCCTAACTAATTTGGTAATAATCTTTAATATTGCTTTTTCCTTTTAGCCAAGAAACACAAGGCTACGTGGAATGCTATGGCGAAATATAAGACCTTAGATGATTTCGATGTAAAGAACAAAACCGTAATTGTACGAGTAGATTTTAACTCAGAAATCGACCCCCAAACCAAAAAAGTAACAAGCGATGTACGCATAAGAGCACATGCGGAGTCCACCCTAAAAGAACTAACAGAAAAAGGCGCCAAAGTCGTGGTTATCACCCACCAAGGACGCAAAAACGAAGAAGACTACACAACACTCAAAACCCACACCCAAATACTCCAAACCATTCTCCAATGCCCAATAAAATACGTCGAGGACGTGTTTGGCAAAAAAGCCCAAACCGCCATCCAAAACCTCCAACCCGGAGAAATCCTAGTTCTAGAAAACGTGCGCAGCTGGGACGGCGAAACCAAAAACGGCACCCCCGACCAACAAGCCAAAACACCCCTAGTACAGAACATAGCACCGCTATCAGACCTCTTTGTCAACGACGCATTCTCAACGGCCCATCGAAGCCATGCCTCCATGGTTGGATTCACAGCGGTTCTGCCCTCAGCTGCTGGGCGCATAATGGAACACGAACTCAAATCCCTAAGCAAAATCTTAGAAAAACCCGAACACCCCTGTGTCTATGTTATGGGCGGGTCTAAAGCAGAGGACAGCCTTGAGATAAGCCGCTATGTACTGGGCCATCATATAGCCGACGATGTATTGGTAGGCGGAGTAACCGCACAACTGTTCTTAGCGGCAAATAACGTCAAGTTAGGCAAAGCAGTAATGGATTATCTAAACCAAAAAGAACTAACCCAATACATTCTAGGCATAAAAGAACTCATCGAGCAATACCCCCAAAACATAAAGATGCCAAGCGATGTAGCCCTCAACGTCTATGGCGACCGATGCGAAATCCCCCTCACAGAGCTACCCACCAATTATGCCATCTATGACATAGGCAACAAAACAGTAGCCGATTATGCAAAAATAATCGCAAACGCCAAATCCATCGTTGTCAGTGGACCCATGGGCGTCTATGAAAACCCACAGTTCAACTTGGGCACAAAAGACATCCTAACTGCAATTGCCAACAGTAAAGCCTTCAGCCTAGCAGGCGGCGGAAACACCATCGCAGCCATCGAAGAATACGGCCTAACCAAAAAATTCAGCTACATAAGCACCGCAGGCGGCGCCATAACCGAGTTTTTAATGGGAAAAGAACTACCAGGCGTAAAGGCACTAGAGACAGCAACCCAGACCAAAAAAATCTAGCCCATTTTTGTGGGCTTTTTATTCTATACACATATAAAGCACACAGTTCACCTGTGCGTTAACAATAATTTTATAGCGCACCGCTCGGTGAAAGTATCTTATCTGAAGGGTTTTACTTGAAAAACTTTAAACGCTCCCTTATCGTTGGTGAGAAAAACATTTTTGGCGAGCTTTCTCAAATCATTGCCATAGCAGCAGAAGCCAACCAAAACCTCAGCAACATGCTTGATGATCACAAAAACGAGGCCGTCCTTGAGAGAGGAATGCAAGCAATAAAGAGCTTAGAGCGCAAAGCCGATGATGTGGCCTTTAGAGTGAACGAAAACATCACGGCTGGTGCGGTTAGCCCCAATATTTTAGAGAATCTCTTGGAATGTGTACATGTCGCCGATGACATCGTGGATACATACTTCTATCAGAGCAGAGAACTGTTGCGGATGCACAAATCTAGATTTCCATATTCTGAGAAACCAAAAGACGCCCAATGGATCAAGATATTTAAAAGCATGCTTGAACTCGCAAACCAAGCACTCGCAAAAGTCCAGCAGATACTTACTAACTCAGATTTAGGCCAGATTCTTGAGTTACGCATAGAAATCGAAACACTCGAGCAACAGGGAGATGAAATCAAAGACAAAAGCTTTGATATCCTCTATCAAGAAGCACCCCACATGCATTATCTGCAGTTCTATCACTACGGTGAACTGGTGCACAAATTCGACGACATCTTGGATGGATGTGAGGACCTTGCCGATTTAGTGCTCTCCACCATAACCTCCATACTTAAGTGACGCACGTGATTTTAGAAATCATCTTGATTAGTTTTATTTTCTTGGCTGTGGCATTGGTTGCCGGCAACAACCTCTCAGCCTGCGTCGGACCCGCAGTAGGTGCTAGAATCCTCACAAAACGTACAGGCGCCCTTCTAGGCGCAGGCGGCTTTACCGCAGGATTACTTGTGCAGGGAGCAGGCATGGCAAATTCTGTTAACGAGTTCATACCCAGCGCATCCATCGAATTCCAAATTGAACTCTTAGCCGTTGCCATAGTTATTTTTATCATTGCCCACGTAGCGCGTCTGCCGCTGTCATTTAGTATGTCGCTTGTAGGTCTACTTGCAGGTTATGCGCTAGCAATTGGCTCCACCGCACAAATACCGTTCATGGCAAAAACGGTTGCCATGTGGGTAATCGCACCCATAGTAGCCATGATCATAGCATACTATCTTATCCGCTATATCAACAGCCGCCCAGTCAAAGACATCTGGCGCAGAATCCGCTTCTACAAAGCCCTGTTACTGGTACTGGCGTTTAGCACAGCATATGTGTCGGGGGCAAATACACTGGGTTTGATTGTGGCAACCGCAGGGTTTAGCGGAGCAACACTGGCCGCCGCTGTGAGCGCAATCTTTGTGGGCTCAATCTTTCTAGGCGAAGGTACCATCCGACGCGTCAGCGGAGAATTCTATCGCATGCGCTACTCCAACGCTACTGTCGCCCTAGCCGCATCTAGCATCATAGTAGAAGCCGCCGCGTTGCTAAACATCCCGCTATCCAACACCCAGACCACTACAGCCGCAGTTTTCGGCGCTGGGATCTCCTACAAAGCCAAATTTCTCTCACTCAGACCCTATCTGATCATCTTTTTAGGATGGATAATGGCACCGGTGCTGAGCTTCTGCATCGGCTACCTGCTTTTCCAACTCTAACAACCAACAAACCCTATTAGCGCTTACCGTTCAATAATCACACCCATAACCAATGAACAATTGTGCATATATACCACATCACATTCCACAACTACTGAGCTAACTCTAATTTCAAACAGATTAACACTTAGTAACTAACCCATTAACCCATATCTTATAATTAAAGAACACCAATCAATTAGAATTAGGATATAACTAATATACGCATGGCGCTATATCAGATACCGAGGATGGCAGGGTTTGGCTTGGTTTGATGATCCCATAATCGTGTTGGCAGTTGCAATAGTGATGGCCATTGCCTGTAGCACAGTCATTTTTGCCATGTATAGAAATCGCAAAAAAACCTCAACAATTAAAGCACCCCAAACCCAAACCCCACCACAAACCCCACCACAAACACAAACCCCACCACAAACACAAACCCAGAGCCAACCACAACCACAAACACAACCACAAACCCAGTCGTCAGCTGTTGATTTGCAGTATACCAGTCGGTCTATGGCGGTGCCGTTTAGGCTTTCTAAAAGTGTACAGGGCACTATGGCATCCAACGCTAAAGATGAACTTCGTATGCTTGATTTGGAACGTGAAATTTTAGGTGATGCAATCAGGCGGCTCTATGAAGCGCAGGCAGAAGGCAAAATCACTGAGGTGGAGAGGGAAAAACTTGCGGGTAGTTACAAGCAACGCATGAATATTATCAAAGACTCGATAGCTAAAGATGAATCCATCATTGCACTCCATGAATTGGAAGGCATGCAAGAGGATCTCATGAAACTCTTCAGTGAACGCTTCGGCGAATTAACAAGCAAAGTTGAAGAACTCCGTACACGCATCGACGTTAAACCTATCCGAGAAATCCCCATTAGATCGATTCCCACGACATCTATCCATATGGTTGACGTTGAAGACGACGAAGAAGAGGAAGAAGAAGAGGAAATTAGTTCGGTAACTAAAAGTAGCGAGCGTAAACCCGTAGTAGTGAAGAAGCGTAAACCTCCCGAGGAGAAACCTACCGCTAAAACTGAGGCAGAGCGTCGCATTGAGTCAATTCGAAGTGAAGTGGAAAAAGTTCTCGATAAGCTAGGACAGATGGAGATTGAAGGCTAATGGATCGGATTACAGAACAGAAACAAAAAGCCGCCGCAGAAGCGGTAAAGCATGTTAGGGACAACTTTATTGTGGGTTTGGGTAGCGGGAGTACAGCTGCCTTAGCCATAGAAGCGCTGGGTAGACGAATAAAAACTGAAAATCTCTGCATCAAAAGTATTCCCAGCAGCTATCAGGCATTCCAGCTTGCAGTTGATTGCGGCATTCCCATAACCACCCTTGAGGAGTATCCGCAAATCGATGTAACTATAGACGGCGCAGACCAACTGACCCCTGAGCTTTTTCTAATCAAAGGCGGAGGGGCTGCACTGGCACGTGAAAAAATCGTTGCCTCCGCCTCAAAACTCAATGTCATCATCGCTGATCAAAACAAAAAAGCACAGCACCTAGGGGCAAACAATCAGTTTGTTCCCATCGAAGTCATTCCATTTGCTCTCACACCTATCAAACACAAACTCGCAGAACTGGGAGCCAAACCAGTCATACGAGAAGTAAAAGGTAAACTAGGCCCGGTCATAACAGATAATGGTAATGCAGTCATCGATGCTTACTTTGGCGAGATAGTAAACCCCACAGAACTCGCAGTAAAAATCAAAATGCTCCCGGGTGTGGCTGAAACAGGCTTCTTTGTGAACCTAACAGACATCGCCTACATCGGTACAGATAACGGTGTAGAAAAAATCGTAAGCAAGAAAAAATAAAGAGAGTATTGTAAAAAGGATTTTAAAGATGGTTTAGTTCTTTGTATATGCGATAACTATGAAATGCCCAAAGTGTGGAAGCCAACATTGTGTAAAGGCAGGATTTAATCACAACAGACAACGC
>WQVG01000020.1 GCA_009781675.1 Candidatus Bathycorpusculum acetigenes | reverse complement strand
TAGAGGGGTGTGTTTTTGGTTTGGGTAAAGTAGGTGTTGCAGTGGAGGCATTTATAGACTTGATGTCCAGCACGGTTTTTTCCGTGTTTGATGATGTTTTTGTCTTTTTCTTTTAGGTGGTATTTGCAGTGAAGATTTTGGCAAGTCATATTGTCTGTTTGTCTTGGACGTGTCATGCTTGTACTTAATGTAAACGAACTATATTAACAAATCTGTATTAGGACACTGCCAATGTTTGGAAAAATTGTCCGATTAAGTTGAGCCTTGTTTGCCCGGCCCTTTTTTTGTTATTGCTCCTTTTTTGAATAGATAGAAGCATAAACCTGCTACAGCAAGGCTGATCGCTATTATTGCAACTACCATAGGGGTATTTAAAGAAAGGATTGGTTCAGAAGGAATTGGTTCAGACGGGATTTGTTCAGAGGGGGTTGTTTCATGGGGTGAGTAACCTATTGGAACATATTGTACGCCTATTCGGATATATTGCACGCCTATATCTGGATCATATTGCTTGTTAAAAAAGTTCGACAACATATAAAACACATCATCAACAACAAGCAGCTCGTCTGAGCCCCCGCTGGCTGAAAGTCTATATGAATCCGGCATAGTTTTTGCGGTTGACCAAACGTTATCTACTGGATCATAAACCCAACTAAACGTCCGAAGCGTATCTCTGTCAAATTGTTCGTTACCAAAAACATAGACTTTTTTAGGTGCATAAACACCCGCTGTCATACCAACAACCGGATAACGATAGAAAAATCTAACCTGCGGACTGGGGGTACCTTCACTCCACATATCTGTCTTTGAATCATAAATACTAAGACCAAACTCATAACGATACGTGTGTGCATTTGTCTGTGAGTTGCCAACAATTATCTTATCGTCCACCACAACACCAAACGAATAGGCAGCAACGGGTGGGTCGGCTTTTTTTGTCCACACATCTGTAGTTGAATCGTACATATACATCTCTGTTTGCTCCCCATTTTGGGTTATAACGAAAAGTTGTTTATTCATCACATAAACCTGCACTATCGCTTCAACCGCTAAGGACGCTTTTCTGGTCCATCTATCTGCTGAGGGATTATACTGGTATAATTCGCCCTTTGGGCCTATAGCGAAGAGCTGGTCATTTACCACACATGCCTGTATAGGTGTGTTGAAGGGTCTCTCAGGCCTGACCTCAATTGGCACTGAGGCCTTCTTACTCCAACTGTCCTTAACGGGGTCGTAAACCTCAACTATATCCATGTGGCGATACACTCGATACACTGTTACTGTCTCATCCTCAACATAGCCGCTTATGCAGTAAATTTTGCCTTGATAAACCGCAACACTAGGCCTATCCCTTGGTGTGGGTATGGGCGTTAAAGTGATCCAGGTGTCGGTTTTTGGGTCATAATTCATGGTTGGGCCGCCGCCGATAACATAGATCTTGCCCTCAAAAACAACATTACTCGGCTGATATTTCTGTGAATTATCAACGGGTATTGGCGTTTTTATATTCCACGAATCCGTAGCTAACTCTGAGGCTAAAACAGGGCTAAAAATCACTATCGCTGATGTGTTTATGAGAAAAATCAATGTGAAAGCTACAACTCTATTCACATTACCACCACAGGTCATCTGCTTTTTAGTTTTAAACATTATTATTGTCTATTATAGTTGTTGTTTCTTAATGGGATAACTTGTGTGTTATTGGATTTTGAAGATGACGTATCGGTCGTTTGAGTAGATGAGTTGTAGTATTTTGCTGTTGATGATTTGTGTGTCAAGTTGGTTTCGGTCATAGACGATAAAGCCTATGTTGTTTTCGTGGATGTAGTCGCTGTAGTCTCGTGTCACTACTGGGAACTCTGGAGTTAGCTGGCCAACTATGCTCTCTAAGTTGTTTGGGGTGAGTTGGGGGAAGCTATTTTTTGAGAGTGTTAAAACCTGATACGAGCACTTAACTGTCTGGTTAATTTCGACATTGCTAAAAGAATATTGGAATCGTACTGCATCAATTTGTTGGTTAGCTAAGGCACCTATGTTTCCCCATTCGGGGCGATCGGTAAAGTTAAAGGCGTATGCAATGTTGTTTTGGCTGTCATAGAGGCCTAAATAGCCATTTTTGAGGTCTGTTTTTAAAAAGGTGGCAACTGCCCAATCAGTTTTGGGATTACCGGTTTCTTGTTTGCTTACTCTGTTGCTATCTGCATCCCATGGGTTAACCCAATCCATTGCTTGGGGAATCTGCGCTTTGTCAAAGGTGAAGTGGAGATCAAAGAAGGTGCTCAAATATAACGTGACATTAGACACGCCCCCTATCAGAGGTGTGACTGTCCAAGAAACATCCAGGGGGTAGGTGTTGTTTTGGGCCTGCATGGTTTTAGTTACTGTAAAGTTTTCATTAGAGTAGCTGAGACTGATTTTTTGGGTATCACCTTGGCCTTGCAGTGTGATTTGTTTACTCAGAGCCGATAGGGGTAGTTGGTGTTCGGTGCCCTCTTGGGTGAAATACAAAAAGTCACCGGTTGCTGAGGAATAAGACACCCGGTTCCAGACGTGATCTAGGGAGGCATAGTTTTCATCTGTTATGTCTCCTTTTGCTCCGTATGCTTTTAGCAATGTTTGTGGATGTTCTATCTCATAGGACAGCGTTAACACCGATTCGGCAATTAGATTTCTCTCAATAATGGGATTAGTTTGAGCAATCACGGGTTTATCTGAGAACTGTTGGAACCAAAACCCTGGAATCTCTGTAACCACCACCGTTGCGTTATTGGGATAGTTATCTCTTAACCAGATGCCTGCCTCGTAGGCTTTAATGTCTGTGGTGGCATAGAAGGTACCTGCCTCCATTATCTTCCCATACACAACATCTGCGCGAACTACAACTGTCAAGCACACCCCTACAATTAGGCCAATGGCAACTGCTCTAACCCATGTTTTGCGAAAACTGGCTCGGTGGTTGGCGTAGAACCTTGGAAGTTTTTGCGCAACAAATGCGACTGTGACTGCGGCAAAAATCGCCATAGGCGGGGTCAAGTAGTAGATAAACCACTGGAAGGGTAAATACAGGCCAAGCAGGTGGGATTCTGCTAACACAAACGGAACAATCAATGCGAAAATTAACCCTATAAAAAATGCCATTTTTTTGGCGGGTTTGAGTTGTTTGTAGGCCAGATAAACACCTGCTATAGTTAGGAGCGATATGAAGCCAAAATTAATTATAAACGCGCTTAGGGTAGTGGCACCTATTTGGTAAGCGTAGGTTTTTTGGCTAAAAAACAGGTGCTCTAATAATATGTCCAGATGACCTATCATGGCGCCAAAGTAGTAGATAAAAAAAGCTATACCACCGCCAAAAACCAGTGCTATCAAAACTTTAAGATTTGATCCCCGAGATTTTATAAGCATATAAATCAACATCGGCGGCAAAACCAACACCGCCAAAAACGTTGCCAGCTGATGAGCCAATACAACTGAGAACGCCGCAAAAAACGTTACCACCACATATCCGAATCTTTTAGACGATAGTGGCAAGTAAAGCAGCAACAGCATCAAAAATGCTATACCCAAAACGCTTGTGCTGCCGCCCCATTGGTTTAGTTCAAACACTGGAAAACAAAAGAGCAACAAAACTGCGGCTATGGCCCCGACTTTTTTGGTGAAGAATTTCGAGGCAAGCAGATAAACCGACATAACCATGAGCCAGTTAACAATGACCGTTAGAGCCTTAACGATAAAGATGAGTTGCCCAATATCCCTAGCACCGCTAAGGGATATGAACATAGCCAACACGATTTCGTAGAGCGGGGGGGTCCAGCTTAGATTACTAAGCGGTATCTGCTCGGTGTTTAGAAATATGCGCGCTTTCTCTAGATGCACTGAGGGGTCATTACCTAAAATCACCCCATTCATTGATAGAACCGTGTAGAAGAGGATTAGAATAACTATTGAAAAAACTGCTATGAAGGTAAATTCCAGTTTCTTTTTATCTTTAAATATGGTGTGTATCAGTGCAGCTGGGTTCAATATTACCCAAGATCCCCGTTTACTCTAAAGATTGCAACTTCTTTGTTAATAAACACAAGGCTAAACATGGGATCAAGGCGAAACTTGGGCACGATTTCGGCTTCTGCGGCATCGCTTAGGCGGCATACAACATATGCGATGCTTCTTGCTTGGAGCTCTGCGCGGTAGTCAAAATTGGTCCAGTTGCGGTCTTTTCCCATGGGGTTGAGTGCCGCAACTAAATTATCGCTAACTATCTGAATAAATGCATTGTTTATGGTTGTGGGATTAGTGTAGAGCCCGGGGTTATTTGATGCGGAATATGCTCCTGATAGCATCTGAATTTCTCCTTGCGGTTGATCATCTAAGAAATAAGTCAACCCTATGCCCTCAACGACTTTGGGATCTCCTTTTTCGCTAAGATCAACGGTTTCTGGGGGAGTGGTAAATATTAGTTGTCCAAAGGATTTGGTGCCTGTTTCAACTAAGGCGATTGTAACTTTATTGTTGTAGTGGACCTGAAAACCTGTGGCTTCCACATCGATGTGCACCCGATTAAAAACTACCCCTGAATGCAGACTGGTTAGGGTCGAGGTCAAGTTAACAAAGCGCACATTTCGATAAAGAATCGTTGAAACCGTATAGTTAAAGTCGTCATTACCCCGCACCACTGTTATCTTCGCCTGGTCATAGTTGCTCTCTATTTGCATATCTTTCACCTCAAGCTCTGCTAAGCTAACCACTGGTTGACTGCGGCCATTGATTTGGTATTCGATCTTTGTGTTTTTGCTGTCAAAGTTGAAAAATGAGTAGGGATAATACGTCCAATTTTGTGCCACCAAAATCTCGGGGTTATGCCGAGCGATGTATCCACCATCATCACGGACTTGGATGTAGCCGTTGTCTAGCACATAATCAGTATCAAGCAGCGTTCGGGCAAACGTTGCGTTATCCACTTCACGATTAACTGTTAGATACTGGGGATCAACAGCACTCAATGTTGGCCTTTGGGCAAACCCCCCTAGCCACCACCCATACCATGCATCCGCAACAAACACGGCCTGAGGGGACGTGTTTGCTTTTATCCACTGTATTGCATCCCAGCCAGGCTCGGTCATAGCTTGATAGAAATCCTGAGTGCTATGTCCAACGTTGAGAGCAGGCGTCATAAAGATTGGTAACATTGTAAATGAGAACAACAAAAAAAACACTATAAACATCGAATAGAGCCGCTTTGAAGTCAGAGCGGCGGCGTATCTTTGAATTGGCTGTCCAGCTGCACTTAGATAAGCGTTTATTTTTTTAGCAAAAAAATCTGAACCATAATCAATCAACACTGCCATGAATACAAACATGGGCAATAACAGAAAGTACATAAACCGGTTATAATCCACAGGAAGCCCCACCAAATAACCCTGCGTTAAAATCAGAGGCAACCCCACCCACATAGAGAGAAAGAACGCTGGTAGCGTAAGGGGTTTGTTGTAGAATTTTTTGGAGAAAACAAAGAAAGCAACAAATATGCCAAAAAGCGGCAAAACAAGCTCTAAGGGCAACACCCGTGCTGATAGCGTTGCCCCCGTAATCTCGCTTGAACCATACTCCTTTAGATACGTTGGAATGGCCTTAACCAAAAAAGGCAAAACAAGAACTGCTCCAAGAGCTATAGACATCCCCCAGTATAGCACAATTTTTCTTGAGACCCCAAACTTGTCAGGGAAAAGCAAAACAAAAAGCGCCACTGCAACAGTTATACCTCCAAACATGGCTGCACTTAGCGAATGCGTCAAAAACAGCGCCGCGGCTAAAATGGAGGTGGAAATCAGAAACGGTGCCTTAGAAAAGCGGTCTTTTTGCAGGTAAAGATAGAATGTTAGCGGAATCAGCATCAAGGTTATAACGTTAGGATAGCCTGACCAGAGCAACATCTCAATGTCAAAACGCGAAATTACCATCAAAACCGCAACTATAAATGCGGCAGGCACAGACCACGCTTTCTGTGTTATCAGAAAAGCACAAACCACCATAAGAGCCGAGAACAGACCCACAATTGCTACATGCGCTATGTATTCGGGCAGTCCTGTGAGCATCATTACACTTGTAGTGAAGATATGGTAACCCGGAAAAGTCAACGAGATCCCTCCGCCTATATGATAGGCGTTGTAGAGAAAATCTGTGGGTCCCGCGCCGGTGATGGAGTAAATAACACTGTTGTGTAATCCGATATCGGCCCCAGGTGGAAACCCCGACCAGAGCATCAAAAGCATACGATACACAAACGCAAACACAAAGATAGACAGTAGTAAGAGATATTTTTTGGTCGATTGTAGCATTTACTTTACCGCTTAATATACATCGTTTGATTTGTTGGTAAAAGGTTAAATATGGATTTCGAGTATAAAAGCCCAGAGTATACAAACAGGAAAAAGGTGTTTAATATGTCGTGGCTTAAATCTATGATGGAAAAAGAACCACCAGAACCAGAGAATCCAGTAGGTATAGTCGTTATCGGCAACATCGAACCAGACATGCATGACACAGCAAAAGAAGCAGTCCGCCGCACTCTAAAACGCGCAGGTTTTAAAACTATCGACGTTGGAAAAAGCGTGGCTCCCCAAGTATTTATAGACAAAGTAAAAGAAAACAACGCTAACCTCATCGCTCTCTCAGTTAATACTGTTCCAGCAAAGAACAACCTCGCAAAACTTGATGAACTTCTCAAGGCTGCAGGTCTTAAAGACAAAGTCGGCATCATCATGGGCGGCGCAGCTGTCAAAAAAGAAGACGCAGATGAATTCGGCGCGCTTTTTGGCAAAAACAAAGAAGAAGCTCCCGAACTCGCAAAGAAAGCACTCAAGAAATAATCCTCTGACGTGGTCTAAATGTCATTTATATTCAATACTCCGCAAAAAACATACGATATCGGGAACGCCAAAATTGGCGGTCAACCAGGCGAAAATCCGACTTTTCTGATCGCTTCTATCTTCTGGCTAGGCCAAAAGATGGTTTCAGACGCTAACAAAGGTGTCTTTGATAAAAAAATTGCTGAAGACCTCATTAACACAATACAGACACAAAGCGATATCACCGGCGTAAAGTTTGCCCTAGACATCGTTGGCACAACTGAGACTGCATTTGAACAATACATCGACTTTGTCCCCTCACACACCGATGCCCCCCTTATGCTTGATGCAATGAGCCCAAGAACCCGTATAGCTGCCGCAAACTTGGCAAAAAAGATGGGCCTAACCGATAGGTGCATCTACAACTCTATCTATAAAGGCGTAACTGATGCTGAACTTGTTAACCTTAAAGAAAGCGGAATCGCAATGTCTATTGTTCTAGCAGACGACCCCAAGGACACAAGCCTTGAAGGTAAAATGAACGTTCTTGTCGAAGCCCTAGCCTTAGCTGAAAAAGGCGGTATCACAAAACCACTCGTCGACACAGCAGTCCCCGCATTCGAACCAGACATGGGTACATCCGTTAGAGCCATACCTATCATGAAAGAAAAGTATGGTCACCCTGTAGGTTTAGGAAGCGGAAACCTTGTCACAACCATGGGCTGGGTCAAATCAAGCTTTGAAAAAGAATTCCGCAAAGGAACCGTCTGTTCAACCAACACCATCATGCAAATGGCAGGCGCCAACTGGCTCATGACCGGACCAATAGAGCAAGCACAATGGGTCTTCCCCGCAGTAGCAATCACTGATGCATACCTCGCGTCCATAGGTGCAGACCTAGGCACAAGACCAACTGACGAAAACCATCCAATCTACAAAGCTTTCATGTAAATTTCCCTTTCCTATTTTTATTTTTTTAGAGTGTTTGACCTGAAACCCCTCCACTGGCTCTCAATAATTCTCCTCTTCACAGCCCTAACCCTGCTTGTAACCTATCTTTTGCCCGTCCCAAGCGGTTCTGAATTCTCCTACAACTTGATTCCCCGCTACATCTTTAGCTTCATATTCATCTCTTTCATACCCGGCTACTGCCTAGTCAACATATTGTTCACCGGCAAAAACAAAATAGACCTCCTCGAAGAACTCGTCCTATCAGTAGCATTGAGCTTTGGGCTAACGGGACTACTGGGTCTGTTCTTAGGACTCTCCCCCATCGGCATCACCTTCACCTCAATAACGGTTTCTTTAAGCCTCTTAGTGTTGACCCTCTCAGTCATCGCGTTTATCCAAAAACTACGAAAGCCTGATGTGCAAAGCTCTCAGTAGATAAGCCCCCGAAGTTTTCACAGCCGATCTCCCATACGTCCCACCCTTGCGTAGCATATGTAGCACATAACCGGGTCGCAGGTAAAACTGCTGATAGGCCTTATAGCGAAGTTGAGCCAACTTTTCCATACTCATCGTGGGCGTTTCAAAAATCGGTCCTGCAGTATCATATTTATCAAAATCGGTTACCCGTAACCAGCCGTTTTTAACAACCAGATCATACATAGGGGTTCCTGGGTAGGGGGTGGCCAAATAGAAGCCGACATCTTCAGGATTTAATTGTTGAACAAAACGGATGGTTTGTTTAGCGGTCTGCTCAGTTTCTCCTGGAAAACCCAAAACCACATTAGCAATGGTCATTAACCCCACTTCATGAGCGGTTTTGTAGGCTTGACGGGTTTGTTCTAGTTTTATGCTTTTGTTCATGGCACTAAGCACTGCTTCTGAGCCGGATTCAACCCCCATCCAAACAGCGATGCAGCCTGCGTCTTTCATGGTCTTTAGCAGCTCTCGGTCCACCATGTCTACGCGGGTGCCGCAGTCCCAAATTAATTTGAGGTTTCGGTTGTGGAGTTCTTTGCAGATTTGGAGTACGCGTTCTCGGTCTACGCTAAAGGCGTCATCGTAGAAGGTGACTTGGTCTACGCCGTAGGTTTGGTGTACAAATTGCATTTCGTCCACTACGTTTTTTGCGCTACGCATGCGGTATCCTCGGCCAAACATGCGAACGGTGCTGCAGAAGTCGCACCAGTAAACGCATCCGCGGCTACTGACCAGAGGGATGAGCAGTTTGCCGTTGTGCTTGAGGTTATCAAGGGGCATTAAGTGGTGGGCTGGGAAGGGGATGCTGTCTAGATCTTTTATGTAGGGCCGGTCTGGGTTGCGGCGGATTTTGTCCCCCTCACGGTAGGTGATGCCTAATACGTCTGCTAGGTTGTGGTGGTTTTCTAGTTTTTCTGCAAGATCAACAAGGGTTTCTTCCCCCTCTCCACGCACAATGAGATCCACTGCGGGGTATTCTTTTAGGGTGTTTTCATCCCAAAATGTACCATGACTTCCGCCTGCGGCGGTGATGGCGCTTGGTTGGGCTTGTTTGGCGAGGGTGAGAATTTGCATGGCCGATTTGTAGAGCAAAGTAGTAGCTGTTACACCTATGAAATCTGAGGGTGTCTGTGTAATACGCTCTTGGAAGGTGTCGTAGGTGAGTTTTTCGGCTTGACAATCAATGATTTTAACCTGGTGACCTGCCCTCTCAGCTACGGCGGCAAGGTATCCAAGTCCTAGCGGAATAAAGGGTGGATGTGAATGCACGCTGGGCGGATATGGCGGGTTAACTAAGGTTATTTTCATAATGATTGCCTGAAGCTAAACCCTACTGATGAAAACAATATAATGTTTACGTAAAACAAACAATCCTAAAAAACTACTAGAGCAACCCTGCTGTTTAGTAGGGGTAGCCATACTCTTCATCTAACGTATCGGACTAACTGGTTAGCCACAAATAATCCCTACAAAGAGCGACCCAGCTCCTTAAAAATGCATACAATTACGCACACAATAGTGCGAAACCAATTTTTAGAAGAAAAATTGAGAGGGTTAACTGGGGTGAGTTTTATCTGTGTTTTTGGGGTTTTGTTTGCGGTTTAGTTCTGAGCTTTCTTTGATAAATAGAATCATGGATAGCACTGTTAGGCCTGTTAGTAGCCAAAAACTTGTTTCAATTACCAAGTTCTCGATAACTAAGCTAAGTAGTATGGTGCTTACTTCTGCTGTGAATGCGCCCATAAAAAAGAAGGAGTAAAACATCAATCGAGGCACGAGGTTTTTGCCGACCCACACATGCCCTTTGATTGATGTTTTTTGCTTAAGGATGTATTTGCCGTAGTTGTCTTTCTCTATTAAGCCAAGGGTTTCAAGTTTCTGAAGATGATGATGCGCAACACTTGTGCTGGTAAGTTCAGCACCTCGCGTAACATCTCTCACACTTGCGGGTTCATCTGTACGGACGATATATGCGTAGACGCGTAAGGTGTTGCCTTCCAATTCGTCAGTAGTCACTTGCTTACCCCTTGTCGTTGATGCTATGGTTCGATGCCGAGATAGGCTTTTACGCCTTCAAGTGTTGTTGGGACTGGCAGTTTGCTAGGTGCTGAGTCGTTGAATGTGAATCCGTGGCCGTTTCTTGTCAGTTCCATGTGTAGTATGACTTCGTTGTCTATTGGAGTTACCACTACTTTGTCGTTCTCATAGAATGTGATGTAGCCTACTCGGATAATGTCTGCGTGGATTGTTTGTGTGTTTTCCAGGGCGTCTAATATGGCACCAAATTCTTTGTATGTATCGTGGCCGCCTTGGCTGCCACAGCCATAGTGATTTATTGGAATGGGCATTATTGGCAATTGAGCTGAGTGTAGGCATTGACCGCATGTACTTCTATAGGAACCACTGCTACCCAGGCGAAAGTCTAGGTCATCAAACCAGTTTTTGTTACCAAACTCCAAAAGATCACAGACGCCGTCACAATCAGTGTGTGAGTTGTCCACGGCTATGAATTGATTGGATTCGCAAAGTCGCATGTCATCAGTATAAACCACGAGTTTGAGGTATTCTATTCGAGCATCAGCTTGTTGGCTAAAAGCGTAATCGCTAATTGAGGTTAGAAACTTGATTCCACCGGCCCAGTGATAGCTGTCATCAATTATATCGGCCGCAAAGGCTGCCGAGGGATTTTCTATGGTAAACCATGGTTCATCACCAAATGTTTGAGCGTTTGCATTCATACGCGCTGATATAGGTATGATCACTGCTATTCCGATTGCAAAAGCAACTATGCTTAAGGTCATCATTTTCTTTTCAATTTTCATTTATTTTCCTCCACCACCAAATTCTTCAGGGCAATATATAATACCACTTTCCGAACGCCTTCTCCCCTAAAGCGTTCGCCCTCCGAACAGAAACTTCCTAACACTACAGCAAGCGCCTGAGTCGTAAACTATACTAACTTGGATTTTTTGCCTTCCGCTGTTTTGGTGGATCGCCATAAAACTCCCCTCAACATACCAAACAACTAATTAGCCCCAAATCCACCAAACATAATTACCCCGAAGTCCCTATGAGTGCCGCAGAATCATGGAACCCAAATGATGAAAAGAACTGAACCTCATGTGTTTTTAGTGTGGTTGACTGGGTTGGTGGACTTGAAAAATAGCTATTTCTTTGTTGTAAAATACTAGATGAAATGTGGGGTCGTTTTCAAAGCGTTGAATTTGTGTGTGGTCGCGCAGGACAATGTAGGAAGCATTTAGCTCTCTGATTGCCTGTTTATAATCGAAGGTGTCTATTGGTGCTTCTGATATTTTGTCTGTATAATTTTTAGTGTTGTTTAGGAATTGTTGTTGAAGTCTATTTTTGGTTGTTGTGCTTGAGTCCTGGCTGGCATACTCAAAAACTGACACATAAAAATTAATCTCCCCTCTGGTCGATTGGGTGTTTAGGTTAAAGTGCATCGTTATAGTGTTGTCTTGTGCTTGAGTTATCGTAGGTTGGTTGTCGGTGAAAATTAGTTGGCCTGCTGTATTTGTGTGGGGGTCTTCTATTGCTATGTATGTGTTGTTGGTTGTGGTGAGGTTGCCTTTTGTTTGTGCGGCTAATTCTATGTTAATGAAGTCAACTGTTGGGTTGCTGCTTGATAGGCTTTGAGTCATGTTGACGAAACGTAGGCCTTGGTAGACTGTTGTTTTTTGAGTACACTTAACCAATTCGTTTCCCCGTATGATGTTTAGAGTTGTGGCGGCGTTATCGCTTTCAAGATACATTTCTCTAATCGGAAGTTCTGAGAGCTTAACTGTGTGTAGTTCTTTGTTTGCTGTATAGGTAATGACTGTTTGATTCGAGTTAAAATTAAGAAATGCCGCTGGATAGTACGAGTTGTGTAGTTTAACCAAAAACTCGGGGTTTCGACTCGTTCCATAGCCATCTTCTCTGACTTGAATTAAGCCGTTGTCAATTAGATAATTTGTGTCAAGAAGCTGTGTGGCTAAAAGGGCGGGTTGGAATTCTCGTGAGTTAGTTATAAAGATAGGCTCAACAGCACTTACTGTTGGTCTTTGCGCCCCGCCCAACCACCATCCATACAAGGCGTCAGCTACAAAAACAGCGTTTTTAGGCGTGTTATTTTCAATCCACTGGAGTGCCTCATAGCCTGGTTTATCCATGACTTGAAGCTGACTTCGCATCTGGAAACCTTCAGAGGGCATCATGGAGAAATGCGGTAACCAAAAAATTATCCCAAGTAACAAGATGACCATAAACAAGGTTACTGCGGGTTGGCCGGTTAGTCGGTGGGGTTTGATACTTCTTAGTTTGGAGAATTTGTTTTTGTTAAATACTTGAGTTAGGTGTGTAGATAAAAATTGGGTTGTGGCCTTAGCTAGCTGGGGGGCCGCAAGAAATATGCCCGCTCCAACCAAGATGATTAGGGGTAAATTTGCAAAATAGAGGAACCGTTCATAATCTGTGTAGAAACCAACAACAAACGCTTGGGTAAGAACAACAGGGATAATTAGCCAGAGAAAAATAAGCATCTCGGGGAACCGAATCTTTCTATGCCGCTGTTTAAAGCAAGCAAGGCCTAAGAAAAAACAAACAAAAAACGGTAAAATAAACTCTATTGGAACCAATCTCATAGGAAGAAGTAGCTTTTGAATATCGGGTAACCCCCCGGTGTACACCGCCGAATCTAGGTTAAGATATATCGGTGCTGTCTTGATCAAAAAAGGCGACACAATCAACCCCCCTATAAAAAGCGGAACTAACCACTCCAAAACGTCTCTCCGCCCAATCTCTAGGTTGCGTGAAAAAACAAGACCAATAAAAACTGCTAATAGGCTTATCACAATAAACATTATACTGCTAAGTGAATGGGTAAGAAAAATCGTTGCCGAAAGCACCGAAACCACAACTAATCGAGGCAAGCGCTCAAACCGTGCTTTTTCTAAGAGTAAATAGAACACCAAGGGAATAAGCAGCAAAGCTATGATGTTGGGATAACCTGACCAGAGCAGTATGTAAATATCATAATATGAGACCCCAACTAGAAAAGCAACTATTAGCGCCACGGATTCATTGAAAACTTTTCGGGTTATAAGAAAAGCCATTGCCACAAACAAAGAAGAAAAGAGGATAACAACTGTTATCTGAGCTAAGTAAACAGGCAACCCCGTAAAGAAGGCAACACCGGAAACAAATATGTGATAACCCGGAAACGTATTAGAATTGCCACCGCCCATATGATAGGCATTAAACAAAAAATTAGTGGAGCCTCCTTGAGTTATTGAATAAATAAGGCTGTTATGAAACCCAATATCTGCTCCAGGCGGAAAACCCTCAAAGAAAACCAACAAGATTCGATAAACAGCTGAAAAACAAACTATGGCGAATAATAATAGTCGCGGGAATCGGTGCTTAATTTTGGTTACCTTCAACCTGCTTATCTCTGCATTCTATCCCTTGTTGGCTAATAATGCTTTTTCACTGACACGCATGCTGGCACGTGTGTTGGTTAATTTTATAAGATTTGTATACCATAGCCTAACGGTGACAAGTTTACCCCTGCCTGAGTTGATTTCAAATTTCCAATGGTTACTCTCAAATCCGATCGATCTCACAGGTCTGCGCGGCGATATCTGGGCGTGGGCAACGGTTCCAAACATAAAAAATATTCTTCACGAGTTACTGTTACTCCTTGAGCGGCACAAAGTTAAGGCGACCTTTTTTGTATCCGGGGTCTGTGCAGTGCAAAACAAAGCTGAAATAATCCAAATAAGCGATGCAGGCCACGAAATAGGCCTACACGGCTACAAACATATTCCCTATGATATGCCGCGTGCTGAAATGGCTAATGATTTGTACCATTCGGTTTTGGTGTACAAAGATATGGGTATAGCTGTTGAGGGGTTTCGGGCTCCTTGGTTGATTACAAACCGGGATTTGTATAATATGGCTCAGACTTTGGGTTTGAAGTATGTGTCTAATATAAAAGCCGAAAAACCCCTGCAGAAACTTGAGGGATACGATTTTGTAGAGTTGCCCATATATCTCGAAGACCAAGCGCTTCTAAAAAGTAATGCTGTAGAGTTGTTACTGGATTCTGCTGGGCCTGGGCGGGTGTTTGAGTTTCATCTGCTCTACATCCGACACACCCTAGGTGTCTTGGATGCTTTTCTTAGTAAGCAACAAACAAAGGTTTTACCCCTTGTGGAGGTGGCAAAGGGAAAACAAGGTACTGGATTATCCTTTGATATTGCGTATCTGAGTCGATGGGAACTGATAAAAAAACTGGTGGCATAGGCGAAATTGAGCGAGCATTTTCTTGATAGTAATGATATGGGGCTTTGGTATAAATCAAAGGCATTTGCAGGAATACTGACCAAACGACCCTTTGTTGGTCCCTATTTTGCAACGGTAGGCGATCGGTACCAGTGTAACTATCGATGTGTTTTCTGTGAGTGGTTTTCACCCCTGGTAAAAAAGCGGCGTCTCCAAGTTGGGGGTTCTGATTATTTGAGTGTTGATGTTTACCGAAAACTGGTGAGTCAACTAAGCGAGTTGGGCACAAAAGTGATTTTAATCGGTAATATCGAAGAACCTTTCCTAGATACAGCGTTGATAGAGAAGATCCGATACACAAAGGCGTATAATTTGAACTGTTTTGTAATAACTAACGGTTCTCTTATAACCAAGGAAAACGCAGAGCAACTAGTTGACCTAAGACTTGATTACCTAAATGTTAGTCTAAATGCAGGAGCACCCCAAACTTATCAAAAGATACACCCAACCGAAACTGAGGCTACCTACCAAAGAATAGTAACCATGGTTTCCTACATCGAGAAACTAAAAGTTGAGAAACAAACCCTTTTTCCCCGTATACGGCTCTCGATGGTGGTTTGTAACCGAAACTATCCAGACATCGTCAAATTTGTAGAACTAGCCCATAAAGTCGGTGTCAAACATGTTTTGATTAAGCGGTTTATTTCTGTCACAAAAGAAATAATCGACGAACTAGAACTCACCCCCAAACAAGAAGAAGAAACCAGAGAATACATCCAAAAAGCCATAACATTTGCAAAAAAACACCACATTAACATAGACTTAGAATGGACCGAGTGGACAGGCGCACAAAAACTCCACACTGATGAGGATCTGCCCTGCTATTTTGGGTGGCTCTTTTGTGTGATAGACGCAGATGGCAACCTGTATCCCTGTTGTTTCCAAGAACGCACCCGCGACTCTTTGATAGGAAACATAAATGAAGCAGACTTTAAAGCCCTCTGGCGCTCTGAGAAATATCAAACCTTTAGAAAACAGTCCAAAAACATCACCGCCAGACGCCAAATGGGCTATCTATGTACCCAACCCTCCTGTTTCTATAACAATAAACAGGTCTACGACGCCCTCCACAACCCTTTTCGTCTGCCCCATCGCAAATAAGGCTCGTTGATTATTATTTCCAAACTTGTGTTTGATTATAGTTGTCTAAGACCCTGAAAATATCATATCTACTGTTTGAATAAACCCGCTCTAAGAATTTGCACTGGGCAAGTTCGGGCAAAAATGAAGCACTCAAAGGTGAGGAGGTTTGCAGGTTAAATTGGGTTTTATCATAAACAATCAAGCTGATGTTATGTTCCGACATGTACTCTTTGTAATTGTGAACTGATACTGTGAATGGACAAACCTTGAGGGTGAAAAGATTCTGCAACTCATCGGGCCGTAGTGATGGATAGCTGTCTTTTGCAATTGCCAAAACTTGATATTGCCGCAATACAGTTTGGTTGGCACCGATTTCTTTAAAATTATATTGGTATCTTATTGCGTCAATTTGGCGATTAGTTAATGCACCGATATTTCCCCAATCAGGCAAATCAACAAAATTGAAGGCAACGGCTGTTTGTTTCTCTTGATCATAAAAACCAACATAGTGATCAATTAATTTTGAGCTTGAAAAGTCAACGATTGCCCACTCCTTACCCTTTGTAATTTTCATGGGCATTTCCCATGGGTTAGTCCACTCCATGAATTGCAGTATTTGGGCTTTATCGAAATGGAATTCAAGATCAAAATTAGTGGTTAACAATAATTGAACATTGGTGATTTCGCCGTTTAGAGGAGTGATAGACCAAGAAACGTTGAGGGGGTAACTATCATTTTGGATAAGTATAGTCTGCGTTAAAACCACTTGATCGTTAAAGTAGGTGAATTCTACAGCAGTTTTCTCTTCGCTTGAGCTGTATAGGTTTACTGTTCTGCTAAGCTCTGAGAGCGCAAGCGTATAGTTTACTCCACTTTGGGTAAACGACAAGGTGTCTTTGGCCAGCGACAAATAGAAAACCCTATGCCACAACTGATTTATGTAAACATAGTCTTCGCTTGTCACATCACCACTGTGCTCATAGGCCCTAAGCATATTTGGTGCTCCTTGGATTTCATAATCCAAATTTAGAACCGAGTCCGCAACAGGGGTTGCACCCTCCCAATCATAGGTCTGAGCAATTACCGTTTTGCCAGAAAAAACAGAGAACCACTCACCGGGATTTAACGTAACAACTATGGTGACCTCACCAAGATAGCATTGGTTAACCCACGTTGCCGCGTCATAGGTGCTCATATCAGCTCTAGAGTTAAACGCCCCAGCTATCATTATCTCGCTATAAGTGTTGTAAACCTGAAAACAAATTATCGGACACGCCATGATCACAATTAAACAAGTGGCTATCTTCCATTTTTTATGTAAACCCTTTTTGAGCGTTACCGCAAATTTTTGCCCAATAAAGACAACGCACACGGCCCCAAAAATCGCTATAGGCGGAGCCAAATAGTAAGTGAACCACTCAAACGGTAAATAGAAACCAAAAACATAGGACTTAGCAAAAAACAACGGAACACATAGACTCAGCAACAAAGTAACAAACCCTATCATTTTCTTTTGCTCTCTGTGCAAGTAATAGCTGATGCCTATGCCCGCTATGGCAAGAAATTGTATACAGCCAAAGTAGAGAAGAAACGACTGGAAGCTCGTATATGGAATATCGACTGCATACGCTTTGTTACCGAAAAATACATGATAAATAACAACCTCAAGGTTGTTTGCGATGGCGGGGTAATAAAAGGTGAAGAAAGCGACCATACCCCCAAAAACAGTCAAGATGAAAGCTTTGAGGTAGGCACCTTTGAATTTTATTATCAATAGAAGCATGATTGGTAGCATGATTACCGCGGCAAGAAAAGCCGTAAGCTGATGGGCAAGGAAAATGGTGAAAGCAACAAAAAACGTAACCACGGCATAGCTGAATTGTTTGACAGCAAAATAAGATACATAAAACAATAAAAAAAGAAACGCCATACCAAGGACAGTAGTGTAGCCGCCCCACGTATTGAGAAAATATATCGGATAACACATTGATATGAAAATAGCCGCTATGGCACCTACTTTTTTGTCGAAAAATTTACTACCAACCAAATAAACCACAAGAAATAGCAACCAATCAGCCGTTACTGCCAAAACTTTTTCCACAACAAGCATCTGCCCTGCACTTATAGCACCACCAAGTAAACTATACATTGCAATCAGAATTTCAAACAGCGGCGGCACCCAGCCTATGCTATCTACCGAAATTTGTCCGGTCTCCAAAAATATTTGAGCCTTTGCTATGTGGACCGCGGGATCAATTCCCAAAACCAAACCATTCATCGATATAAGCGCATAGAAGAGAACCACAATAATCAAAGAAAAACCGCTGACAAATACTATCTCTATTTTTTTCTTGCCAGTCAGTTTATCTAGCAACTCACTCAGCTATCCTTTGGGGTGTTTGCTTTCACGTTGAAAATGGCAATTTTATTGTTTATAAAGGCAAGACTAAATTCTGGGTCGTTGGCATATTTGGGGTTTAATTCAAAGTTGCAGTTTACAAGATATGAAACGTTGTATTGTTGTAGGGCTGTTTTGTAGTCAAATGTGGTTATTGGCAACTCGGGAGCTGTAGGGGGATTTTGTAGGTTGGCGCTCAACATTTGTCTAAGATCTGAAGTTGCAGTTGAGTTTTGGAGCTCACTATCAGAAATTGGAAACATTCCCAATAGAATTTGAATTTCACCTTTTGATTTGTCTTGGAGGTTGTATGTTAGTTGAGTCGTGCATGGATTTTGAAGGCACAAATTGGTTGTTGCGGGTGTTGATTGCGCAAAAATTAGTTGCCCACATACTTTTGCCTCTTGATCCAAGATGGCCAGTGTAGCGTTAGAGGGCTGTTGCAGTATGGCGCCGGGGGCATCGACTACGAGATCTAGTCGATCTAACCAAACGCTGGCTTTGTTGCTTTGAAGCGCTATTGTCATGTTTGCAAATGGGCTTGCTTTTGTGACAGTTACGATTTCTACGTAGCTGATATCGCTGTTTGCTCTGCTGATAATTATAGCAGAATTGTCGGTGTCCACATAAGCCAGACGCATATCAGTAACAGATAAATCCGCAGAGTTGACTAATTGGCTCCCGTTTTCGTTGTGGTAACGTAGGGTGATTTGACTACTGTTAAACTGAAAAAACCCATAGGGTGCAACGGTCCAATTCAGGTTTGCCAAAAACAGCGGATTATGCCTGTTAAGGTACCCGCCATCTTCTCGAACTTGAATGTAACCATTATCAATCATGTAATCTGTATCCAGCAGATAAGAAACGTTTCTTGATATGCTTACTTCGCGGGTAAGTGTTATGGCGGCCAAATCAATGTTGCTTATGGTTGGGCGTTGTCCAAAACCCGCCATCCACCATCCATAAGACATATCCGAAGCAAACATCGCATTTGCAGGTGTGTTCTGCTTAGCCCACTCTATTCCCCGATAGCCCTCCTCATCCATAACTTGGTAGAAAGCCTGAACCCTAGCGCCCTCCCAGGGAAAACTAAAGATTGGAATACCAAACAACAAAACAAGCAGAAACACAACCAAAAAAACCGAGTAAACCTTCTTATGCTCTATCTTGGCGGGTATTTTTGACTCTAAACTGGAAAGAGACCACCTCTTCCAACTCCAGCGAACATCTAATACCGCTGAGAAGTACCTTGAGGCAGAATCGCCAATTACAGCAAACAGAATTATCACTGGATAGATAAAGAAAAATTGAAACCGAACCGCATCCATGTAGAACCCAAACATATAGCCCTGCGTCAGTAACGCTGGAATCAAAAGCCAACTGATGAACAAAAACACAGGAAAAGAAAAGAATCGCTCCTTAATTTTCTTTGAGAGCAAAAAAAATGC
Organism: Candidatus Bathycorpusculum acetigenes; assembly: GCA_009781675.1. Taxonomy (GTDB): domain Archaea; phylum Thermoproteota; class Bathyarchaeia; order Bathyarchaeales; family Bathycorpusculaceae; genus Bathycorpusculum; species Bathycorpusculum acetigenes. Next base: position 6,749 of record WQVG01000020.1, on the reverse strand, counting down.
AACAATACCTACAAAAAGAGCTAGTGTCAGCTCGATAGGAATCGTTCGGTTTACAACTAGGGTCTGTGCAATTGCAGCTGAACCTGTCAATAATGAACTTTCCCTCAAATAAATCGGTATGGCGCTTACCAAAAAAGGCGAAACAAGAATTAACCCAACAACTATAGGCAATGCCAAGTTTAGCACGTTTTTTCTTGTCTCATTAAATACCCTGGGAAAAATTAGAACACATAGCAGAGTAACTATGGTTATGCCGATAAAAACAGCCGCACTCAAAGAATGCGTCAAAAATATTGAAGCTGCCAAAAGAGACGCTGAAACAAAAAAGGGCATCTGAGAGATCTTGTCTTTTTTAAGAAACAAATAAAACACTACAGGAACCAAAAACAACACGATTATATTGGGATATCCACCCCAACAGATAATGTCAATATCGGTTGGCGAGAGACTAACAAACAAGGCCGCAATAAACGCTGCCGATTCATTCCATGCAATCCGCGTAACTAAAAAAACTGCCAAAACAGTAAACGAAGAAAACAAAGCCGCAACAAGAGCCTGCGCTACAAAGCTAGACATCCCCGTCAAAAGCATTACCTGAGCAACAACAATGTGAAAACCTGGAAATTCAAGTTCCAGTTCACCCCCCATCTGATAAAAATTTAGAAGAAAATTCGTATTCCCTCCCTGGGTAATAGAGTTAATAACGCTGGCATGAAAGCCAATATCTGACCCTGGCGGATAAGTCTGCCCAAACAATAACATAATACGATAAGCAAACGCAAAAACGAAAATAGCAACCAATACGATCTGCTTTTTAGTTACATTAACCATATGCCTAGTACCTCCAACACTTTGCGTTTCCCAGTTGGATGTTTTTCAAGCTGAGTATTAGAGTTAGAGTGGAGAGTATAAAAAACAGGTATTCAACAGACAACCCCCTGATCCAGCTAAAAAGGGCATGTTTGGTCATTTTGGATTTGCACTCGTCATTGCAATCTGTAGGAATTCCTGTGCGGTGACATCCCAGGAGAAATTATGTGAATATTCCAACGCGTTTTTTGAAAACTTACCTCTTAGTTTTTCATCTGCGAGTAATATTAAGAGCTTATCAGCCATGGCTTGAATATCCCCACTCTTCACCAAAAAGCCAGTTATGTTGTCTTGAATTGAATCCTTCAGACCAGGAACTGAATAAGCCACAGTAGGCACACCCAAAGCGTTTGCTTCAATAACATTTAAGCCCCATCCCTCACGGACTCCTGGATGTACTAATACCCAACTTTGCTCGATTAATTTCCTCCGTTCAAAGTTATCCAGCTCGCCATAAAATCTCACACCTCGACAGGACGCTTTTTCTAGCTTACGTCTGATTGGCCCGTCACCGATGATCCATAGTTCTGCATCGGGAAATTTTGCCTTTACTTTTTCAAATGCTTTTAGAGCATGAATTGGTCTTTTAGCCTTCTTTAATCGCCCCGAATAGACTATAACTGGATGTTTACTCTTGCGGGGAACTTGGGATAGCGGTTCAAAGTTCACCCCCTCCGGAATAATAAATAGCCGTTTCAAGCCTACTGCAACTAAATCCATATAGGTGCTGTTTGATACCGTCACGGTTGGTATGGCCATATATTTTTGTAGCCATCTATTCTCCAAATAATGCCCTATGCGGTCTATAGGAAATTTTGTTTCGTAAAACCAGTATTCTCTTGCCAGTTGATGAATCAAAGCGACAACGGGCTCATTATTTTCGATAAAGGTGTGTGCAAAAAAAGGTCTGGTGTTTATTTCATCGATTATCAAATCAAAGTGCTCTTCTCTAAAGCGGTTTGTGTAGAATTTTTTTGCCGCAAAGAAAACTGAGAAGCGACCTCCAGATCGAATTATTTTGACTTCCTCTCTGGTTTCTTCTTTTTTACATCCGGGAAATGCGGCAGTGAACAGTGTTACTCTATGTCCTGCCTTAGCCCATCGCGTGGTAAGCTCATGGGTAAAAATCTCTGCACCCCCCATCTCTGGATTGCACCAACATCGCCAGTTGTAGACGAGAATTTTCATCGATAAAAAAACCTCCGCCTATATCTGGATTGATTCATAACTGGCCTTCCATATAATCGGCATACCCTAACTCTATAGGTGATTCCAAGAAGATCAAAGAACATCTTGAAAATTTCTCCAAATTTTGGGCGGGTATTCATCTTGCTGTTGTTACTAAAACAGCTTACCATTTTTACACGACTATTTTTTCCGGCATACTGTAGTGCCTTTAACCTAATATTGTTCCTGTTTCCATCATCGATAACTATACTTTCACAGTTACCTTTTTCACGCCTAAAACCATCATCACTGTTGATTAGGGCAAATTCAAAGTTTTCCTCGTTAAACGCTGAAACCACAGCGGAGAGTTCTATTTGCCCCATTTCCTCAACCCATGTTTTTACTGAACAAGTAATGTGATAAGGGTTATGGTATATTTCTGAATAGTGCAGAAGGTTCCTTGACTTGCGGTTGTATGGCGCCACCCAGATGTCTCACCAATCTGGGACAGCTTCCGGCAATGTCAGTATAACCTCTTACGGACGCACTATGAGAGTTTTATGTGCATGGCTCGTAGTGCGTAGGCGGCTGAGGTTTTTAGGCCGGACCTGCCATAGGTTCCGCCTCGGCGCATCATCTTAAAGACGTAGCCTGGGCGTAGGTAGAATTTTTGGTGGGCTTTGTATTTGATTTCGCGGATTTTGTCCATACTTAGTTCGGGGGTTTCAAAGGTAGGGGTGGCGGTGTCGTATTTGTTAAAGTCGGTGACTTTTAGCCAGCCGTTTTTGATAACTTCTTCATACATGGGGGTTCCTGGGTAGGGGGTTGCGATGTAGCAGCCGATGTCGTCGGGGTTGAGTGAGTTGATAAAGTTGACTGTTTCCCATGCTGTTTGTTCGGTTTCGCCTGGGAAGCCGATGACAGAGCTTGCAATAGTCATCATTCCGGTTTTTTGGGCTAGTTTGAAGGCGTCGCGGACTTGTTCGCGATTAATTTTTTTGTGCATTTTACCTAAAATTTTTTCTGACCCCGATTCTACGCCAAACCATACCGTTATACAGCCCGCATCCCGCATTTTTTCTAGGAGTTCTTTGTCGACTGCATCTACACGGGTTTCGCAGTCCCATTCGACGTTGAGTTTTCGTGCTTTGATGTCTGCGCACATGGTTAGGGTGTGTTGGCGGTTGATGGTAAAGGCGTCGTCATAGAATGTGAATTGGCTCTCGCCATATTTGTTTTGGAGCATCTCCATTTCGTCTACGACTGTGTGGGGGTTGCGTGTGCGGTATCCTCGGCCAAACATGCGGACTGTGCTACAGAAGTCACACCACTGGACACATCCGCGGCTGGTAACTAGGGGGAAGATAGTTTTGCCCATACGGTGAAATGCATCTATGGGCAGGAGATGATAGGCGGGGGAGGGCAGAGAATCCAGATCGAGCAGAAAGGGGCGGTCTTGATTACGGATAATTTTACCGTCTGCACCGCGATAGGTTATTCCCAACACGTCTGAGAAGCTCTGTTTGTCTTGCAGGCGCTGGAGTAACTCCCTAAATGTGATTTCGCCTTCCCGGCGCACGATTACATCAATGGCGGAACATTCGTTTAGGGCGTTTTCATCCCAGAACGTGACATGGCTTCCGCCGATCATGGTTATGGCGTTTGGGTGCTCTTCTTTGGTAACGGTGAGGATGTCTTTAGCCGAGTTGTAGAGCAGGGTCGTTGCAGTTATGCCGATAACATCCGGTTTTTCTTTACTGATACGTGGCTTAAACGTTTCCACCGTTAAGCGTTCAGCTTGACAATCAATAACATTAACTTCGTGACCTGCCCTCTCAGCCACTGCACCCAAGTATGCAATGCCTAATGGAATAAACGGAGGATGCGCATGTGCATTTGGAGGATACGGCGGGTTAATGAGTGTAACCTTCACGTCTATTACCTGTAGTAGGTGGATAAACAGCTAAACGCAATATAACGTTTACGTACAACAATCAGCTTATGATCTGATCAGTTTGATTGCCTGATCGATCTCTGAGAGACAGTTTGAGCGTACTCGGAATAGAAATTTGGCTCGGCAAGCAACAATTTTTCGGGCTAGTTTGCGTGCGATATAGCCTCAGTCAAACAAAACTAAGTTCACTGCCCAGAGTCACTACTCCAAAACTCATCTATCATCTCAACAGCAAGGGTTGATTCGCCTATGTTGCAGGGTTTTAGTTGGACACGCAAAATGTTGACGTGCTCAAAACTTCGATAAATGCTATGGCGCGGGTTTTGGGGAGGGTTTGCTGTTTGTGTTTTGCGCTCTAAATTCGGCGGCGTCTTAGGGTACATCAAAAACTGAGTTATCTACTGTTATGATGCGGTATTTTTTGTGGAAGGTGGGTGGTTTTTTGGTGGTTGGTTGTAGTCTGGGGGGTGTTGTAGGTGTTGGTTTTTGGGTTGTAGGAGATGCCTTTTTGTTGTTTTGGGCGTCTTTGTTTTTGTCTGACTTTGCCGAGGGTTTGGTATGTTTTGTGGGTTTATGCTGTTTCTTTTTGTGGCACACAACGTTATGTATTGTTTTTTAGGTGACAAGCGCTTGCTCGGTTTTTTTCGAAATAGTGATTTTGGGGTATTTTTATCGATTTTTAGTTGATATTGTTAGAAAATTTGTTGGGAATTACGCGTCATATTTTTTGATTTGTTGCGGGCTAATGCTTATATGCCGCGTTTTTTTGGTTTAGTGCGCTAATGATACGGTGGATTGGCTGTATGGTAAATAATTGTGGTTGTATGTTCCTTTCAAGTGTAGACGATTCTTCTATTTTGAATCTGGTATGTTGGTCACAATTCCAGTGTGATCAGTATAGCTTGACTCCATTAGTCGATAGAGTTTGGAACAGTTCTCGTTGTTTGTCATACTTTCCTGATGTATCAAAAAAAAGCAATTAACACCCAAAAAATGAGATGTATTTATCATGAATAAAATTATTTCATTTAACGTGAACAATTCTAGTAAACAAAACAGAACTATATTTGCTATAACTTGCTTAGCTATAACTCTTTTATTCCTATCCTTGTTTATTATGGCGGCTCCTACAGTTTACGGTGACGATGCAGAAATCCCTGGCACGTTAATACTCGACAAACAGGCAACGCCTAATGGTGGAACAGATCCTGATAAAAATATTTGGCTGTGGGACATAACAGTTTCCCTACGTGGATTGGATTTGATCACTACCTCTGATGTTGTTTTGGTGATTGACACATCCGGCAGTATGGCTGATAGCAACAAAATGACTTACACCAAAGATGCTGCTAATGCTTTTGTAGATAATTTACTTAATGGTGATGGTCGAACACGTATTGCACTTGTAACATTTGCAACTGATGTTACTTTGCGAAGTGATTTTACATCCGACAAGAATGCTTTACACGCAGCAATTAATGGGCTGTCTGCTACTGGTGGCACACATATACAGAACGGTATAAGGCGTGCGCATACGTTATTAGATGCATCTACTGCAAATAACAAGTACATTGTTCTTCTTGGGGATGGCGAACCAACCTATAGTGCCAGAACGACAGCTGTAACAGGTGTAACTTATTCAGGCGGGCGGTTTGTATATGATATCTCTTCTCCAAGTTTTAGTATGACCTTTAACTATGGTGCAAGCGTTGGAAGTGGATCCGCTTATGATTACACAAGCGGTACAGCTGGTGCAACAGTACCGGGAACATCAACCCCTTTTCCGCGAGACAATGGAGTTCCAACGATTTATGAAGCTCGTCTAGCTAAGGAAGCTGGCGTTGAAATTTATTCTATAGCTGTGGTTGCGGGTGTTAACGGTGATTTTGTATTGCAGGGTTGTGCCAGTGATGGTAGTTGCTTTTATAAGATTAATAATAATTCTCAAGGAGAATTAGCTAAGTTAACTGGCATATTTACAGAGATTGCTGGAAAAATTATTTATGCGGCATCTAATGCGGTAGTAACGGATCCGATAGGTGAACATTTTGAGTTGGTTGGTGATATTTCAACCAACAAAGGTGTAGCGGTCTACGATGATGCTACACGTACTATTACATGGGACATTGGGGCTGTCAGAGGAGAAGATGGGCTCATTACTATGATCTATACGGTGAAGATTGATACAGAAAATACCCTTCCTGAGAAGGGTTATGAGACCAACGAATATACCTATGTGCTCTATAATGACGTAAATGGTGAGAAAAAAGAAAAACCCTTCCCAATTCCAATAGTTGCATTTCCTCAAAGAGGCAGAATCACTCAATACATTTACCTTCTAGATGATTTTGGTAGACCATTAGATGAACAAGGTCAGCCTGCTCTGAATAGGTTTTTTATCTTCTCCTACGACATTTTTGATGTAGAAAACCCTAATCCCCCTGGCAATGATCCATATGTGTTTGAATACGGTTCATACAAAGTAGTTGCTGATCCATTTATCATGGTAAATGGCGAAAAGTATGTGTTCGTACAGGGAACTGGCGCTAACCTAGGCGATCCAAGTCCCATGACTGTAGAAATAAGCGCAGACAATCAACAGGCAAGAGTGTATTTTGCTTATCAAAAACCCCAAGTTACGGTGCGCTTTGTTGATGGTGATGCGTCTAAGGGTACTGTTGATGGTGCTGTTGGTGGTGTTTTGTCTGTTGATGGCGTTATTGGTAGTCCTTTGACTGCTCCTGGTGTTACTGCTGTG
>WQVG01000019.1 GCA_009781675.1 Candidatus Bathycorpusculum acetigenes | reverse complement strand
GTATTTGCCTGATAATTTCATTGGTAACGAGTATTTGCCTGATAATCGTGTTGATGCTGTGTATTTGCCTGATAATTTCATTGGTAACGAGTATTTGCCTGATAATCGTGTTGCTGCTGTGTATTTGCCTGATAATTTCATTGGTAACGAGTATTTGCCTGATAATCGTGTTGATGACGTGTATTTAGCTGATAATCGTGTTGATGACGTGTATTTAGCTGATAATCGTGTTGATGACGTGTATTTGCCTGATAATCGTGTTGATGACGTGTATTTGCCTGATAATCGTGTTGATGACGTGTATTTGCCTGATAATCGTGTTGATGACGTGTATTTGCCTGATAACGTTCTTTCAGCAATCAAGCTTGGCTCTGAAAATCCTGAAGATCCTGCAAGTATTTTGCATGGCAGATATAATCCACCACGACCATAGATGACTAGGACAACAAATAGGCCTTGAAAGAAGCTTCTTAGCTTCTTTCTTAAAACCCATAGGGCGGCGCATTAGCCGCCCTCTTTATTTTTCATCTAATTTTAACAGAATTACAATATTTTTCTGAATATTTTATTTTCAAAAATAATACAACCTCATAAACTGAACTAACCAAAAATTTTTGAAAATTTTTACTTATGGAGGTGGGCTATTGTTGGATTTTAATGAAATATCGGGCGTTGTCATTATTGTGGAGTCGCCTAAAGGTTGGAGTATCACGATGCCCACGCAAGTGTGTGGTCTGTGATTATTTGACGTGTGAATTGAAGCGTTGCATTGCCTCTTCGATGATCTGTTTTGCTTCTTTGGCGTTTTGCCAGCCTTTAACTTTAGTCCATTTATGTGGTTCCAAACGTTTGTATGTTGTGAAAAATTCTTGAATTTGATTTAATTGGTGTTCATGCACATTTATAATGTCATTATAACCTTTGAAACGTGCATCATTAACAAGGACTGAGAGTATTTTTTCGTCGGGGCCATGTTCATCCTCTATGTGCAGAGCTCCGATTACCCGAACACGGGCAATTGCGCCAACCTCTAGGGGTTCATAAGTTAAGGTCATGATGTCTAGGGGATCATTGTCCTCGGACCATGTCTGGGGAACAAATCCGTAATCTACTGGAAAGAAAACGGCAGATGGGATAATACGATCAAGCACAAACGCTTCCCAGTCTGAATTATACTCATATTTGTCACGTGAACCGCTTAAAACTTCAATAACCATGTTAAGATCAGTTGGCGGATTATCGCCTGCAGGAACTTGTTTCCAAAGATTCATACTATACCCATAACATTTCAGCTGATCAAACATAAAAATTTGCCTAGTATCAACCCAGCATCAACTAAACATCAGCAGTTTTCCCAATATTAATCGATTAATTTCGTAGTGTGCATTGTATTATTTAATGATGTGTGAATTATTGTATATTCAGATTTTAAATATTTGTTGACTATTTTTTGTTGTAAATATGTTTCAGTGTTTTGATTATGTTTGCATTCCTAATAGTTATACCCTTGGAGGTTGATGGATGATATTGGCGTCATGTCAGTTAAGTCTGTAAGTTTGATTTCTGTATTGGAAATTGTATAGAGGATGTTGCCTATGTAGAGTGTACGTGTTATCCAGTCATTTTGGGTAGCATAGTAGTTGGAGGGGTTTTGTAGATGGCCTTTGGTATCCAGTAATGTGGGGTTTAGGTGTGCTATAGTGCCCTTGAGGGTGAAGCCGTTATCTAAGTTGAGGTTAAACACGTATGCACCCTGCCAGACGGTTTCGCCGTAGGGCATAGTGTTGGGGAAATTCTGGGTGGTCTGGTTGTCGATCAATGCTAAACTAACGGGTATAACCAATAGATTTCTTTCTTTATCGAAAAGAAACGCATGGGGATCTGAGAGTGCCGATGTATCAGTACCTCTGTCTCCTATACCGTAACTTGTCAACTGGGTGGGCTTGTTGACGTTGCTGACATCAAATAGGGCGAGCTTTAGACCATGATACCAAGCAAAGTCTCCTGTGGCGGACTCTGTTGTTTCTTTGCCAAGACCGATGAGGTGGGTTTCGTCATAGGGATGGAGATAATCGGAGTATCCCGGAATTTTGAGTTCACCAAGCACTTTGGGCTTGTTGGGCGCGCTGAGGTCGATGACAAAAAGCGGATCTGTTACCTTAAACGTTACAAGATAACATTTATCGCCCATAAACCGTGTTGCGTGCAAGTTCTCGTTTGGTGCAAGACCCTCGAGTTTGCCGACGACGGTTAACTCAGAGTTTAGTACATAGATGTTGCTGGTCTGTGATTCAGGACCGTAATAGTTGGTGGCTACCCGGAAGTTACCCTCGTATTCATCCATGGAGTACTGATTTAGAATGCTGCCCGGGATGCTTCCTTGAGCTTCCAGCGACAGTTGTACGCCGTTAATGGCGACACGGTAAATCGATGTGTACTGCCCTAGGGTTTGGTCCCAACCTGGATAGGTGATATAGACGTTCTGGGGTGAAACATACATGGCCGATGTCCCTCCCATCATAACGGTCATGTTAGCCAGTGTTGAGGTTTCATCGGCAAGGTTTAGGCCATAGACACTTGTGAAGATGAAGCTTGAATCGTTCATGTCTGTGTAGTAGATACTATTCGGGGATACATCACATTGATGTCTATCTTCATACACCACAGGCAAAGTAACGATGTTGCCATACACTGTGGCAGGTTGGCTGACAACGGCGTACACGATGTCACCGATCATCCGACTGTTAAAATAACTTCCACTTAGAGTAAAGTTACGAGTTAAAATCGGTTGAGCCTTATTAGAAATATCATAAACATCTATACAAGTATAGATCTCACTTGAATAATGTGAAATACCCTCGGCATAATCCTCGCGGTATGTATAGGGAATGTATTTGTTGGCTAAAACTACCAGTTGATTGCTATCTCGACTTAAAAACAGTCCATCTGGATGTGTTGTGTCATCAAGTGTAATCTTGGATACTGCCCTGGATTTTTGTGCGTTAGCCTCTATGATGTAAACGGCGTTTACAGCACTGACTGAGAAATCACTTATACCTAAACCTTTGGTTTGACTAGCGGTTGAGATCATATAGATGTATTGTCCGTCTGTTTTAACTGTATCCACTTCATCCACTCCATACACCTGGATGTTGGTAGTTGAGTAGTCGTCATTAGGTCTATCCCAAAACATTTCCGGTCTAGCCCAATGGATTTCAGGTCTAGCAGAGAAGGTGCTTGTAGTCTGTATGGGGCTATCCCCCCCACCCATTATGTATGCATATTCATAGCTGATTTGTCCCTCACTGTTAGCGTTTAGATAATTTGCGATTTCCTGCGTGGACGCAAAAGTTTTCATCTCTCCCGCTACAGGTGCCTGAGATGGGGGCAGAAGTATGGGCGCTACACCCAAAAAATAAACCAATGATATAAGCACTACTGCTGAGAGCACAGCTGACATTCCATAAAGACGCGTTTTTCTCTTAATTTCTCTTTGCACCATTACGCCTTTCTCCATTCAACCATATCATCTAACTATGTTTTTATGCTAATTATGCGAACAGGTTGTTCTAACAATTAGAACGGCCTCATGCCCCAAACACGGTATGCTTCATACCAGAAAACCGTACAGATTATTGTACCAAAGGCAATAATAAAGAGATTATCCCGAGTGAAACTATGAACCATAAGTAACAAGTATAAGCCAAAGAATAGTGTGGAAAACAAGGCATAGAAGAAATACCGTGGAAACAAGAGTTTACCCAGCTTCACGTAGTGGCGTAATACACCAATTTTAACTTCCCCAACCAATACGTAGTGTCCACCGATTTCCTGTTTCTCAACTAATCCTAATTCCCGTAACTGCTCAAGATGATGGAACGCTATGCTAGGGCTACTAAAATGCAGGGCTCGTTGAACTTCGCGAATACCTGCCGGATTACCGTTTTTTAGAAGATACCAATATACTTTCCATGCTTTACCCCGCAGTGCGTATTCAAGCTCTGTTTCACTGCTCCCACTCAATCCCTCAACACCCAGCTCTATATTATATGCGAGGAATATAAGCTCAAGGGTAGACCCAAACATTAGGTGTTTTCACTCTACCCGCTAAAATATGCTGGTTAATGTCCTGAGTGGGTAAAAAGGATTAGCATATTGCATTTGGGACATTGATGGTAGAGCCGCTTCCCTTCCCTATCACATACTGACTTCATTTCAACATAGCAGTCAGGACAGAGTCGAGGTGTATCCATATAATGCACTAAAAACTAGTAGTGTTTAATGAATATAACCCTAACCTTATTAGCAGACACGAAGTTATGATCATCCCTAAATCATGAATTTTATCCAATTCGCCTTTGTAATGCCGTTTTTGTAAGAAATTATGTTATTATTGTGTCTATCATATAGCGAATCAGAACTATTTTTATCTTGCATGAAAGCTTGACAAAAAATAGAAGGTTGGAGAGGAAAATGGGTTAGGTGCTTGTTTTGTTTGATGCGTTTGCCAGCCCAGGAGGAAGGTCGGGAAAATTTGCACTGACTCTTTGTTCTGCTATGGTTGCTGCTTCTGAGAGAATTTTTGCAGCATCTTCGTTGACGTTATCAAAGTTCAGAGACATACCACTTGTTGTACCTGCCTCAAACATAAGTCCGCTGAGCATGTTACCGATATCGTTTAATTCGCCTTCTGCTTCGGGGAGTACGCCACCTAATCCGTTGCGAACACTGCGCAATACTCCAATACAGGGACCCAGCATAGCGCAAACATCACCTAATTCACTAATGGTTTTGATTCTCAAAGAAATTTGATCCAAAGCAAGTCGTGCATTCATGATAATCCGACTCATCTTGCGAATTTCTGCGAGTTCAGTGGCGTAGATATTTGCATGTGCTTGATCATGCTCTGTATAGGCCGCAACAAGTTTTGCGAACAACGCTTTATCCTTTTGAGTGAAACGTTCATTGGCTTGATCAAGTTTGTTAATTTGAATATCAAGCTGTCTGGCAGCAAAATCTAAGCGTGGTTTGAGGGGTGGAGCCGGCTGGACTACATCCCTTATTGTATTTACGAAATTATCTCCTTCTGGTGCTACTTCCCATTTTTTAGCGAAACGTTCAGACATGTAAATATCCTCTTTAATGCGATAAGCCAAATGGGTTTTTATTTGTTGCTAACATGCAGGTATATATGTACTTGCGTTGCACTACCAACTTGAGCCGATTAATCAAAAAATAAAGCGTTTGGTTAAAGAACCGCAATGTCCATTCTATACATACTCACAAAATGTTTTACACGCCTTTAACTGTAGACGATAATCGCCTTTATTTTCCTAAAGCCATCCTTAAAGTAGAAAATAGCTGGTAAACGGGAGTAGCGTGCACCCAGGTGAGGAAGAGAGAGGGGGGTAAAGGGAATCTATGGATGCACGCCACACATTTTATTACGCTTCATCTGTTGATGGAAGAGAAACCCCAATGTTTTCCGACTTTGATTATAGTTTGTTTGAGGTTGCGCTTTTTGATACATAATTTTTTGTCTGTTTTTGCTTGTGATAAATACTGAGCCGCCGTTTTGCAAATGATGTTTTACTGTGCAAAAATCTACCTGTTCAGTTTCCTGCACTTCCACATTTTGGCTATTGTTATCCAGTAATAGAACCTGAAATAGCGATGATCTGCCAGTTTTTTTCATCTTTAGCGCTGTATCCGTCAAGCCATGTTCTTCCTTCAGAGTTGAAGCAAATAAATATTAGTTCAAAAATTGTTTAAAGCTATGTGATTGTCACACCACTACAACAACTAAAATACTACACCTTATTGATCTAGTACATAGCTTAAGATTTGGGGATCTTTTAGATTTTTCACGATTAAATCGGGTTTTTCCCGTTTCAGTTCATTATCCTTATAGACACCTGTTGTTACTGCGATGCAACTCATACCGCCTGCTTTGGCGGCTTTAACCCCAACGAGGGAATCTTCAAAGATAACACATTTTGTTGGTGGTGTATTTAATTTTGCGGCTGTTTTTAGGAAAATTTCGGGATCAGGCTTGGATTGATCGACCTCGTCTGCTGTCAACACAACTTGAAAGTATTCTTCGAGCTGATTTATTTTAAGCAAATGGCTGATGACGGCTGTACTACTCATAGATGCCAGTGCAACCTTTACTTTGCTCTGTAAACTTTCTATTAGTTTTTGTGATCCCTCAAACAGTTGAATTTCGTTGGCTAATTCGATTTGAATTTCATTTTTCCGCTCAACTAGACGGGTAATCTGTGCTTCGTTAACTGTATGCCCTTTTGAGTGCAGGATTTCGCGGAAGGTGTCTGCGGCGCCGATACCTATACGACGCTCAATGAATCTGCTTGAGATGCCAAAGTTATTTTCAGAAAGAGCCCTCTGAAAAGAGATCACAATGACTCTGCGAGTGTCGGCTAGAGTTCCGTCCCAGTCAAATATGACAGCTTCAAACATTGCTGTTCGTTATTGGAGGTTGAGTTTTTCGCGTATGGTTTGACTTTTTTTGGTGGCTTCTTCGATGGCTCGTATCATAGCCGGGCGGATTTGGCTTTGTTCTATCTGATAGATGGCCTCTATGGTTGTTCCGCCCGGTGTTGTGGTCATGTCTTTTATGTGGGCGGGGTCTTCATGGAGATCAACCACGAGTTTACCTGTACCCAATACGGTTTGGGCCGCGCAGTTGAGTGCGATATTTCTTGGTAAGCCGACTTTTAGGCCTGCGTATGTGAGGGCTTCTATTATTATGCTCAGGTAGCCGGGTCCGCTGCCACTGACTGCGGTGATGGCATCCATATATTTCTCTTCTACCTCATCGCAGGTTCCCATCATATTGAGCAGATTTTTTATGGTTTCTTTATCTTGTGGGGTCAAGTTTTCTGTGCAACAATAGGCGGTGTAGGCGGCTTGTACCATGGCACATAGGTTCGGCATGATGCGTACGATTTTACTTTCTGGCGCGTATTTTTTCAGATAGTTTAATGGAACTGTTGCGGCGGCAGATATGATCAGTTTGCCCTTGCTTTCGTCTTTGATGTCGTTGAGGACTTTGGCGACGTCGCCGGGTTTAACGATGACAAAAATGATGGTGGCTTCTTTGGCGGCTTTGGTGTTATCGGTGCTGATTTTGGTTCCAAGTGTTTTGAATTCTGTTAGTTTTTCAGCTTGAATATCAACAGCTGTTAAGCTCGAGGGGGCAATGTTGCTTTTGAGAAGGCTTTTGATTATGGCGTTGCCCATCATTCCTGAGCCGATAACTGTGATTTTTTCAGACATAGTTTTCACTGCTCTTTTAAATGAGCTGGTTACTGTTTAAACTTATTGTCCAAATCGCTTGGTTGTGTGGTTGTTGTAAGTTCTCTGAGTATTTGGTGCATAACCATTGCGGGTGTATTTGTTTTTATTCCCCGTGGATTAAAATGTGTTGGTGTTGCTTGGTAGCCGGATTTTTTGAGGGCTTCTATGAATGTTTGGTTGGCTGGTGCTGGTAGATTCAGTTTGCGGCTTAGTTTGTCGATGACATAATATGTGGGGGGCATAGTGGTTTCAGCGTTGATTAGCGATAGGAGTTTGGTGATTTTTGTATGGTGTTTAAATGTTGTTTTTTGGTTCTGAGCAATTATCTGTTCGACAAATTTGGTGTCAGTGATGGGGCCTGTCCATAGTGGTCCGGTGTAGTCCATTTTTGTGCCGCATTCTTGGCATGTGGGGCAGCTAAATGGTTGTTGGATGGTTTCACGGTGCATGCAGTTGAAGCAGTGCATGATGTAACCCATGGATTTGAGATTATCGTCGGCTTTTTTTGCTCCATAACTGATTTGGGTGTACGCTCGGATGTAGTGGTCAGTGCTGTGGCTAAATAAGATTTGGATTCCGATATCTTGTTTGGCTGCCATCGTGGCTATGTGGCCGCAGAGGAGTCGGATTGCTATTTCGTGGCAGTATTCTGTGCGCAGGGGTTTGCCGCCGTATTTGCGTAGGCAAGCTTTTGCGTGTACTCCGCATAGTGGTGCCAAATCTGTGGCGGTTGTTGCAATTAGTCCTTTATTTTTTAGGGCTCGAAGTGCCGAATCTATGTAGGGTACTGGGGTGCCAAATGGGTCAATGTCGATGATGTCAAAACGTTTTTTTGGGGATGCATTGTTGCACAGTGTGTGGTTGGCGTCACTGTGTTTTAGGGTTATTTTATTTTCGAGATGGTTTAGTTCGATGTTGTGCTGAGCAAGTTGGCAGGCTTTGGTACTGATGTCACCTAACAATATGTTGCTGACCTTGTCGATTTCGGCGGCGTAGCGGATGCCTCTTATTCCTTGGCTGGTTAGGGGTTCACAGATGTTTATCTCGTGATCCACTAGGTGTTGATAGGTTTGGAATGCTAAAACTGAGAGGTCACGGTTAAACTCCATTACTGGGTTGTAGAAAACCGGTGCCTTGGAGGGTGCATAGTTGCTGGGGGTTACGCCGTATGCTTTGAGGTTGGGTACTAAGATTTGTACTTTGCCTTCTTGTATGGTTTCGCTGGGAAAATCAATGTTGTACTCGGTTTTTTCAGCCATGTTGGTGCCTCAATGGTGAACTATGATTGAGGGGTTTGCTTAAAAAAATTCCGAATGAAGCGGTGCAGTCAAGGGTGTAATGAAAAATGTGGAGTTGGGAGTTAGAACAGCTGAGGGCTGTTCTGTCTCCCTGATTTTTCATTGTTTTTTGCTTCCCCTTTCGACATGTTGAACTCGTCGATTGTTTCGAGTTTGTCCTTCATGTGTATAGAAATCAATTATGTATTTCCTCTTAAGTCTTACGGTTGTTGGTGTGGTGCTTTGTTTGCGATGCCCCTTCAATGCAACACTCCTAAACAGCATATGCATACATGATTTTCGGGCAAAACAAAACGGTATATAAAATAACCTCTGGAAATATGTCTGCAACTAAAAGAAACGGAATAAAGGGTGAGTCTGTTCCTACTCGACCGCCGGAAAAAGATGTATTGTATGAGTGTGTATGAATGAATGTTGTTTGTACCCGACGGTTTTCACAGGCGCTCCTCACCCGCAAACACACTATAACTAAAAATTTAAAAACATTATTCCTTAATGGAAATACCTCTCAGAGAAATAAAAACAAAAAAGAAAAACGGTGTTTTAACCGTTGAAATTAATCTACCTCAAATTTAACATGTATTATAAGTCGTAATATTATAAGTCGTAATACATATCAAATTCTACTGGTTGTGGAAGTTGATTATACCTTGCGGTGTCTTGGCGTCTTCTCTTAATCCAAATTTCAATCAGTTTCTCTGGAAATACGCCGCCTTTTGTCAAGAACTCATGATCGGCCTCCAAAGCATCAAGGGATTCATCGAGGGATCGGGGTAATTGCTTAATCTTTTGTTGCTCCTCAGGGGAAAGCGTGTACAGATTAAAATCATAGGGGCCGTATCCTTCTTTGTGGGGGTCAATCTTTTTCTGTATGCCATCAAGACCTGCCATAAGGATTGCTGAAAAGGCGTAATACGGATTACATGTGCCGTCTGGATTGCGAAGCTCAAACCGTTTTTTATTTGGGCCCTTGGCGTATGCTGGAATGCGAATTACACTACTGCGATTTGCGGTTGCATATCCGATTGTAACTGGTGCCTCGTAGCCTGGAACAAGCCGTTTATACGAGTTTGTGCTTGGATTGGTAAACGCACAAAGTGCTTTTGCATGTGCTAAAATTCCACCCATAAAGTGTAGGGCAGTTTCACTTAACTGCGAATAACCATTTTCATCATAAAAAAGTGGTTCACCATTTTTAAATAAATGCATATGTACATGCATACCGTTGCCTGCTTCAGCATAAATGGGCTTTGGCATAAACGTAGCCGATTTGTTTTCTGCAAACGCGGCATTTTTTACCAAATACTTTGTCATCATCGTTTTATCAGCCATTTCCAACATTGAACCCATTTCAACTTCAATTTCTACCTGCCCAGGACCGCCAACCTCATGATGATGATACTTAACCAAAATTCCCTGCCTTTCCATCAACATAGATACGCGTGAACGAAAACCACTGAGCCTATCCATCGGTAATGCCATGTGATATCCTCCCTTCACACGCATCTTATACCCCAAATTATCGCAATCATCACCCGTATTCCATGCCGCCTGCTCAGTATCAACAAAATATCCTGAACCATTCGGCTCTACATTATAACTTACATGCTCAAACACGTGAAATTCAAACTCTGGTCCAATACGCATTTCATCAGCAAACCCTAGACTCTTCATATATTCTTCAGCACGAACTGCAACGTTTCTTGGATACTGATCAAACCTGCGATTTTTGGGCAAATCAATAACAAACACATCCCCAATCATCGCCAAAGTGGGAATTTCCGCAAACGCATCCACATATGCGCTGCTCAAATCCGGCACAAAAACCATGTCACTTTTTTCAACCGGTGCATAACCATAATTCGAACCATCAAACCCAACACCATCCTCCAACGTATCTTCAGTGAACCGATCAATGGGTATAGTGAGATGTCTCCAACGCCCATCTAGGTCAACCATCATAAAATCAACCATCTGAATTTCATTATCTTTACAATACCTTTTTGCCTCTTCTAAACTAGTAAACACGTTTAATCCTCCAATAACTTACTCTTTTCCACTAAGGCATAAAAACTTTGACTGAACTCTACCCACTCCATAGTTGCACGAAATCCGCATGCATAACGTAGACAACGATGCCCATAGCCGATTGCAATGCCAAGGCATAAACCCAACTTTCAACATGACGCCTGTAGACCTCTCTGTTTTTGAAAAGCTTTTATCCCCCAACAGACAAGTTTTGACTGTGTCTGGCAAAGAATTCTTCCAAGACCGCTACAAACAACTCGGATGGGAACTCCGAGAGATAAAACTGCGGCAAACTATCCGCATAAACAACACAAACGCCCAAGGTAAAAACCTCATCGAACGTCTCAACAGCTTAGGTGTGCCTCTCCAAAAAATCCCCTTTCTACAGTCAGGCTACTGGGTTTTGGACTCCAAAGTTTCCGCAGGTGCCACCGCCGAATACCTGCTTGGCCTCTACTCGATTCAGGAAGCCGCCGCTCAAATTCCTGTGTCTCTCTTTAGCGACCTAAAAGGCAAAAAAGTGCTTGACTGCGCCGCCGCACCGGGAGGCAAAACCGTACAACTAGCCGACACTATGGATAATACAGGTGCAATTGTAGCCTTAGATGTGGATAAACGACGCTTAACTGCGTTAGGCAACCATCTCGAACGATGTCGCATCACAAACACAGTGGTTTATCTGATGGATGCAAGACAGACACCTTTGCTGAATATACCCTTTGATCGGGTGTTAGTTGATGCCCCCTGCTCAGGCAACTTTGCCGGCGACCGAGACTGGTTTAAGAATCGAACCCTAAAAGACATCCAACGCAACGCCGCGATCCAAAAAGAAATTCTCACTAAAGCCTCAGAATGCCTCAGTCGGAATGGTGAGCTAGTGTATGCCACGTGCTCGCTTGAACCTGAAGAAAACGAACTAAACATGGATTGGGCAATAAAACACCTCAACCTGCAAATCCAAGAAATCAGTAGCTATGGACAAAACGGCTTAACAGAGATATTTGGCAGAAAAATAGATCATTCAGTAGCAAGATGCCGTCGGGTATGGCCAAATGAGACCCAGGGCTTTTTTGTAGCTAAACTAAAACGGAGTTAACCCCATGAAAGCTAAAGCCGTAACCAATTTCGTAGCGACCTTTGGTGTAGATATCATCTTAAACCCAGATTTAATCGTAGAAAAAAACGGGCGGTTCTATATGGTTGATGCGGTTCTAAGGTCTCTGATGGTTCGAGCGGATTTTTTCTATGCCGGACTTTTTTTGGGAAAAGTCAAAGAAGGCAAGTTTTTTCCAAGTTTTAACTTACTCTCTATGCTGGCAAAAAAGAATGCTAACCGTATAGTGGTTGACCGAAAGGCCGCATGGCTTTTTATCTGCGGACGGCCTCTTTTTGCAAAAAGTGTGGTGCGTGTGTTTGGTTCAGTCAAGAAAAATACAAACGTTTTAGTGCTCAATGAATTCGGTGAGTGTTTGGGGTTTGGCAGAATCGTTGGAGATCTAAGTCCAAAGGTGTACAGTGATGAGGTTGCAGTGCGCAATGTGTCTGATGTTGGAGATTTTCTGCGTAGGGAACGTTTTTAGGTTTTCTTGTTCATACCTTACTTTATGTCTTCTGGATCTGTTTTTTTGTTGTCAAAAAACGTGATATGGCGTATATTATTCCAAAAAATTGCCTATCTTATGGACAATTATTCATAAATGAGGGTTAAACTTAAATATGTTTATGTTACACTTACCGCTGAAACATATGGGGAACAAAGCCCAACAGACTAGGAGATTTAAGATATGAAAGATTTTAAAAACCCCGCTTGGAAAGAACAAGTAACTAACGTAATCCAGAAAATCCAAGAAAACGACATAAAATTTGTTAGGCTTCAGTTCACCGATATAAACGGTTTTCTCAAAAACTTAGCCGTCAGTTCCAAAACCATAGAAAGCATCTTTGAAAACGGCCAATCCTTCGATGGCTCCTCCATAACAGGATACAGACCCGTAGAAGAATCCGACATGATCCTCTACCCCGACCCAAGCACCTTTGCAACCTTGCCTTGGAGACCCAAAGAACGCGCCTCTGCCCGACTCATCTGCGATGTCTACACCCCCCAAAACACACGCTTCGAAGGCGACCCAAGATACATCCTCGAACGCACAATCAAAAAAGCAACAAAAGAAGGCTACACCTTCATCTGTGCACCCGAACTAGAATTCTTCATCGTTAAAGAAAGCGAAACCGGCGGCCTACCCACCCCCATCGACTTAGCTGGCTACTTCGATGCCCACCCAGGCGATATAACCGATGATCTGCGCCGTGAAATCGCCGACTACGCAGAAGCCTTTGGCATAAACATCGAAATCAGCCACCACGAAGTTGCCCTAGGGCAAAACGAAATCGACTTTAAATACGGCGAAGCCCTCGAAACAGCCGACCGCGCTATAACCCTAAAGATGTGTGGCAAAGTCGTAGCTGCCCGCAACGGCTACATCACTACCTACATGCCTAAACCCTTCCAAGACATCAACGGCAGCGGTATGCACATACACCAAAGCCTCTGGAACAAAGAAAACACCCAAAACCTCTTCTACGCAGAAGACACCAAAAACGGCTACCTCTCCGAACTAGCACGCAACTACATCGGCGGCCAATTAGTCCACGGACGTAAAATGACTGCCATCCTCAACAGCTGGCCCAACAGCTACAAACGCCTCGTCCCCGGATATGAAGCCCCAGTCTACATCGCCTGGGCACACAAAAACAGAAGCCCCCTAATCCGCGTCCCCAACTTTGGCGGAAGAAAAACAGCCGCCCGATGTGAAATCCGCTGCCCCGACGGCGCAGGCAACCCCTACCTCCAATTCGCAGTACTCCTAGCCGCCGGCTTAGACGGCATCAAAAATAAAATCGACCCCGGCAACCCCGTCGAATTAAACGTCTACCACATGAGCTATGAAGAACGCAAACAAAGAGGCATAATATCTCTACCCGAAAACCTCAAAGAAGCCCTAGACGAACTCGAAACCAGCGAACTAATGCGCGAAACACTAGGCGAAGTCACCTTTGAAAACTTCTTACACGAAAAACACCGCGAATGGGACCTCTACCGCACCCAAGTCACCGAATGGGAAGTCAACCGCTACATCAAACGCCTATAACTAACCCAAAACTCAACCTAATAATTTTCTTCCCACGAAAACATTTGGTGGTTCTGTGGTTCTTCTGGCACCGGCCATCGCCGATGGTGTAGTCTTTGATGAAACCAACATGCCTACTTTAGGCTACCTGCAAACACTACACCATTATTTGTCCATTAATGTAGAGTTAGTTCTTGATTTTTTCAACCAACTTTTCGACTGCAATTATGCTTTGCTGTCGGCTGGCTAAGTCTTTGAGCATAACTGCGCCCTCTTTGAGTTCCCGCTCACCCACAATGACCGCATAGTCAACTCTGCGTTTATCTGCATCTTCAAGGGCTTTAGCCATTTTTCTACCCATAACCTCAAACTCTACTGCCACCCCCGCAAACCGAAGTTGCTGAGCGATTCGCAAAGCTTGAGGCTTTAGCGCTTCAGTTATGGGGATCACAGAAACCTTCTTGACAGATTTCTCAGCCCTGCTCACTTTTTGTGACTGCAATGCAATGGCAACCCGATCGATACCCTGCGCACAACCCACCGCAGGTGTGGGATCTCCCCCAAAGGTTTCAATCAACCGATCATAACGTCCCCCACCACCCAACGCAATATCTATCTGAGGAACATAAACCTCAAAAATCATACCCGTATAGTACTCCAACCCCCGAGCAAATGCCGGATCAACCTTGACATCTATATCTGCACTCTCCCCAATAAGTCCCAAAATTTCCCCAAGATTCCCAACTGCCCCCTTAGCGCTGGGATAATCAGCAACATAGCTCTGCATCTGCTCAACGGTCTCACGCCAGTTACAGCCTTTAATGGCAATCAAACCCTCAAGCATAGCGCGACTCTTCTTGGACTCCACCAACTCTAGGGCCGCGGCATAGTCTTTTTTATCCATCTTTTGCAAAACAGCATTCTGAGTCTTCTCATCCACCCCATCCTGACTTAGAATACCCCGAATAACACCGATATGCCCAACTTTAAACACATACCCCTCAAGCCCAAGCGACATCATCAAATTGTTAGTAAGCAACACGATTTCAGCATCCGCCTCAGGCCTAGCAGAACCCATCAACTCAAAATTCGACTGCCAAAACTCACGATAACGACCCTTCTGCGGCTCATCATAACGATACACGGTACCCACAGAGAACAAACGAACCGGCTTAGGCTCATTTCTGAGCACGGTGGTTACCAACCGAGCAATGGAAGCAGTAAATTCAGGACGCAATGCAACCTGACGACCACCCAAATCCTTAAAGATAAACATACGCTGACGAATTTCCTCCCCAGACTTAGCAGAAAGCAACTCAAGAGGTTCCACATGAGGCGTTATAACTTCACAGAAACCATAACACTCAGCTGTTTGACGCGCTTTAACTATACTGGTCGTGAAAACTTGAGCTTCATCACCGATAAGATCACGCATTCCCCGAACAGGCTGAAAAGACACAGACATATAGTATCCTCCCCAATACAGAGGCAAGTTATTCTTTTAAAGCCTCGCCCACACACAACCTATCATTGACACGAAGAGCAATAACACATAAATTCCCATGTCGAGAACAGCTTTGAGGAAAAACTCCAGACACAAACAGGCACATTCCACCCCCTGAGCCCTTTATAAATAACCTACAGAGAGTTTGTTCAAAGGATGATAAGCTAAAACATTAACTTTGATTATTTACGCTTTTTAAGGTAAATCAGTAAACTTAGGCTTACGCTTACTACAACGACTATTGTGAGTGTTATTACGGTTATTGGAGTTTCAGGGTTGGCGTTGATATTTGGAGCTCCAGCAGTATCCACAGGGTTCACCAGAGGGTTATAATCAGTATATAGCACATCATCATATTGTCGGTCTTCTTTTTGTTTGACGGTACCGCCGAATCGGTTTGTCTGCTGAGAAGCCACGCTCAAAGATTACGATAAAAATATTGGATAAGAAACTCTACTTTTTTATCCCTGAGTGCAGGGTCAGGGGCGATATCCGTTAAGAGTGCAGAGCGCTAAGGCCGCCGATATTAAATCCGCGGTGGTGCCAGGGTTACAGGCGTTTCCTATGTTGCGGAGTTTTTTGTCAAATTCAGCGAGGCCCTCTCTGCCCTCTATAGTTTCCAAGCCGCCTAGTTCTGAGATGGCTTTTGCATCTTTGGAGATTTCTTGAGCTTTGGGTTTACCCATTTTGCGGGCAACAAACGTGTCGGGGCGTTCGGCGAGGCATTTTAGGAAGGTATGAACGACTGCGGTGTTGAGGGATTTGTTGTCAAGTTGTC
Organism: Candidatus Bathycorpusculum acetigenes; assembly: GCA_009781675.1. Classification (GTDB taxonomy): domain Archaea; phylum Thermoproteota; class Bathyarchaeia; order Bathyarchaeales; family Bathycorpusculaceae; genus Bathycorpusculum; species Bathycorpusculum acetigenes. The sequence continues at coordinate 10,890 of WQVG01000019.1, read as the reverse complement.
TTCTAAGATAGGGATAGGTCAAATCAAAAGTTATGGAATAATTGTTGACCCATTCATAACAGATATCGTCATAGCCTGCGGCGATTTTGAACACCTCAAACAAGCTCACATTTTCTTTTAGTAGCCGTTCCTTCGAATCTACCTTGGTAACATCTAAGTCCGGTGCGCCACCTAATCCGCTGGGACAGGCAATATCAATGGCTTCATAGAGCTGAACAGCATCCCAAGCAGACGACGCCCTAACCACCAAATCGAGGTTTTGACGCAGAACCGAAAAATCAAAACAAAACTTTTCCTCCGTTGGCGTCATACCACACGCAACTGCCAACGGTACAAACAGCATCACCGTGCCAAGAATGGTATTTCCCCCATGTTGCCAAGAAGCAACATCAACTGAACAAGCCTTGATTAAACCCCCAATGCCTACTTCTCCAAGCTCCAAGTCCCCCTCAGCAACAGCAACACCCTCCAAAGCCGCTTTTTGGAAACTCGGCCCAGCAACAACGGCAGACGCCAAAAAATGTTCAACCCGAGTCTTTTCAAAGCTTGAGGTGAAGCTGACGTTACCGGGTTTTTGGGTACTGACTTCAAGCATCATCGCTAGTTGAAGGCATTTAGAGATGTGTTGCGCTTTTTGCAAGTCGCTCATGTGTTGCACTCAGAGTAGGACTTCAAAGAAGCTTTATTAAACTATCCAAAACTTTAGCTCAAGAAGGATACATATGAGAGCCCGAGAAGGCGACTTAATCAAAACCAAAAGCGGAGTAGTTTTCGACGTTAAAGGCACAATTCACCCGCCAGACAAAATTGTGGCATTTCCCCGTTTTATACCCTCAGTACAAGGCACAAGAAAAGGATCCGATACCCTCTACGGCAAAGTGTACAGTCTAGACGATCGCTTCAAGTACCTAACAGAAAACCACCCCGATTTCATTGTGTTTGATCCCGTTTTCGGCGAAACCCTCTGCGAAGTCCCCCTCAACCAAATAATCCAACACTATCAACCCACAGAAAAACTAACCGCGCTACGAGGTGCTGAAAAACTCTCAGTCCTTGAAGCAAAAGCGCTGAATCTAGCCGAGGAATTAAAACATAAAGCCGACATCCCCTGGAGCAATATAGGTATTTCCGGATCCATAATGGGCGGTCTAACTACACCAACCTCCGACATCGACCCCATAGTTTACGGCACAGAAAACAGCAACTGCGCCTACCTTGCACTCCAAGAACTTCAAAACACAGCCAGATCAAGCTTTAAAGCCTACACAACAACTGAGCTCCAAAACCTCTATGACTTCCGCTCCAAAGACACCCAAATGAGCTTCGATGATTTCTCAGCAGTAGAATCACCCAAAGCATTCCAAGGCATGTATCAAGGCACCGACTACTTCATACGCTTCATCAAAGAACAAAACGAAACCCCCCAACAATACGGCGATATCTACTATCAAAACAGTGGCTACAGTAAAATTCACTCAATAATAACTGATGCCCAAGACGCCCTCTATACTCCATGTACCTACAAACTTGGTAGTGTCCAAATCCTTGAGGGCCCCTTTCTGTCACCGATTGAGGAAGTGGTTTCCTTCCGCGGCAGATTCTGCATGCAAGCCAAAGCAGGCGAGCGGATCGAGGCACAAGGAAAAATCGAGCGTGTAACCAACAAAAAAAACGGTAACGAACATTACCGCTTGATTTTAGGCAATAAACCCCAAGACTACATGATACTTTGGCGTTAATTACTGTAGGTTTTTAGTACCTGTTCATAGTAGCGAGGACAATAAGTCAGCGTAACCTGCAAATAGTTACCCTTTGACGATGATACCTCTTCAAGGGCGCCCTCCACTATGATTGTTTCATCCCGCTGTACCTGCTGGCGAAACTCCTCCATGTAACTAAATATGCGGGTTGCTTCTATGGCTTCTTTGGGCCCGTTGAGAACTTCGAGGGGTTCAATGCCATAAACGGACGGAATAAACGGCGCATCATCATCTGTTGTCACAAGGGCTTTGAGTCTAACCCAGCCTCTCTGAGTGATGCGTGTATCGGCGTCGTATTCGTTTTTGATTTCATTCCAAGCTTTCACCGGTTCGAATTCAGCTTTGATGATTCTGCCGCTGTTAGGGCGGTCATCGTATATGCCATAAATCATCTTGCGACGCTGGTGCCAAACGAATTCTTGAACAGTGAAGTTTTTAAACAGCCACCGTTTACCCGCCATGACCGCTTCAGATGTAAATTCATTGATGAGTCTTGAGCTGGAATCAGCATACAATTGCGATATTGTCTGTACTATTTTTTGATTTTCTGCTTTGCCATAAATTGTAAAGTCAATATCGGAGTATCGTGGATGATGAAAACCATGTAACATTGAACCAAACACGCCAAAGCTCGTTTTTGAGACTCCTGCTTTGTTTGAGGCAATATCTAGTACTTGTTCCATTGCTGCCAATAGCTGATCTGTAGGGTCATTTTTTAGCAGTTCTTGTAGTCGGACTTGTGGTTGCCGCACTTCTCCAATGAGGTTCTCTGGGACACCGACGATTTTGAGACCCAGCATTTCATGATTAACAAGGTACTGCGAATACTTTTCGGAGATAAGCCTTAGGCCTTCGTCGTTGTAGAATTTGTAGAAACGCTCGTTTCTGTTCTCACGCGGCGCCCGGGGGTCAGTTGAACTAAAGATTTTAGAGCTGGCATATTCAGCATCACAGATATAGCTATCTTTGGGTTGGCTGTAGCCAAACACACGAAAAATGATGCCTTCCTTGGTTTGGATGGCATCGCGGTCACGTAGCTTCAGGTCGGCCATATGTACTCTTCTTCTGAGGTGGCTGTTCCCACAACAACCTGATAGAAAACAGTGTCGTCATGGGTAGATTGGACTCTCTCAAGGGTGCCTGCCACTTTAATTTGTTGTCCAGTTCGGGCGACGTTTCGGTAGCAACCAATATTGGAGATGACCTGGATGGGAATTTTATCCAGATCAACTTCAGACTGGGCATCTTGGGGTTTATACTGGGTGATTTTGTAGACCGCTGGGCGATACATTGTTTCCGTATCATCACAAACGGTTGCAGTGAACTGCACAGGCGCCAATGACGTGTAGGTATAGTCGTCGTACTTGCTTTTGATTTCATCTGGTTTTTTGGTAGCATTGTACATCCAGATTTTACCCTCGTGCTTACCGACGAATCGGCGTGCTGCTTCGATACGATTGCCTGCAATGTAGGTCAGGGTACCCTGATTAACCAAGATTTGTAGGGTCTGCTCGACTTGGCGGAAATTCTCTGTACCATAAACCACAAAGTCAATATCACTTTCTGGTGCATGCATATCTAAAGCGATGGAACCATGGATACCTAAATCCGCGTAGGGTACCCCTGACTCTTTATGGATAAGGTCGATAAGTTTTAAGGCATGTACTTGGAGACTATCGGGGTTTTTGTGGTTCTGCAACCAAACTAAACGATCTTTGGGCACAAATACCTGATTGATTCTATCCAAAGGTGCGGTTATGAGTTCTTTGCCTCGTGTTTGATCAAAGAAAATGTAATTAGCAAAATTTTCTCGAAAAGCATTTGTAAAGGTTTGATAATTTTTGGCAGTGTAGAGTTTTTCTGCACGGAATAACTGATTGGTCAGGGGATTTGAACCAAATTTCCATGTACGTTGAAGCATCTCAACATTAAAAAGATCCTTGTATTTGGAGGGGATGTATTTAAGAAATGCAAAGACCCTGTCGTTGGGATGCTCATAGCCAAACGTGTTCATGATAAACCCATCTTGGGTGGCAAAGGTGTCTCCGTCGGCGGGAACCCATATAGTTGCTTCTTCCATACGTCTGCACTGCAAAAATAGGATTGACAGACCTAAAAAAGCTATTGCCCCTTACTTTGAATGTACGGGATACAAGTAGTCTCTTATGGATTCATTAAGTGGAAATAGAAAGTGGGAAAAGAGGTTAGATTCTGAGAATTATTTTTTCGGTATAGGGTTCGATTATCTTGGCGAATTCATTGATTTTTTCGGGTGCATAGGGTTTGAGTGTTTGATAGCATTTGTCAAGGGTATCTTTGGGGACGAACTGTTGAATTGCATATCTTTTAGTGCCTTTTATCATTTCACCGATTGAATGAGCATCTTGTGCTGTCAAAAGTTCCGGTACAGCTGTTGTGCGGAACTCGTAGGGCACCTTGCCCATTTTGAGCATCTCCAATGATCGTGTCATGGATTCTGTCTCAGAAGCACCCAGTATCCGATACTTCTCCCGGCAGGTTTTCACATCCATCGCTACATAATCAACATATCCGAGGCATTCCTCAAGGACGTCGGGGAAAAATCCGTTAGTATCTAGTTTGACTGAAAACCCGTGCTCTTTGAGTTTAGCCAGGAACTTGGGGAGTTCTCTGTGCATACAGGGTTCTCCGCCGCTTATGACAACGGCATCGACGTATTTTTTGCGGCTTTCAAGAATCGCAAGTGCTGCGCCCTCTTGGAGAAACGGCGGCTGGGGATCAACAGCAATTTTGTAGTTGTGGCAAAAGGGGCAACGCAGGTTGCATCCCGGTGTGAACAGTACTGCTGCTACTTTATCGGGGTAATCAAGTAAACTTGTTTTCTGTAATCCGCTAAACTTCACTGTGTTGGTCACCTAAACTGTTAAGGGTGCTGACGCCACTACTGTTGATCGGTCAAAGGTTTTGCGTATGGCAAATTCAGCTTGTTTGCCATCGTTCCATTGGTCGACTGGACGGAGGTATCCTACGACGCGGCTGTAAACTTCGTTTTTTGCTCCGCAGACGGGGCAGATTTTGTGCTCGCCGGTGGTGTAGCCGTGGCTTGGGCAGATACTAAACGTTGGGGTTAGGGTAAAGTAGGGTAGTTTTGTGTTCCAACTAACTTTTTTAACCAATTCCGCTGCAGATTTCCATGTAGGCAAGCGTTCTCCTATGAATATATGGAAGTTTGTACCGCCTGTGTAGAGTGTCTGCAGGGTTTCTTGATGTTCGAGGGCTTCAAAGAGATCTCCTGCAAAATCTACTGGTAACTGTGAAGAGTTGGTGTAGAAGGGTTCGGCATGTTCTGCTATTATGTGTTTTTGATTAGCAAATATAATGTCTCGATAGCGTTTCTTGTCAAGACGGGCTAAACGGTATGATGTGCCCTCTGCCGGTGTGGCTTCGAGGTTGTAGATATTGCCTGTGTCTTCTTGGTAATCAGCTATTTGTTTACGCATGTAGGTGAGGATTTTGACTGCAAACGATTGACCCTCTTTTGAGGCGATGTTTTGTCCTAGTAGGTTTATGAGTGCCTCGTTTATGCCAACTATACCGATTGTTGAGAAGTGGTTCTTCCAGTACTTGTCAAATCCATCTTTAACATGTCGCAGGTAGCGTTTAGAGTAGGGATAGAGGCCATTATCGGTGAAAGCTTCGAGCACTTTGCGTTTGATTTCGAGACTGGCTTTAGCGGTTTCCATCAAAACGCCTAGTTTTTCAAAGAATTCGTCTTCGTCTTTGGAGAGATAGCCGATGCGGGGAATGTTGAGGGTGACAACACCGATGCTACCCGTTAAGGGGTTGGCTCCAAAGAAGCCGCCGCCTCGTTTGCGGAGTTCTCGGTTATCAATACGGAGCCGGCAGCACATGCTTCTGACGTCTTCGGGTTTCATGTCGCTGTTGACAAAGTTGCTAAAGTTGGGAACGCCATATTTGGCGGTGACTTCAAAAATAGCTCGTGAAGTCGGGGAGTCCCAGTCGAAGTCTTTGGTAATGTTGTAGGTGGGGATAGGGAAGGTGAAGACTCTGCCTTTTGCATCACCCTGTTTCATACCCTCAGCGAAAGCTAAGTTAAGCATCTCTAATTCTTTGGTAAAGTCGCCATAGGTGTCTGATGTGATTTTACCATTGTGGATGACGGCTTCATTTTTCATGAAGTCGGGCACTGTTAAGTCTAGGGTGAGGTTTGTGAATGGTGCTTGGAAGCCGACTCGGGTGGGTACGTTCATGTTGAAGAAAAATTCTTGTAGTGCTTGTTCGACATCTTTTTGAGCTAAATTGTCATATCGTATGAAGGGCGCTAGGTAGGTATCAAAGTTGCTAAATGCCTGTGCGCCTGCTGCTTCGCCTTGTAGAGTGTAGAAAAAGTTAACAACCTGTCCTAGTGCGGTACGGAAGTGTTTAGCGGGTTTGCTCTCGATTTTACCATGGACTCCACCAAAACCGGAGAGTAAAAGGTCGTTTATGTCCCAACCCACACAGTATGGACCTAAAACGCCTAAATCGTGAATATGAATGTCTCCTGAGAAGTGAGATGCCGCGATGCTCTCAGGATAGATGCGGGCTATCCAGTATTTGGCGATGACTGCCGAAGAGAGGTAATTGTTGAGGCCCTGAAGTGAGTAACTCATGTTGCTGTTCTCTTTGACTCGCCAGTCCTCAACCTCAAGATACTGGTCTACCAAGTCTGAGGAACTCAAAAGTGAGGCTAGTTCGCGCATGTCGTTGTGTTGTTTACGGTAGAGGATGTAGGCTTTGGCAGTGGAGGCATGCCCATTTTCGATGAGGCGTTTTTCGACAAGGTCTTGTATTTCCTCAACAGTGGGGACGCCATCGTCACCGAAGGTTTGGTTGAGTTCAGCTACAACTTCATCGCTGACTTTTTTCGCCTGTTCTTTATCTTTGCCGCCTACTGCTTTTACAGCTTTATAGATGGCCTGTGTGATGCGTTCTTGATCGAATGGTTCTAATTTACTATCACGTTTTAATACGAATTTCATTTTTTCTTCACTTCCGAAATTACTCGCCTGAAATCTTCAGGCTCTTCAAACTGTTTGTAAACTGAAGCAAACCGGATGTAGGCGATACGGTCGACTTTTTTTAAGTATTGCATGATTAAGTCGCCGATTTCTTCTGATGCGACTTCTTGAGCGCCTTTGAGCATTAAGTCTTGGCGCACGTGATCTGCTAACTCATTTATCTGTGTCATGGTGACGGGGCGTTTTTCGCAGGATTTTTGGAGACCCCTGATTATTTTGTTGACATCAAATCGTTGAAGTTCGCCATCTTTTTTGCGGACCATGAGTTCGACGGTTTCAAGATATTCGTAGGTGGTGTAGCGTTTACCGCAGGTGATGCATTCTTTGCGTCTGCGGGTGGTGTTTTCTGCGGAGTCACGTGTTTCGAGGGTTTTTGAATTTTCTGCGTTACAGTAGGGGCATCTCATTTTGTTATATGTTCTTCCTATCTTTTATTTGTAGTGTTGTTGATCTTGATTACTACACTACAGTTAGCGCCTATATAACAATTTTTTACATTAAACCCTCAAATCCTCCTTAACCCATAGATATAAAACCGTGGAAAATACACAAAAACCTCAACATATAAGACACCAGAAAAAGCCCCCAATCGCCAAACCATCCCTATTTAGACAAATACACACCCAGGTTAAAGCTTACGCAAACAACACAACAAAACAACAACCAACAACCCAGTGATTAAAAAACCCAAGTACTTCTAAGCTAACTTCAAATCCACCATAAATTCATCCAAATCCACCGTTGAAGTCCCATCTACATTCTTTAGTAACTGTCTTGCCGGAGGATTCTCTAAATAGAACGGTATGCGGTTCTTAAATCGATCTTCAAAAGTGGACTCTAACAAGTTTTGGTAGAAACACCAATGGGTATGCGATTGTCTCCTTCATGCGCGATGCATTAAATCAAAAGCATAGGAACGCGCCGCAAAAGTATAGCCTGACGTAATTGTCACAGAAATAGCCACAAGACGCTCATTGATATTGGACTGTACCAGAGCCTTTGTCTTCAACCCCCGCCTGAGTGTAGGTGAAGCCTGACCTTTAGTTAAGCCATACACACCGTTATTGTGAAGAAGATACGTCATATCAATATTACGCCGTCTAGCATTAACAAAATGTCCTGCACCGATACCCAATCCATCCCCATCACCACCAGCACCGATTACTTCCAAAGCAGGATTTACTGTCTTTACAAAAGGGCCATGCGCTAGAAAATCGGCGTAATTCAAAGCATTATCGGCTTTATCAGAAGACGCAAATTGAAATTTTCATAGGAGTGTAGCAAAGTGGCTTCACTCCGCCTTTTTATAAAAATAGCCGTCCCGGCTGTGAGCGTCAAACGCTCAAGGCAGGACGGCTTATGGTTATTTTCGAAACGCCGCATGCAGGCGTCGTTTTCGCTTCGCGACAAGCGAAAATTTCCGTTTGGGATTTTATGGAAAACTGCCAAAGCTGCCCACAGCCCAAAAGCGGGGCTATGGACAACTTTAAGCGCGGCAGTTTGCCCACAAAACCCACAAGCTTTACTAGCAAAACCCCTACGTATCGGAATTAGAAAAACAGCTCAAAGCCGAAAAAGCGGCGCAATAAACACAGGAGCAAATCGAGCGACAGCTCAACACCATCGGAAGCGAACACTTCCAAGCGGTTATCAATAATCTGCCCCCATACCAGGCAAGAATCCTAACCGAAGAACACAACCGCGCCGAAGCGGTCAAACGAGAGCAAGAAAAAACAAGAGAGAAAAATCAAACAATCGAACGAATCCGCTAATAATTAACAAAAAAATGGATGAATCGTCGGAAATCATTCTTGTAATACATTATAAATAATTAACTTGACGGTTTTGCTGAATAACCATTCCACTTAGGTGTCGTCCAGTTAACCGTCCCCTGCTGATAATAGATGGTAAAGCCCCCCTTAGCAACATCCGAAAAGACATCATCACCAAATAATGAGGGTGCATTTCCTAAGAATGTCGCACTTGTTAACTTGCTACAATTAGCAAACGTACTATTTCCAATGCTGGTCACACTCTTAGGAATAGTGACACTTACAAGACTACTGCAACGATAGAACGTACTTTCCCCAATAGCGGTCACACTTTCGGGAATGCTTACACTTACTAAACTTCTGCAATTATAAAACGCTCGAATACCAATACTGGTCACGCTTTTAGGAATATCAACACTTACTAAACTTCTGCAATTATAAAACGCTCGAATACCAATGCTGATTACGCTTTTAGGAATATCAACACTTACTAAACTACTGCAATTATAAAACGCATAGTCCCCAATGATAGTTACTCTGTTTGGAATATTAACGCTTGCCAAATTAGTACATTGAGAAAACACATTATTCTCAATGCTGGTCACACCTTCAGGAATAACAACGCTTACCAAGCTACTGCAATTATAGAACGCATATTCCTCAATGTTGGTTATACTGCTCGGAATATTAACACTTACTAAATTAGTGCACTGTGAAAATGCATGTCCGCCAATAACGGTCACACCATTAGGAATATCAACATTTACTAAACTACTGCAATTATAGAACGTATATTCCTCAATGTTGGTTATACTGCTTGGAATATCAACGCTTACCAAACCGGTGCACTGTGAAAATGCATGTCCGCCAATAACGGTCACACTCTTAGGAATAACAACACTCTCAAAACTGCTACAATGATGAAATGAAAAGTTCCCAATGCGCGTTACACCGTTGGAGATAACAACGGTTTTTACAGAATTTCTGTCCCCATACCATGGTGCTCGATTAGTTGAATTGTTCCAATCCCACATAGCTCCTGTGCCGCTTATTTCCAGCAGACCCGTGTTGAATAAAATCCCTGTCAGATTGTCGCCGCACGACCAAGATTTAACGGGGGTGAGTGTCGTAGCCGTTGGGTTAGGTGTTGTTGGCAAGAGCGGGGTTGTGGGTGATGGTGTGGGTGGCATTGGTGATGGTGAAATATAAATAAAGGCACAAACGCCGATAACAAGAGCAATAGCAATTAATACAAAACCTATCGTGAGTAGCTTACTGCGGTGGGTTTTATAGATTGTTACGGATAAAATCATTGCTGTAACGGCTATACACGAAAGGGCTATAATAATTCCCCAACAGACTATATTTAGAATAGCCGCTGTTGAGTTCACCTGTGGGTTACGGTTGCCTGTGAGAAATTCAGGTAACGAGGCGTATCCGGTTACAAACATAAATACCGTGACGATAGCGGCTATAATAGTAGCTATAGCGGCAATCTTCTGAATATTATCTTTAGCATCATTTTTGCTTTTATCATTATCGTTTTTCATGTGTTTGCCCTCTATGTCGAAGCGAGATATATTATTTGTATAGATTTAGCTCGTGTGTATTTAGCTCTTTTGATGGATTGTGGGGAGGGCTTTGGTTTATTTGAAATGTTCTAAATATTAGGTGCTATAGGTGCTACAATTAAAAAACTGATATAAGGACTAAGGACTGCCGAAAAACTCATCGCCTCCATGAGACTCGCGTTTTTCGGCGGCTCCTCAAAAACCGGATAGGCGCGGACATTTTTGCCCCTGCTGTGAGTGGTAACCACTCTTAGCAGGGGCATTTTGTGTTCGCGCCCGTCCGTTAAGAAGGGCGTAACGATATGTTGCTTCGCAACATCGCATAGTGGACAAACACTACGGAATATGCTGTTTTGAAGGTATTTTTGTCGGGGGTGTCCGCAATGGCGATTTATTATTTTGTCGCAAAGATTATCGGCAGAAGCTCCGGACGTTCCGCGACGGGCGCGGCGGCGTATCGGGCGGGCGAAAAGCTCCACTCAATAGCCAATGCGTCATACCAGTCGGGGGAAAAATTACAGGGTAGGCGCGACAAGGACGATAAAAAGAGCAAAATTACCCATGATTACAGGTCAAAAGGTGGCGTGGTGCATAAAGAAATTTTGGCAGTGACCTAATTTAAGATATTTAATTTAGAGTAGAAAAACTCGTGCCAAGACCACAAATGATCAGCCAAACCCTCAAGCTTTGCCGGTGAAAAACCCCGCTTAAACTCATTGATAAAATT
>WQVG01000018.1 GCA_009781675.1 Candidatus Bathycorpusculum acetigenes | reverse complement strand
TGGATCCATAGCTTTGAGGTGCTCCCAGTTCGATGCAAGCAGCAGAATGTTTTTGATGGTGATTTTGATGGTCGCTGCCCTTCAGGAAGAAGGGCAGCTCAATTATATAAATTCGTTAACAAGGACAAATCGGGGAACCTGCAAAGGAAGTTTTGGCGGAAGTGCGGGAAAAATATGCAAAATTTTAATGTAATAATTTTAAAACAAGCCAAACAAGATTTAGTTGACATTGTACAATATTTAAACGGATTTTCAGACAATATCGGTGCAAAATACTATGATTTGATTACCGAGAAAATTTTATCTCTTGAAATAATGCCTGAAAGACATTCCTTAGTGCGAAATGAGCGTCTGCGCAAGTTAGGTTTTAGATGGGCTTATGTTAAAAATTATGTTATATTCTTCACAGTTGACACAAAAAAATCAGAAGTAATGATTAAACGTGTTTTATATTCGCGCCGAGAGTACGACGCATTATTATAAATGCGAGATTTTAGCGACCACGCGATAAATCATGGGTTTGGGTGTGCTTGCGTATTTCGGCAAGTTCTTTTTCTTGGGCGCGTTTGCGTTGTTCGATTAGGGCTTGGGCTTGATGGTCGGGCAATTTTTCGATGACGCGCTGGAAATCTTCTTCGGTGATGACGTTAAGCCGCCGATCGATTCGATCGTACTGCCATTTATCATAATCAGATTGGGGCGGGTCTCTCATTTTTTCCAGCAGTTCTTCTATTTGTTGTTTGTCAGGGCGGGTGTCGTTTAGAAGTTTTTGGGTGTGGTATTCTAATAGAATGGCGGCTTTTTTGTTCACAATTTCAGATATGCGTGCTTCTTTGGCGCGTATGCTGTCTTTTTTGGCTTGGATTTTCTCACGGATACGCTTTATTTCCGCGGGGGCTTCGTCCGGCATGATGTGATATTTTTCTTTGAAATAGTGCTGTGCAACCTTGATGTCCTGCTCTGCTCGCTCGATTACCCTGTCTAAGTCCTGTTTCCGCTTACGGTTCCAAAAGGGCAGATTTTGACGCTCTGCCTGCAATTGCGCCGTCCTGCTCTGTAACACCGCAATATTTTTGGCGTGTTCGTCAATCTGTTCGGCGCGGAAACTCAACGGCGGGATTTGTTGATGCTCATCATTTAGACTGTCTTTGAGTTCGATTAGCTCCTTCTCAAGCGCGACGCAGCTTTCCGTCAATTCGTGCATTTGCCGCGCTATTTTTTCAGCTTCGCGCTTCGCCTGCATTTTCTCAACGATTTGCGCCGCTTTTTCGGCTTTGAGGTGTTCCTCTATTGCCCCCATACGCTCGGCGGTCCGCTTCGCACTTTGACCTTCGCCGCGGTCTTTTTTCAATATGGACAGCTTTTTATCAAATGTTATCTTCTCGCTATCATATTGCGGCTCGGGCGGGCTTTTATCAAACGCAACGGTGCCGGTCTCATCGTGCGGTTCCTTGATTTGCGGCGCTTTCCTCGCTTCGCGCTCATCATTGGCGGCGTGATGTTGTGCAAACTCGGACGTTTGGTTCCGCACTCCTGATGCCGCGCCTTTTGTTAATTTGGTAACGCCGCATTCGGGCGTCGTTACCGCTTCGCGGCAAACCAAATTTTCCGTTTTGGCGGGCAAATTAAGGTTGCGGCGTTTAATTTCGCGGTTCATATCGCCCCGCTCGGTGCGTATACCCTTACGCTCCAACGCCGCCGCCATATATCCCATGTGTACCATGGGTTCGCGGTCTATGCCCCTATCCCTGTATGAACGGTGGTCAATACGCTCGTCCAGCCCTTTACGCTCAAACATGCGATTATTAACGTCAGCCCAGCCCTTGCGCCACTCTAAAAACACATCTTTCTTGTTCCAAGCGGTATTTTTCAACCCGAACCCATCAGGGGTAACGTCCCGCATAGTCAACATAATATGCGAATGCGGATTACCATCACCCTTATCATGGATGGAAAAATCGGCGATCATACCCTTGTTGACAAAACTTTCCTGTATATACTCCCGCATAACATCTATTTGCTCATCCAAATTGAATTCACGGGGCAGGGCGACGATAAATTCCCGCGCAAGCTGGGCGTCCTTACGTTTTTCACGTTTTTCGACGGCGTTCCAAAGGGTTTGGCGGTCTGCATATTCAGGCGGCGCGCCCTGTGGTTGATTTTGAATCTCCGCATTCGGGCGTAGATTCCGCTCCGCGGCAAGCAAAATCTCCGTTTTGGGCAGCATTATTTCGCTATGCGCAACGCCGCCTTTTCTTGTATAATCATGGGTTACGTTATCGCCTATATCATACAATTTTTCGCCCGATTGATACGACGCATGAGCCACCGACTGCAACTTTTCGCCCGCCCTGTACGCCGCCGCGCCAACGGCAGACCGTCCCGAGCTTCTGCCGATGACGTTTACGTCAAAATAATAAATTCCCGTTACGGATTCCTCCGCCAATAGTGAGGGACACACGCCACAGGAGCAAAAAATTGAATTAAAAATAGGAGCGGCACTTTGCTACACTCCTATGAAAATTTCGATTTCAGCAATTTGATAAAATTGGAAAATCCGAGGATTACGCAGACTCTTTAGGGCATCCCTCTTTAGGGCATCCCTCTTTAGGGCATCCCTCTTTCGGGCGTTAAGTATCTATGGCGAAACGCGGAGAAAAGTCTAGGGCTTCAAGATTTGGAGTGTAGATACCTTTTTGGATTGTGTTAACGGTTTCTTTGTTTGTTCCCACTTCGTCACGGGCATTTTGGTAAAATGTTGCTCGGCCTTCTTGGGGTAAACTGCCCTGGGTTTGGGCGCGGTGCCAATTGCTATAGGCCACCTCGGGTGGCAAAGACTGAAGATGCCGTTTAATCTCCAACCCTGCAGGCCTTAAATCTTTAAGGTTCTCGGCTAGCTCAGGATAGTTAGCAACAACATATCCAGCGTATACGTCTTCGCTGGATTTTTTATCCAGCTCACTCATAAAAAGGGCGCTGGATTCGGGTGATGCGGAGGGAAGAACATCACCTGAGGAGTTTTTGTAGAGTACGGCACTAAGAGTGGAACCTGCACGGTTGCTGAGGAAATCCTGAGCGGATCTTTGCTGCATATCCATAGAGCTAACAACTGTACGTCCCAGCCCACGCATACCCATCGAACCCATAACAAGCCGACCACCGCGGCCACCTCCGCCTGCGGATAAAAATCCGCTGACTGCCCCTGGGGCAGCCCCTGAGACAAAGCCTTGGCTGGCTTGGTTGAGCATTTCAGTTTTTGTCAGGCCTTTGCCGCTCAATCTGCTGAGTCGGCTGGCCATGCCTGCGCCGCCGCCCAAAATTGCTCCACCAGCCATGCTCATAGCGGCTCCTGCGGCGGTGGTGACGGCGCCGCCCACAAGGTTTGCTGCCGCCATCCCCAAAGCGCCAAACTTGCCCACAAATATAGTGGACATGTATGCGGCAGCAAAGAGTGTTATGATGGCCATCAAGATTTGGGTAAGGGGGTTTAGGTTTGCGGATATGAGAACTTGGTATCCGAAGAGAAGGACAATCGAGGCCATGATACTGGCAAACATAAATCCGATTAGGTCTTGCAGTAGGGTGTCTGCGAAGGGTTTTGTTAGAGGGATGAGACGCAAGACAAGAATTAGGGGTAAAACTGCGGCAAGAACGCCTGTGAAGAAGAGGCGGGTCACGCCCATAACTAGGGTTAGCATAAGTAGGGAGGCTACAAGCATGATTAGAATGCCGCTAAAGAAAAAGCCAGTGAAGGGATCCATGTTGGGCAGTGCAACGGTGCCAATGCCGCCTGTGGCGTATCCTACGAGGATATCTATGGTGTTGCCGGAGGGAATTAAAAGGCCCAAACCGCCTACATCGGGCCATCCTACAAAGAGGTTTATGGCTGCGGCCGCGGTGTTGTAGAGGGGTTGGCAGGCAAATATGAGAATTAGGGTAAATACGCTGTTCATGATGATGTTGGCGGCGGTGCCTTCGTTCATTATTCGAAAGTTTTCTAGCACATAACAGATGGCCGCTACGATTAGGACAACCGCAAACATGGCCAGTGCAATGGTTTGCATTAGGCTAAACACTCTAAGCATCGGTATGCCTAGTTGTTGTCCGATGGTTCCGTTGCTGTCTTGAGGGGCAACGATTAAGGGGAGTTCAAGGAGATAGGAGTATATCCCGTTTGGGCCGCCAATTATTATACTAAACAGAGTCGACATGATCAGAGGGGCTGCAAGATAGATAGCAAGCATAGTAACGGTGAAAAAAGCTATCAGAATACCCGCATCTACCCCCAACAATGCTCGCCTAGACCCTAATTTGGCGGTTATTTTTTGAATTTTTTTGTTAACTACCCTGCTCCAGAACCAAATCAGATTCAACAGCCATAACACCATAGAAAAAGAGGCTGTATTTTTAAAAACAGCTATTCACCATCAGGTTTGATGATGGTTATTGTTTTATTCGTATAGCGTAGACTGCTAAGCTCAGAACTATGGCAATAACGATCAGGATTACAAGATACATGGCGGTTTCATTTAGGGCGGTTTCCCATTTGGGACTGGAGTAGGGTTGGAGAGAGATGATCTGGTGGAAGCTTGTGCCCCAAACGTTTGTGGCTTCCACATATAGCCATACGGTATTCTGTGTAGTTGGAGCCGCTAGGTTTTGGTCTTTTTGGAGGGTGATTTGGGTTTGGCCGCAAAACCCCAGTGTGCTTTCTTCTTCAAATATTGAACTACTACCAGTATAGTATTGGTAGAAAGGATAATTTTGTGTGTAGTCAGGGGGTGCTTGGATGGGTTGGTGCGTTGTTGTTAAATTTAGGGTTTTTAGCAGCCTAAGGTTGAGTTGATCGGGGGGATGTGCTGTTAGGTCGCTTTTGGGTGGGGGTTGGGTGAGTAGATATATGGAGGTGTGGGTTAGGCCGCCTAGTTCTTTTGGGGCGTTTAGCATTAGTAGAGTGGTTTGGGTATCGTCTTTGAGGATTGTAACGTCAAGGGGGCTTGAGGGGTCAAGGTTTAGGGGTAGGGTGTAGGGTTGGTTAGTTTGAAAGTTTATTTGGATGGTTCGTTGCAGAGAAATGGTTTGTTGGTGGTGTTGTTGTTTGTTTGCTTCTACAGAGAGGTTGTAGTATAGGGGGCTGGTGCGTTTTAGGTTGGTTTCTATGGTGCCGGTTCCAGAGAAGGTTTGGGTGTTTGATGGGTAGAGGTCGGTTTTTGCTATTTCGAGAGCGGTTTGGTCGGTTGTTTGTTCTTCTAGGGCCCAAAGTAAGGCGTCGGTTTGGGTGAAGTTTAATGCTGATTTAAAGCTAGCGGTTATGTTTACTGTTGGGTCGATGTTCCAAGTTTGGTGGGTGGGGTTCCAGCTGTATGCGGTTGCGTTGAAGGGTTTGTCGTAGAATTCGTATGGGGCGGTAAAGTTAGTTTGGAAATAGGTGGGTTTGCCAAAGCGTGTGCTGCCAAGGGTTAGGTTGTAGTGGAGGTTGTCGGTGAAGCTTTGGGTGGTGATTTCTTTTGCAACGGTAGGGTTTAGGAGGTAGTGGATTTTTGCGTATCGTTCAGTGGTATTGAAATATAGGGGTAGGGGTGTGGTGCATTGTAGGGTTTGATTTTTATTGATACCGTGTTCTTGGGCGAATTTTTCTATGGGTTTGTTGTGGGCATACAACGCAGTGATGGTGCTTCCAAGGGGCGTAGCTGTTAGGGTTCCATTGGGGGAGTTGAATTGTTGAATCAGATAATTGAGTAGATCGTCTTGGCTCAGAGTTTGGTTGACTTGGAGTAGAGCCTCTTGATTTAGAACGGGTGGAAAAACGATGCTTAGCTGCCAGTCAAACCACTCCATTACTTCTGCGCTACCTATACTTGAGGTTTGATCGGTTATTGGGAGGGTTGGGGTCCAGGTGTAGGTATGGTTTGTGTTTGGTTCCCAAAAAAACGTTTTTGGTAACGTGTTTGTGTGTAAACTTGTGCCATCAACACTTAGAATTGGCTGACGGGGGTTAATCTTAGCATCGATGCCTTGGGCCAAGAATTGTATGTTTGCGGTTTGATTAAAAAAGTTGGCTACGCTAAGGTTGGGCGTAAGCATCTGCGGCATTGTATCTAGGGCAGGTATTTTTTGGGCAACCCCCGCCCAAACATATTCATCAACCACAGCCCGTTGCGCAAGATTATAACTTGGACCATTCCCATCATAGCGCAAAATTAGAACAAAGGGCCTATCAAAACTAGAACCCCCACCAATACTACTGGTGCTATCCTCAGAGGGGATTGTGTATGCAAGGGCTGTGGTAAAATGGGGATCATACTCAACCACTTGAATATTTATGGCTACTTTTGTTAATATCGCGGGGTGATTTTCAGATTCCGAAAAACGCTGACCCCACAGTTCAACATCGAAAGAATATAGTCCCGCATGTGCAGAGGATAAAACCTCAAAAGAGCATACCCCATGTGCAGATCCAAAATCACTGCTATTGCTAAACATGTTAAAGGTGGAGGCGTCATAGAGAATTTTTATCTCCTCAAAAATAGTCTCAGGTGATAATTCTGTGCTGTAGACTATATTAAAACGGTCGCTGGGGTAGAATGTACCATCATCATTTACAGCAAGACGACCATACATATCAAAAAGCGGCTCAACAACTAAATTAACACCAACACCCCAACTCTGCGCATCAGCCTCAAAAACAACAGTAGACAACAAAACTGAAAAACCACCCACCCCAGATAAAACTATTAGAGAAATCAAGAAAAAAACAGAACAAAACCTAAACCATTCCGACCGCTTTTTGCAACTAAGCGTTTGATGACAACTTTTACAATATACACGTTTTGATGACAATCTTAATCCCGTCTATTTCAAGGTATTTTTATTCACTATCATCAAAGTTGTTAGAATTTTAAAAAAGTGAATAGATCATTTCATCACCCCACCCCGTTCACGAAACGAGAGTTTTTACCTAAGGAAGAATTGTTATTGAGTTGGTCGGGATAAAGGTGTTAGGCGTGGTTAGGACGGGAAATCAGGTAGCAACTAATCCACATGGCTTTGGTAGCCTTTTTTGGAAAAGACCTTAACCGGAAGTGACCACTGGACCTGGGATTGTGTATAAACTGACATTGTCCGTTAACAGTTCAAGCGGTCATATCACTATGCAGGCGGATTTTTTTCTTTTTAAGGTTTGGGTTGTTTATGGGTGATGCGGGATGAATTTAGTTAAGAGTTGTTGGATTGAGGTTAGGCCGCTTATAACTTGCACGTTGGAGACGACAAATTTTGTTCCGGTTTTGGATGCACTCTACAATTTGGGTAAGCCCTTCCGGTTTCTTATTGCGGCCACAGCAAACAAAGAGATCAGGGAGCGTCATTTGGTGCGATTTTATCTGCAACTTCAAGATGAGCAGACAAGTAAGCATATGTCAAAGATCATAAAGGCTCTGTTGGATGTGGAGGTGGTGGTAGCTGAGCCGCCAGAGGTGTCATATCGGGTTTGTATGGATTTAGAGTTGGCTAAAAATTACGCCCTTGCTATAGTTAACTATCAAGAAAAGAGGCCCATAAACCTCATAGACAGATTGACCGCTTCGATTGCAGGTTCAGAGGCAAGGCTGGAAATTACTGCCCAAGCAGACCCCAACGCAACCCTAAACATACAAAAATATCTCTATGAAAAAATCAACCACCCCCCAAGCTGGGGTAGAGAACTCATCAATCAAGGCATCGATATGGTGGTGGGTGTAGTCGCTGGAAAAACACAAAATAAATCAGCTAAGGAAAGGATGGAACCGCAAAAAGTGGATCCTTGGGTTGGTGTGTGTACAAAAAATGCTGAACAAAAACTCGCCAGTAACCTCTTTACTTGTCAAATACTTATCCAAAGCAACTCAACACCAGAGGCTCAAACAATCAAAAGCGCGCTACCAGTTGCTATGAACCGATTGCAAACCTTTAAAACAAAAAAACACCCTCAACACACAACAACGGTTCTTAGAGCACCCTCAAGACATGTTTTGAGAAACAATATCCTTTGCCGCTTATGGGGCCTAGTTCCAATAGGAGTGCTTTTGATTGGGCGGTTTCTGGGATTGTTTGACCCCACCAAGTTTACTACATCAACACTTAGCGGAGAGGATTTTGTGTTGCCTATATTAGCGGCAAGCTTGGGATTTTGCTTATTTATCGCCTATAGAAGGCGCCAGCCAATTGTACTCTCCACCCAAGAGCTGGCACAAATAATCGGTCTGCCCACCGCCATAGAAAAGCTCCCCATCGCTCTGGGTAGAGTACCCCTCTCAAGAATGCAACTTGACACCCAAAAACTAACAAAACAACAAACAATCAACCCCTATTTGACAAAATCAGAGAATGCCGCAAGGTCAGAGGACAAACTTTGTAGTCAGCCAGCAACTCATTCATCGGCAGTTAAAGATGAGAAAAGCGAGGGATTTTAAAATTTACAGCTACATAGGGGAAGATGAATATGTTACTGCTATTGGGGTGGGCACCGTTTGTTTTTGTTTTGGGGGTTTTGGGGTATGCTTCACTACAAGATATTAGGCATCGGCAGGTTTCTAATTGGGTTTGGGTTTTTGGCTATCCAGTGGGGTGTGCAATGACCCTTGCAGGCTTGGCCACTGAGATGCTATCAGTGGAGGCTGTGTGTCTTTCACTGGGTTTTTCGGTAGTTCTGGGGCTGGTTTTGTTTTTTGGAGGCTTCTATGGTGGAGCTGACATCAAAGCCCTCATATTTATTGGTTTGACCCTTCCAAGCGTCCCTTTGGGGTTTAGTCCGGTTTTAGGTGTTTTATGGGCCCCTTTAGTTTTGGGGGTGTTTTGCAGTTCAGCGCTTCTAAGCATGGTGTGGCCCTTGGCAATTTTTATCTTAAATCTACAAGACCACTTTTTAGGAAAACCCATGTTTGATGGAATTAAACTCACAATACCTCAAAGGGTTTTGTTGCTTTTTACAGCAAGAAAAATACCTCTAGAAAAGATAGAGAATCTCAGGTACTTCCCCGCGGAGAACGTGGTACTTCAGAAAGGCAAACCAACTAGAGCGCGGCTACATTTTGTAAAAGCAGAAACGGATTTATCAAAATACATCCAGAATCTAAAAACAAACAAAGAACTATACCAAAAAGGCGTCCTTGCCACCCCAACAATACCCACGATATGCGTCCTTACATTAACTCTAGTAATTATGCTACTAGCCATTTTACTATGACACCATAGCCTATCTTCAAACGAGGCGCCATAAAAACGGCGCCTAAGCGCCCACAATTTGACAACTTCAATTAACCCACCAATAGAACGCACCGATATGTTACAGAATGAATACACAATGAACAAGTACTGAACCCAAAAACAGAAACATACACAAAAACAACAACAACCAGGGTTTCTACGCGCTATACCAATCAGGGCACTAATGATAAAGCGTAAAGGAAAAGATAAAAAAATGTGAAATATAACGAGAGGGAAAAATTAGAAGATACGTCTAATTGTCCCATTCGCAGATAAAGCCGCCGTTAATGGCGTTATAGAATCCTGGAGCACCACGGTTGTCGTTGTTTGTATCGTTCCATTTGCCTGCAGTCTTTGTGTCACTATTTACTCGATAGAGCATAAGATAGTCTTCACAACCACCCAGATTGTTTGGTTCACCGGGAGCCCAATTAGTAAACTCCCAAACCTCACCCGTCACCCACCGCCACTGACCCTGCCTTTCCTCGTCTGTACCACCGATATAATACCAGTTTTTATTGTGACCTATAAGCAGACTGTAGACATAATCTGACTCTTGCTACGAAGTAATCGTTACTAAGTGCCCACCTAGTTGTTCACAAAATACCTGGGCCTCATGCCAAGTTAAACTAATATCAAATACCTCATAACGATGCAAACCCTGGCAGTCACTACAGGGTTTACATACACAGGGCTTTTGATGACAATCACTACAAGGTGGGCATTGGCAGGGGTCTTTGTTGCAGTTGCAACAGTCGGGGTGGGGTTGCTCGGTGTTTTGATAGATTACCGTTACGTGGGTGCCTGCTTGAAGATTAATGGTTGCAGTACCGGTTGAAAGATCAAAAGTAGAGGTGCCACTGGGATCCGCAATAACTATATCTGAGAGAACCCAGCCGGACTGCAGGATCTCTGTGACAAGATACCGACCCGGAGACAACTCACCACTATTCCAAACCTCCCCGTTGCCCAAACTAAAGACACCCTCAGAAGCCGAAGACACAAAACTAAACTGTGTAGTTGTGTCGATGGGACAGGCTACCTTAACAACCGAGATCAAACCCCCCAAAGGAGGAGACTGAGCATCTTGATAAACTATAGAGACATGGGTCTCTGCTTGAAGATTGATGATCGCAGTGCCTGTAGATAGATCCACAGTGGAAGTACCACTGGGATCGTTAAGCAGTATGTTTGCTATTTCCCAACCTGGCGGTACCAACTCTGTTACGGTATAGGTTCCAGGGGGTAGCATGCCGCTGCTCCAGCTAGAGCCATCGGTTAAGCTAAAGCTTCCACCGGGTGCCGAGGTTACAAATCTAAAACTCTCAAAAGAACCCCCCGGACAACTAACCTTGGTAACGCTAAAAGAACCATAATCAGGGGTTTGCTTTGTGTTTTGATAGAGTATGGTTATAGTTTCTCCAGGATCCAATACAATAAAAGCTGTGCGCGACGCTAAATCGACTCGAGAGTTGCCAGTGGGATCACTTATAATAATATTTGTTAGATCCCAGTCTGCTTGGGCGATTTCGGTTAGAGTATAGTTGCCAGGCGCTAGGGGACCGCTTTGCCAGGTGTCTGCGTTGGCTAGGCTAAAGGTTCCGGGTGGGATGGAGGTGACAAAGTTAAAGACATCAGAAGCATCGGTTGGGCAGGTAGTTTTAACAACAGTGATGGTGCCTGGTTGGGGTTGTTGTTTTGTGTTTTGGTAGAGTATGGTTATGGTTTCTCCAGGATCTATGGCAATAAAAACGGTGCGGGTTGCTAGATCCATATAAGAGTTGTGAGTGGGATCATTTATGATAATGTTGGCTAAGTCCCAGCCGGGTTGGGCAATCTCGGTTAGAGTATAGTTGCCAGGCGCTAGGGGACCGCTTTGCCAGGTAGTGCCATCAGTTAGGCTAAAGGTTCCCGGGGGTGCAGAGATAATAAAGCTAAAGGGGGTTTCAGAGTTGGAGGGGCTGGTTAGTTTAGTGACGCTAATAGATCCCGGCTCAGGGCCTATCCGCTCAGTGTTAACAAAGTATAGGGCTATGATTTGGTCTGCTCCAAGAGTAAAGGTTAGCGTACGCGTGTTTAGGTTTAGGGTGTAGTTGGTTGTGCCGTCTACTTGGACGTTGGTTAGTTCCCAACCTGGTTTGGGTAGTTCAGTGACCGTATAAACCCCCACAGGTATCTCGCCACTGTACCAACTGTCACCTCCTTCGGTTAGGCTAAATGATGCACCGATGGAGGTGAGAAAGTTAAAGTCTACTGCAGTGTCAGGGGGGTTGGTTAGTTTGGTAACACTAAAGCTGCCGGTTTGGGATTGATTCGCTTGCCAGTTGACGGTTACGGTGACATCGCTCTCGGGCATGATGAAGGTCGCAGTTGGAGTATTGGGCAAAGTGAGGTTGATGTTACCTTCGTTAATTGTCCAGTTGGTGAAAGTGTAGCCGGGTCGGGTTCCTGCGTTTATGGTTACGATTTCACCTGCCTGATAGGTACCAGCACCTGTCACGGATGCATAACTATTGTTCACCGTCACATTATAGGAGAAGATGTAGGGGGTACCGTTTGTGTAGCTTATATCATAGTTGTTGTAACCTTGGGTGAAGGGGTTTGTCCAGACTACGTTTGGTCCTATTTGGGCGTAGTATAGAGCATCATCTATGGGATTTCTATTATATGCAACCGAGGCACTATTGTTAGAGAAAACCATACCATCATAAACAAAGAGATGATCAAGGTTTGCATAAGCAACCCAAACCCCACCCCCATCAACTGAGGCAATGTTTTCTGAAATTGTACCGCTAAATAAGTCTACAAGACCGTTTTCGAGGCATATACCGCCGCCATCCACAGCTATGTTGTTAGAAATTATTCCATTAAACATGCTAAAATTACCCGAGCTGGCTATGCCGCCGCCAAGCTCCGCGGTGTTATTAGAGACCACACCTCCAAACAAATTCAATAGACCGCTGTTACGTATACCGCCACCCCCTTGAGCAGTATTATTTGAAATCGTACCCCCCGACACAATAACACTACCCGTGGGGGAGTTATACATGCCGCCACCGTAGAGGGTAGCGGCGTTATTTGAAATCGTACCCCCCGACACAATAACACTACCAAAACGGTATTCTCCTTCTGTTTCTGCCCAGCCGGTGTTGGTTATGCCACCGCCGTATGGGGCGGTGTTGTTGGCTATGATTCCATCCAACATAGTAAAGTTGCCGTAGGTGTATATGCCGCCACCGCTGTATGCGGTGTTGTTGGCTATGATGCCCCCCATCAGAGTGACATTGCCGACGCTGTTGAGTATGCCGCCACCGTAGAGGGTAGCGGCGTTATTTGAAATCGTACCCCCCGACACAATAACACTACCCGTGGGGGAGTTATACATGCCGCCACCGCTGTATGCGGTGTTGTTGGCTATTGTACCCCCAGATATGGTGATATTGCCAACGAGAGTGTATATACCGCTACCCTCGCCAGTGTTGGCTATGCCACCACCAAGTGTGGCGGTGTTATTGACTATTGTTGTATTCGACAGCGTAATACTGGTGCCGCGGTTGTATACGCCACCGCCGCTATTCCAAGCGGTGTTGTTGGCTATTGTACCCCCAGATATGAGACCAATGTCGTTGTCTTTGGCTATGCCGCCGCCATACCCAGCGGTGTTGTTGGCTACTGTACCATCCAACATAATAAAGATGCCACGGGTTTCTATGCCACCACCGAAGCCGCCGTATGGGGCGGTGTTATTAGCTATTGTACCACCAGACATAACAAGGCTATTCCAATCGGATATGCCTCCGCCACTATAGAGGATAGCAGTGTTATTAGCTATTGTACCACCAGACATAGTAACGTTGCCCCAGCTGGCTATGCCGCCACCATAGTACGCGGCGGTGTTATTAGCTATTGTACCATCCAATATAGCAAAGTTGCCATGGTTGAGTATGCCGCCACCGCCAGATAGGGAGGTATTGTTGGTTATTGTACCCCCTGACATAGTAAAGTCGCCGGAGTTGGCTATGCCGCCACCGTAGTTGTTGGTTATGGTGCCCCCAGATAGGGTGAGTACGCCGCCAAAATAAACAACTGCACCGTTGCCATTGGTACCGCTTGTGTGGGTTACAGTTATGCCGACCAGTTCTAGGCGGCCGTTGTTGGCAACGGTGATGGTGGTTTGGCCAGATGCCCCAATTAGCCTAAAAAACACGCTTGGGCTGTTGCTTGTTAGGACAATATCTTTGCCTGCAACAATATTGAGGGGTGTAGTTGTGAGTTGGATGTCTGCTGTGAGAACAATAATTGTGTGTCCCGTTGCACTGCTAATAGCATTTCTGAGCGCGGTTTCATCGCCAACATTTACTATGGTTTGCGCATTTGCAGAGGATATATATGCATACATACAAGAAGAAAACAGCAGTACAAACAAAAAAACAAAAAACAAATCTTTGTAAGAACTGTTTAATTTAAAAATAGGTTTAAAATTATTGTTCATATAAAAACTCCTTTTTAAAAATTTAAAAATATGACATTAAACATTACATGTTAGCGTAAATGTGCTAATATAGACGTTAAAATGTACATAATGTTTAGATGTTAACGCAGATATATGCGTTGTGTTTTTTGGGACTTTGGGGATAAAGGGTTTTAGTTTTATATATTGGTACAGCTCTTAAGCAAATATGTCTGTCTTTGGTGCTATCTTAGGAATACTTGCAGGAATAGCAACCACTCTATTTCAAAACAACCCCGACTGTCCAAGTGGAGAGGAGTGGGTGGAGTGGTGTTAGTGGTTAGGTGTTTTTTCAGTTACGCTTTTCTCTATTAGTTGGGTGTAGAAGTTTTGTACGGTATTTTTTAGGGTTTCTTCGTTTTCGATTCCTGAACAGATTAGTTTGCCGGTGAGGAAGACAAGGAAAGTTGCTTTGGATTGGTCCATTTTGTAGATGGCCGCGGGGAATTTGTCGGGTTCGTAGAGGGCTGATTCGAATTGGTTTGTGAATTGCTCCAAAGATATGGAGGCCACGGCTAGGGTTACGGATGCCACGAGGTTTTTTACGCTACAGTTGTAGGTGCAGTTGTTTGAAACTAGGCCTTTTGCTTTGAGTAGTTCCAGAAAGGCCGTTATTGCGGTTTGGCTTTTTGTTGTTGATTTTGTGCCGGTGCAGACGAATTTGCCGTTTCTAAAAATTAGAAAGGCTGCGGAGGGGTTTTTTAGCTTGAAGGATAATCCGGGGAACCGTTTCCAGTTGCGTTTTGAGCCCTCCAGCTTTGTGTTTGCGTCATTTAGGTCTATGGGTTCGCTAAAAGAGCCTGTCATCACAATGTTTTGTATGGTAATTTCATAGTCAAGCAAGATAACCACAATAGTAAAAAGTCTGTAACTTTAAAAAGGTCCAACATCAACCTACGACGTTAGGTCTTCTTCTATGATCGCGGTTCTTCTGTGGGGGTATCAGGGTGTTTTTCTGTGGTCGAGAGTTATTTTCCAGAGTTTTGGGTCATATCGTAGGGGTACTTTGTTAAAGCAGGGTTGACAAAAGCAATAGTTTTTTTTGGAAATTATATGTGTGGTCCATATGATTGCTGGGCGGCCACATTTGCATTTTTCGACTATTGGGTGTGTGGGTTGTTGGTAGGGGGTTAGTTGGGTTTGGGGGTTTCCAGGTGGCCAGTGATGGGTTCTAAACATTAAGGTGATAGCTTCAAAAACAAGGTCGGTGAGTTCTACTCCATCTTGATTGGCTAGTTGTTTGAGGTCACCTATGATTTGGCGTTCGGGTTCATTTCTGGCGTGGATGTGTAGATTGTCTTTTACTTTTGGATCGGCCTGTCGAGTCATTTAAACTTCCTCGATTAAGTTAATTTTTTGAAACATATGTTATTAACATATGATTTTTTTAACAGTTTATTTACTAATTAAATGAGGAAAATAAGTTTTTTATGGGCGGTTTTATGTTAATAACACATGTTAATAACATATCTTTAGAGAGATAATCATGTGTTCCACCTCCTCCTCAACTCGGCATAGCCTCCAAACGTTTGCTAAGTTGGACAGATGCGCTCAGTGGGTTTTGTGGTGAATAATGCGTTTTCTTCGTTGGTAGCTAAGAAATCAATAGGCAGATGAATGTCGCCTGCGGTAATCAGGCCTTGACCTTGGTTCAACTCTAACAATGTTTCTTGTTCTGTAAAAGACAAGCCCAGTGTTTGGCCTGCAAGGCGTATGGCTGATTCATCTTGTCGGAGCATCATCTTGGTGGCACAATTTTCAATAACTGCTTTACCCGATTGGTTTTCCACAACATCTGCTAAGCGTTGCGAATTTAACAATAAAATGACATTGCGTTTTCTGCCTCGGCGCGAAACGCCTTCAAGAAAACTAGCCGACGCGTGCAGTGCTGTGTAGAGCCAAAGCTCATCGATGATCACCAGTTTGGGGATGTGTAGAGGCAGGAATTTTGTGTTGTCAAGCATTTGCCAGATTTTACTAAAAACCAAAACGTTTGCCGCTTGAAAAGTCAGACTCCGTCGTTGTGTCAAAGCAAGTTGGCGGTGCAGAGCACTTAGGTTAAAGACCATGCGCTCAGAAAACCGCTGGGATTGGCCCAGAGTTAGAAAGCTGTCAGGTCCAGTAACAAAGGAGTCGAGACGGTCTTTTAGGTTTGGAGGGCTGTTTTGATAGACTTCGAGCAGATCCTGGCTTGCACCCACGATAGTGCGCAATTCCTGATAGGTACGGTTATCGTCTATGCCGGTTAGATCAGCAAGTATGCCTGCAGCGGTATCTTTGTTATCGCTAAATATCTGTATCGGATCCAGCCCCAGTTGCCTCTCGGTTGTGATATCTAGCACCTCGGCACCTGAGCGGCGACCCACTTCGCCGTATTCGTTTTCGGGGTCGACGATATAGTAGGCGAGGTTTTTGTGTTTTTGCAACAACCGTGTGAGGAGGATCTTTGAGGTAAAACTCTTACCGCTACCACTCTTACCCAAAATGAGTATGTTTTGGTTCATGCGCAGATGGGGATCAAACAATACAGGTGCACCGGTGAGTCTGTTTACACCCAAAAACACCCCGCCCGGAGACTCCACGAGATCTGCTGAGACAAAGGGAAAAAAGGCGCTAAGAGTTGTTGTGTCCACCACAAGCTTTTTTGCCACCTCACCCAGAGCCAATTCCTGTTGCAGATAAGAGGGGCAGTCGAGGCGTATGAATCTTGATTGGAGAGTGTCTTTGAGTTTTTTGGTGTTATCTTTGAGCTCTTCGAGGCTATCAGCTTCCACTGTGAGGTTAACTTTTAGCTCAAAGAGGCGGGTGGTGCCGGTTATGAGGTTTTGGTAGGTGGCTTGGGCCATGGCATGTTTTAGTTTGATTTCATCTTTGGTTAGGCGACCCTTGCTTTGATCGGCTAGAAGGATACTTTTTAGCAGACGCAAATACTTCCCCATCTGTGCAGAGGCAACCTCAGCAGATAGGGGTTTAATACAGATCAACACCTGCTCACATAATCCATAGAGCTCACTTACAAAGCCAGGCAAGAGGGTTCCGGGTAACTGGTATATCGTGAAGGTTTTTTGGAGTTTGCCGCTCTCAAGGAGTAGATGCTTTGGAAAGGTTTGGGCGGTGGGGGTTTTTGGCAGTTCAGGTAGGGGTTGTTGTTTAAACCCGCACTGTTCTATTAGCCAATCGATGGCTTCAGGGCTTTCGATAAAGAAGCGGGAGTAGGTGGTTGTGAGGTTGGTTTGGGTTATTTCGAGTGTTTTTTGGGTTTTTTGGGCGGTTAGTTTTGTTTGGTTTGGGAGGCTGTTTAGGAGCCGCTGAAAGCGCCCGAGGGTCTCTTCGCGTTTCTGTTTTGGTAGCATTACAAAGTTTACTGGAAATACTTCATAGGTACAAACAGGTGGTTTAGGGGTTGGTTTTAGTTTCTGCAGTTTGAGCAGCCTCCGTTTTTGGATTAACACTTACAGTTATTTGCTGGATGGGTTCGCTAAATCCTTCAGGTTGGATGGCTATTTGGAAAAGTCCAAATCGGTCAGGGATAAAGTAGGTGCAAAATAGGCCGTCCTCATCAGTAGAGCTCTTTGTGTGTGCTGTGTTGTCTATGCTTACTTTGATGTTTTTGCTCGAGAGGGCTTTGCCGGTTGCGAGATCTTTTAGGATCCCTACAACTTTTAGGGGTACCCCCAAGGTTGCTGAGAGCAACATAGCCTTGGTCGCCGGTGCACCAGGCATGGGGGTAGTTGTGGGGTTGGGGGGTTTTTGGTTTATTTGCAAAAAGCGCTTGTTGACTAAGTAGAGCAGGTGTTTCTCGGGGGGAAGGGTTTTGATTTTACGATTGAAAATAGCCGCTCCGCTAAAAAATATCACTCCCACAACTACAATTTTTAGCACAATATCTGCAAAAAGAAGTGAAACAGTCCACGCCAAGAGTCCAAAGATCAAAAAGATAATCATTTGCCGTATGGAAAACCGTCCAAGGGGCGTGTCGAGCATTTGCTCATGTAGAAAACCCACATCCTCAAACCACAAAGTCGAAACCAACTCAGACAACCAACCCACCCCCAACACTCAACAAAGCGCATCTGCATGATTTAGCAAAGTTACACACTACTACTGGGATACACATAGTATTCATCACCTCTCTTATTTACAGGAATTTTTAAACCAAAGTAAACGCAGGGATCGAAAATATATAACCAGCTCTACAGCAATAAAACATCAGTTAACAGAATTGCAATCTGCTTCCAGATTATATCTACGAGGGCATTTAACTTAAAAAGCACCAATAACCAGTTCTCTACTCAAAGTCGTAGTCCAGTAGCGAGACATTTTTGAATTAACTCAAAGCTGTTTGGCTAATGCAGTATTGTAGAAAATTAGAGAGCTTACTGTTTGCCGCTTAGTTGGTAAAAATTAGTTATTTTGGATAAAAATAAAACGCTATGGGATGGAGAGATAATCTTTTATTAGAATTTTGATTTGTCTAAGATGAATTTCTTCAGTTGTTCCTATTTTTTCTTTGAATCTAGCAACGGAATTTGATAGGGAACGCATATGAAAAACTAATGCGACTGAATCAAAGGTTAAACCGTTTATTTGTGATTTAGCTATTTTACAGGTGTACGGGAAACGCAGGCTTTCTATGTGTTTGGTTAGGGGCACAATCATTGTCATGCCTGTTTGGGGTGAACAGAGATGATGATTGCAGGACGGTCTCCTGTCTGCTCGTTGCTTTGTGTGTCGGGGAGATGTATCATCCAAATTTCTTTCGGGGAAATCTGGCATTAACTCACCCGCTTAGGTTATGTTATCCCATGTAGCCAATTCCTGTTTTATCTCATCAGTCAAATACTCTGGTTCAAAGAGTAGCGCCTTAGCCTTTGTTATGCCCACTATCCTATCTGAGTCAGTAAGGTGGGGCTTGAGTTGCTTGAGTGCTACAAACAAATCATCATCAGATAACTGGGGGTTGTGCTGTTTGAGGTATACTGCAGTTGATGCGGCTTCCATAAGGGTCATACGTTCATAAATGTCGAGACAGTTTTTTATTTTATCAAGGATTGAAGTTTCTTGAATTGTTAATTTATAATTTGAATTTAGCGCCTCCACTTTATCGGCGTTGGCATAATAATCACATGCAAGGTCTGTAGAATAAGGGCCTGCTACATAGGGAGTAAACGAATAAGTCAGTTTTATCCCCAAAGCTTTTACTAAGAAGATAGTTTTTTGAGTGAAGAACCTGCCGCGGTAGTCTTTTTTGTCCTTGATTTTTGGAGATAATTCTAGATATTTTAGGCATGCAATTACTCTATCAATACTTGACAGATTTTTCCGGCTCCTTTGAGGGTGTTTTTTTCTATGGTTTTGGTCCATTTGATAATTTTGCTCAATTCGTTTCGGCCCTTCTCCGTTAGGTTGTAGATGTCAATGGTTCTTTGGTCCACTTGGACAGAGGATTTGGTGATGTAATCCATTGTTTTTAATTCATTGAGGTTAGCGATGAGTTTTCCATCAGAGATTTTTAGAGCGTTTTTTAGTTCTCGATATTGGATTCCGTCAATAAAATAACTAAGTAACCCAAGGATTAGGAATCGGGTTAGAGTAACGGTTTTGGTGTTTAGTTTGTCTGAGAGACTTAGGAATTGTTGTATTTCATCCTCAATCAATTTACTTTGTCAACTACTTTCGGCATTACTTTATTTTTCAAAGTTAATTGATATTACTTCGATTCTCAGACAATTAAACATATCGACAATACAGTCAAACACATTACCAATTAAAATATTCAACTCCATAACTAAATTGGTCAATGAAATGAGGGTTGATCCACTTGAGCGCTATAAACAAAACAGCAGATAAAGGGTTATGCCATGAATTTTTAAGTGGCCATTTTTTTGAGTGATTGTAGGCACCAGTAGAATGTGATAGCGGCTATGATGCTGGTTATGAGAAAGCCTTCAAGTACGTTAATGCTGTGGAGGTTTCCAGCAAACAAGTCGCGGGTTGCATTTACGCCATATGAGAAGGGGTTGATTTTTGCGAGGTATTGCAGCCATAGGGGTGCAAGGGCTAAGGGTAAAAATATGCCCGATAACAGTGAAACGGGCAGGGTTATGGTATTCATTGTGGGCGCTAGGGAATCCTCAACTTTGTAGATCAGCGCAAAGGCGTAGGAAATACAAGACATGATAGCACCTATCAGGACATAGAGAACTAGGGATAAACCAAATCCGAGGGGGTTTAGGGTCAGACCAAAGGGTATGGCGACCAGAGTTATTAGTATGCACTGGGCAAGCAAAACAACCACGTCGCGTAAGACTTTGCCTAGTATGATGGCTGAGCGGCTCACCGGGGTGACAAGGTAGCGCTGAATTACACCTGAGCGGATTTCATCGATTAGCGGAAATCCTACAAAGGCACAGCCAAA
Source organism: Candidatus Bathycorpusculum acetigenes (assembly GCA_009781675.1). Taxonomy (GTDB): domain Archaea; phylum Thermoproteota; class Bathyarchaeia; order Bathyarchaeales; family Bathycorpusculaceae; genus Bathycorpusculum; species Bathycorpusculum acetigenes. The sequence continues at coordinate 6,961 of WQVG01000018.1, read as the reverse complement.
AATGGCTTGCATGACCAAAAGTCCGGGAATAAAGACGTTTGCGGTGTTTCCATCTGTAAATCCTGGAACATTACCCAACCCGCCCAGCAAGGGCATGTATAAGATAAGATACATCAAGGGTTGAAACATGTTTATGAAAATAAAAATGGGACTTTTAAGAATGTGGTGCAGGTTAGCCATAAACATTAGGCGTATGTCGTGGAGCAGTTTCATGGTTTTTCACCCTCATCTTCGCGCAAAGAACGCCCAGTATATTTTAAAAATACATCATCTAGACTTGGCCGGGCAAGCGTAACACTCTGAACGGATAGACCCAGCCCATCAAGTAGCCGCAACAAATCAGGCAAGGCCCGCTCGCCGTCCTTTAGGGTAAGATAAACCGAGCCCTCAGCAACGTGGAGACGTTCAAGTACCACATGCTCATGTAGCAGTCCCTCAGCTTTATGGGCAATCTCGGAGGAGACAAAACTAAAAACAATGGTGTCACCACCCACAGAACTTTTTAACTCATCAGGAGTTCCTTGCGCAATGATTTTGCCATGATCAATAATTGCAATACTATCACAGAGCTTATCTGCTTCATCCATATACTGGGTAGTCAACAATATAGTAACGCCTTCGGCTTTGAGTTTTTGTATTTCAACCCAAAGATAGGCTCGACTCTGAGGATCAAGACCAGTTGTTGGCTCATCAAGCAAGAGCAGTTGCGGATGATGAATCATTCCAAGCGCTATGTCTAATCGCCGCTTCTGCCCACCCGAATAAGTAGAGGCCGGCCGATCAATATAGCTGGTCATCTGAAACCGCTGAGAAAACTCTGCCGCAGACCGCTTAGCAGACACCGCATCTATACCAAAAAGTTGAGCCTGAAGAACCAAATTTTCAGTTCCACTAAAAGCCAAATTTGCTCCACCCGCCTGACTTACAAACCCCACCCTCTGGCGGATTTTATCAGGCTGCTTAACTAAATCATACCCCAGAACCTTTACTTCCCCACCACTTGGACGCAAAAGCGTGGAGAGCATCTTTTGCGTAGTTGATTTTCCAGCACCATTTGGACCCAGAAAACCAAAAATCTGACCCCGCCTAACAACTAAATCAACCCCCCGCACAGCCTCCACCTGCCGCCGCTTTCCATGCTCCTTTAAAACAAAAATCTTCTGCAACTGCTTTAATTCAATAACACAATCACTATGCATAAAAGCGACCTGCCTCAGCACTATATAAGACTTCAGCAACACAAATCAACTAAAGACCACCACCATAACAGAGTTCAAATCCAATCAGCCCCTAACTTCCTAAAATTAAGTGGCATATTTCACCTATAGATCCTGTTTTTTGGTGTTGCAGATTATGTGAATATAATTTTCGTCTGGGCGATAAGCGCACCCATAGAAAACAGCTGTGAAACACTATAGACTATAACTCAAAAATACTATTGCGGGTTTGCGGTTGGGGTTTTAAAGGATGATTTGTGGGAGTTCTGTTGGAGTGAACCAACAGTCAAAACAATGCCAACGTGCTATGAAGAGGCTTTTTTAGTTTCACAGAACGATAAGAGACTGTTTTGGTTGTCAAGTATTCCATCTATTTCGATGGTAACCATTTCGGGGTGGTCGGGTTCAAATTTTGCAGATTTAGCTACAAAGGTGGCTTGCCATTCGTCAAGTTTTTCTTTTAGTTTGGTTGCATCGGTTTGGTTTGGCACTACAAAGACTGTGGGAAAGCCCATCTGTTTATTTCGAGTATAGTTGTTTTCCAGGCGGTCCCAGTGTTTTTGTGGATAGCTTTCCACTTCAACAGCGAAGCTGCGTTTGTAGTCCCAGTAATTTGGGTCGATGCGGCCTTTGCCTTTTAGGTTTGGGTCGGGTAGGGTAGGTGTGACATAGAGGTCGGCTATGCTTTCGTCTGTTTCGCCTGTGTCTATGCCTACGATCCAGCCGTTTAGCCAGTAGATTTTTCGTTGGACCATGATTGCTTGGACATGTTTGACTCCGCCGGCTTTCTCGCCTCTAAAGGTGCTGTCAAGGAGTCGTTTGGCTTGATTGTCTGCTAGAGCTAAGTTCCAGGTTCTTGTTCGTGTCTCTTTGGGGTTTGGTTCTTTTTTTGTGCTGTCCCAGGTTTGTTGGGTTTGGTTTGTTGTTTGGTCGCTAAATGTCAGCCAGGCGTCCCGTTTGAGGTTATCAATTGAGAGGTTTTTTAGGGCGTTTGTTAGCTCGGCTTCTGTGAGGGTGTAAATTTTGGGTTTGGTTGGGTCATACAGAAGGCGTGTTCGTAGGGAGGTTTCATCGGCTGATCCTCCCGATAGGCGCAGGGTGAGAAGCACTACCCACTCAGCGGGAGTTAGGGGCCAGTGTAAGAAGTCTTGGGGGTTGGCTTTTTTTGTTTGCTCTCTTAGCAATAATTCGTTAATATCGATTTTGCGTCCGTATTTTTCTAGGCTGTGTTTGATTACGTCTTGGGGGTTGGTTGAGCCGGTTTTGTAGTCTAGGGTTTCTAGGACTTGGTATTCTCGGTTTCCACAGAAGGGTGTGGAGACAAAAAAGAGGTGGCGGGGTAGGTTCATAAGGGTTTGGTAGCCGTATTTTTTGGGATAGAATTTTTCTAGTGTTTTAGCGGTGTCTTCTCCGACGCGAAAGGAGATGATGGTTTCGCAGGTTTGGGTGAGGGCTGGTTGGATGTCTCGGCGGTATTGTTCGAGGTATTGGCTGGCTAGGGTCATATAGACTTTGAATTTTCGTAGCGATTGGAGGGTTTCGGGGATGCTTTTGGTGGTGTAGCGGTAGGCTTCATCGATGTATACAAAAAATGGTGGGCGGTCTTTTTCTGGGGTGTCTTCTCTTGACATAGCTGCGAGATATATGCTAGATAGGATGAGGCTGCCTACAAAGTTGGCTATATCGGTTGTGACTTTGCCTTCGGGGAGATCGACTATGATGAATTTTTGTTGATCCATGGCGGCTCGGAAATCTATGCAGCTCTTGGGGGCCATAAAGAGAGGTTTGATTATGCGTTCTTGTACGAGTCGGTAGAGTTTTGTTAAAACAGCTACTGAAGCGTCTTTGGGCATTTTGGTGTATTGTTGTTCCCAAAATAGCTTTACGTTTGGGTCTTTGCATCGTGCAACAAGGGTATTTCTAAGGGGGGTGTCGACTAAGATTTGGTATAGATCGGGGAGTTTGGCGGCGTCTTTTTCCATTAGCAAGTAGAGTGCGTTTAGAAGAATCATGTCTAAGCGCGGCCCCCACCATCGTTCATAGATTTTCTCTAAGGTGTCCATAAACATTCGAGCAGTTATATCTCGAATCCGGGGGTCTTTGTAGTCTAAAAAGTTGATCTGCACAACCCGATTATCGCAGCTATCCTCAAAGGCAGACCAAGGATTAATGTATACAACCCGATCCCATTTCTCAGCAGGAATATGGGAGAGAATAAGCGGCGTGAGATCACGATGTGAGTCTAGAACCAAAAATCCCTCATTGGCATCGATGTGTTGTTTTATCATAGAGAGCAAAAACCTAGTCTTACCCGAACCAGGAAACCCCATAACAAGCATATGAATCCGATCCGACGCATAGATCCCCCGCCTTAATTTCTCGCCAACAACAGGATCAATCTCTGCATCAACACCCAACACATGAAGCCTAACACTATCACCCAACGATAAATTTGACTTTTGAGCACTCAACTACACAACCTCAACCACAAATGTTTGCTCTTTTAAAAAAGCAGAACAAGAGCACAACAAAAAGCCCAGAAACGCAACACAAACCACCACATCGATGATGCGGAACGCATAAATGTATCCAGTGCAACCAAAAACAGGGAATACATCGTGGTTAATCGAGGCCTCTACGTCGGCAGGTTTCAACCCTTCCATAAAGGACACTTATGCGCCATTCAAAACGCACTCCAAGGCGTGGATGAATTAATTGTGGTTATCGGCAGCGCCCAATACAGCCACAACAGCCGCAACCCCTTCACAGCAGGCGAAAGACTAACCATGATCCAACGAGCCGTCGCAGAAGCAAAACTAGACAAAGAAAAACTCTGGATAGTCCCAGTTCCCGATGTACACCTACACATGCTTTGGGTCAGCGCAGTAGAGGGCTACACACCCAAATTTAACGTCGTCTTCTCAAACGAACCCCTAACCCGAAGATTATTTGTCGAAGCAGGCTACCACGTCATAGACATACCATTCTTCGACAGAAAAGTCTACATCTCAACCCTTGTGCGCGAAAAAATGGTCCAAACAAGCAACTGGAAAGACTACGTACCCCAAAGCATAGCAGAATTCATAGAAGAAATCGACGGCGTAAACCGCGTTAAAGCCCTAGCCCTAACCGACAAAATAAACTAAACCACCACCCGATTCTTAGAAGCCCTATGCCAGACCCCCCAAGCCAACCAGAAAACCGTCACCAAAACAAGCAACCCCACAAACGACGCTAAAAAATTCTCAGCTATGGTAACAAAAAAGTTATTCACCGCATGCAAACCAACTGCAAGCAAATAGTAAAACAAAACCTTCTTTTTAGCTATCCCAAAAGCCGTTATAGACGCACTAGAAGCATGAAAAATCACGCCTCCAACCCGCACCAAAGGATTCACCCTTAAGAAAAAAACATAGAGAACAAACTCAGCAATACCAAAGCCCAAACCAATAAGAAGCCCAAGCGTTACAATCGAACGTTCAGTTTCCCCATGCCTATAAAACAGAGGAAAAACCTTAGCTAACTCCTCAATAAAGGGAGCACAAACAGCAAGCACCAAAATACTAGGCAAATAAGGATAGAGCTGAGCAAAAAAAAGCGTAAACGGAATACTTACCAAAAAACCACACGAAAAAAAGAAAACAAACTCCCGCAAACTGGGACGATGAATAGAAACAACACAGGCCTGCGGCTGCTCACTTTGATGTTCCATAAAACACAACCTTACAATATGAATTAGAGGCTTCTTTATCAGCATTACCCAAAAGTGACACATCTACGATATGTTGCCTTGATGGATAAGCAGTGAGTTAACATTTAGGCGAGGCTGACGACAATTAAAGCAACAAGAACCCGAGGGCAAATATTTGTTTTGCCATCGTCCTATAAAGAGAGAGGCTATAGAGCCTTCTTTTTTAATGCAACATTTAGTTCATCAATATCGAAGAAATCCAGACCATGCTCTAAGATGTCAGGACAGATATCGTCAAGCCACCTTTTGAGGTCTTCCCAGTCCTCAACGTTTCCAGTTTTTAGTCCTTCTGCAATCTCTTCTAAACCCCAGATTCCACCGCAATCTTCGACAATACCAAACCCTTTCCCTTTAATTATGCGTGGCAACTCGTCTGCAGAAATTACTTCGGTCACCTTTAGTTTTTCTAGTTTTACAGCAACATACCAGCAATCACCAAAATCATACCACAACTCACCACTATCGCCTTCTTTTTTGAACAGTTTGTTAATGGCAACCCCGTGTAGATTTTTGATAGGTTCAGACCAATCGTCCAAACCATCTGGCAACGGCAATGCATACCGATTACCCTTTATGCTGAATTCAAATAAGTGGCAACCCAGCATATGAAACATCCTCATAAGGGTATAGCAAAAATCTTCTAAATCAGCGCTACTGCTTATCTGAAATCTTCGCCAAATACGTGGCCGGTAGTCTTTTAATTCTGCTACAAATTGCATCGTATATGCCGTCATAATAACGCTCCGCCTTAGGCGTTAGTTCTAAGCATATATATTAAATTTAATGCACTTCAGTAAGTGCACCATCCTTTAGACATTTATTGAGCCGTATCAGTCAACATAATAGCATTCGTTTTGGCTCCAAGGATGGGCGCGTGGTAACGCTAGCGGTTCATTTTTAATGACCCCTCCCCTGTTGAGAAAGGTTGTTTCTTCGATGTTTTAAATAAACAAATCAGCTGTAGTGGGTTTGTGAAGTAGGATGCAAAAAATAGTAACGATACAAAAACTGATGCCGCAAACAAGACTACTGCAAACAACAGCCAAACTACGATTAACATTTAACATACCCCAGCTTGATGAGTTGTTTCCAGCATTCCAAGCAGGAGACTTTGCGGTCATGTACGGCTCTCAAAGCATAACCAGCTTAATGGCCCAGCTTTGTATTCGAGCACCTCTGTTAACAAATCAAGGCGGTTTAGAGAGTAAAGTTATCTTTATTGATGCCGCAAACAGTTCGACTATGCCCAGCATTCGACGAGCCGCCGAACGTCAACACGTCGAATTTCAAAAAACAGTAGATCAAATCCAAACCTTTAGAGCCTACACCGCTTACCGGTTGCATTCACTTGTAATAGAAGAACTTGAACAAATCATAAAAACTTCCAACGCAAAGCTGGTAGTTATCTCTGATGTTATGTGTCCCTTCTTAACTGAAAATGTGGATGACCAAGAAGCAAGAACAGGCTACAATCAAATAATGAATTATCTTTCCAACTTTGCAAAAAAACACAACATGATCATAATTGCAACAAACCTCCCTCATGAAAACAACTCAAGAAATAGAACCCTCCAAGAGATAACCAGCGCAAAAGCAGATACACTCCTTCGGTACACAAAAACACAATACACAAACGACATAGAATTAGAAAAACACCCCACCTATATGCTAGGCGTTATAGATTTCTCACCCGAAAACAAAACACTAACAGACTTTTAATCCAAAAAATACTAATCAAGCAGTGTGGAATTGGCGTACACCACATTTTTTATGAGTGTACTAATCTAAGTTGAAGTTATTTCAAAAAAAGAAAAGGGTGGAGGATCGCCTGTTTTAAGAGATTTTTGTTAAGACTACTTGTTGGTTTTTATCGTTTCCGCCAGGATTATTTACTGACACTGTTCCAGCATAGATCTTCCAAACGCCAGTTGCAGAATCAAAGAGAGCCACACGAACATAATACACCTTCTCATAAGCACCAGAAGAATTCTGA